>NZ_JANCLV010000003.1:0-391902 GCF_024294965.1 Pseudarthrobacter humi
CGATCAGACATTCTTCGATCTACCCCAACTTGGATGAGACGAACCACCCAAACCCGTCTCATTCAAGTTGGGGCAACCGCTCTAATCCGGCACCCTCTGCCTCAACTTCTTTGAGACAGGACATTTAGCCGGCGACTCCGGGGCTTCCGCTGATGTTGCGCCATTGTCTAATCCGGCGTGCTCGCCAAGAATGAACCAATGACGGTCTACGTGCGTTCACTCGAAACTGCTGTTCCGCCCACCGTGCTGGTCCAAACCGAAGCCCGGGACGTTTTTGCAGCTCAGCCAGGCCTGACCAGGCTGGGCACGCGGCTGGTGAGTACTTGCTTCGATTCGGCCGCCATCGATACGCGCCATACCGCGGTCGAAGAAATGACCATGGCGTTCCGTTCGGATTCTCCACAGTTCTTTGATCCCGCCACGGGCCTGCTCCTGAACCCCACCACCAAGGTGCGCAACGAGATCTTTGCCCGGGAAGTCACCAAACTTTTCATTGAGTCCGCCCGGGCTGCCGTGGACGCCTGCCCGGATCTGTCCTTGCTTGACATAACCCACGTCGTTACCGTCTCCTGCACAGGCTTCTTCAACCCCGGTCCTGACTATAAGGTCGTTCGCGCGTTGGGGCTGGACCCGGCCGTCCAGCGTTATCACCTCGGATTCATGGGCTGCTATGCCGCCTTTCCGGCGCTGCGGGCCGCCAAATCGTTCTGCGAAGCAGATCCGCAGGCTGTTGTCCTAGTGGTCTGTGCCGAGCTGTGCTCCCTGCACGTGCGGACCTCGAACGATCCCGACACCATCATGGGTTCGGCGCTGTTCGCCGACGGCGCGGCGGCAGCCATCATTACGGCCCGGAACGATCCGGATGCACCTGCGCTGATGCAACTGGACCACTTCGAAACCGTCCTTACGCCGGTGGGCGAGGAATCCATGGCCTGGAACATCGGCGACCATGGCTTCGAAATGGTGCTGGGCAACTACGTCCCCCACATCATCGACGATCACATCATCGGCGCCCTCGCGCCGCTGCTGGCCCGGGATCCCTCGCTGCGCGGACTCCCCTACCGGGACATCCGCCATTGGGCCATCCATCCCGGCGGCCGGAGTATCCTGGACAAGGTCCAGACTCGACTTGAACTCACCGACGAGCAACTCGTTCCGGCACGGGATACTTTGCGGGACTACGGCAACATGAGCAGCGCCACCGTGCTGTTTGTCCTCAGGCACATCCTGGAGCAGCCGCTGGTGGAGGGTGAGGCACGCATCTGCTCCATGGCGTTCGGCCCCGGACTCACGGTGGAGACCGGGCTCTTCACGAAACTCCGCCAGGCAGCCACCGGGAAACAGGCGGTGCAGCCTGAGGCGGCCTCGTCACTGGTCTGACCTGTGTCCCTGATGCGGCAAAGGGCTGCGGACGCCGTGGAAATGATGGACCTGCCGGACTGTGATCCCACCAAACTGGAGCTCACGTACGGGCAATTCGAGCTGGTGAACCGGCTCTTCTCCGGCTGGCGGCAGCTGTACCGCCGAAAGCTTCGCCCTCTGCTCTCCCACGACACTGAAACCACGCTCCTTGACATAGGATGCGGCGGTGGGGACCTGGCACGCCAGCTCGCCCTCTGGTCCGCCCGGGACAAACTGCTGCTCGAGGTCACCGGCATTGACCCGGACGCCAGGGCATACAGCTACTCGTCACGCCGACCCCACCACGTCTCAGTCCGGTTCCGCCAGGCGGACAGTGCCGACCTGGTCCGCGAAGGCCGCCGGTTTGACGTCGTCATCTCGAACCACGTAATCCACCACCTTCAACCAGCAGACCTGGCTCAGCTCCTGGCAGATTCGCAAGCCCTGGCGCGCCGGATTTCCCTGCACAACGACCTCCGCCGGAACATCGCAGCCTACGCACTTTTTTCCCTGGCGGCCCTTCCGTTCCGCGGCTCGTTCATCCGTGCGGACGGCCTGACCTCAATCAGGCGCAGCTACACCCCTGCAGAACTCACCGCCGCCGCTCCCCCGGGCTGGCAGGTGGAGCGCCACTCCCCGTTCCATCAGGTCCTCCTGCACCGCCCGGACCATCCCGATGGCTGACGTGGTGATCGTCGGCGGCGGACCCGTGGGTCTGTATCTCGCCGCCCTGCTGCTTCAGGAAGGCGTTGTGGTCCAGGTCCTTGAACAGCGGCTCCACCGGGAACACCACTCGCGGGCCATCGGCATCCATCCCCCCGCCCTCGCGGTGCTGGACACGGCAGGCGTGGCCAGCGCCATGGTTGATGCCGGCGTGCAGATCCGTGGCGGCATCGCGGTCAGCGGGGGGAAGACCGTGGGGTCAATGTCTTTCGCATCGGTCTCGGAGCGCTTCCCGTTTGTGCTGTCCCTCCCCCAGGTCGCAACCGAATCCCTGCTCGAGCAGCGGGTACACGAACTGGATGGGGCCGCGTTGGTCAGGGGCACCCGGGTGACAGGAATAGCGGACGACGGCGGACTCGTCACCGTCCGAGCTACGGCCACCAAGACGGGCGGGGGCGGCACACGGATCACCTCACGGCTTTTGGTCGCCGCCGACGGCTCGCGGTCCCTGATGCGCAGCCTGCTGGGCATCCCGGCCACGTCCCGGACCTATCCCGACCATTATGTGATGGGTGATTTCGAAGGTACCGGCGGAAACCTGAACGAAGCCGTCCTGTACCTCGAAGCCGAAGGGATAGTGGAATCCTTTCCGCTGCCGGGCGGTCTCCGCCGCTGGGTAGTGAGGATTCCCCGGCCCGAACCGGTCCCGGACGCCGTCGAACTGGCACGGATGGTCCACCGCCGCACAGGGATCCGGCCGGACCCGGCCACCAACACCATGCTCAGTAGCTTCAGCCCGCGCTCCACGGTGGCGTGCCGATCAGTCGAGGGGCGGGCGGTCCTGATCGGTGATGCTGCCCATGAAATAAGCCCCATCGGCGGCCAGGGCATGAACCTTGGCTGGCTGGACGCGGCGGAACTCGCTCCGATCATCTGTGATGCCCTGGAGGGGAAACCGGTTAGCCAGCGCTTGAACGCCTATTCCGCCCGGCGTCGTAAGGCCGCCTCGGCAGCCCGATGGCAGTCCGAGGTGAATATGACGCTGGGGCGCCCGCTGGGGCGGCCGTTCCTGGCCTTAAGGAACCGGGCAGTCAGCGCCGTGTCCGGCTTTCCGGCGGCCAACAGGCTGGTGGCCCGCCGGTTCACCATGCAGCAACCCCCGCGCTGAAAGGCTCCGGGTCAGGAGTTCACGAAGTAGCAGTCGTAACTGTCCTGGCTGATGATCAGGCCGTCCCGGACTTCAAAGACCGACGACGTCCGTGCGCGGATGGTCTCCCCGGCATCCCAGTACCGCAGGTCCATCAGGGTCCTCGCCGACCAGTCGGCCTCCACCACAACCCGACCGCCTTCGCAGGTGGTGCGGCGGATCTCGAACTTCTGGTCCCCCACTACTTCGCCGCTTTGATCGAGGCCAGCCATCGCCTGGTCCCGCGTCCGCGTGGAGCCTTCAGCCGCGAGCAGATGCGGTGCCTCGACCAGCACGAAGTCCGCGGCCAGGAAACGGCCGACGGCCCCGCCGTCACCGCCGGATTCCAGGGTCCGGATAAAGTCCAGGACAAGTTCCAGTGCGTTGGGTTCGGACAACATCAGTTCAGCCATGGCATCGACATTAGCCGACGCCCTGCGGCGTCCGCCGCTAGGCTTTCCGCATGACCCCTGTATCACCGCCCACTTCATTCACTCCTGCGCGCCTGAGGGAACGGGTGCAGGAAATCCTGTCTGCGGGATCGCTGCCGCCCATCGTCCAGGCCGGGAATCCCGTACTCCGCCAGCGGGCCGCGTCCTTCACCGGCCAGATCAGCGCCGGCGAGCTGGACCAGTTGATTGTCCTCATGCGCGAGGTAATGCACGAAGCCCCTGGTGTGGGGCTGGCCGCCCCGCAACTCGGAATCCCGCTGCAGCTGGCAGTCCTTGAGGACCAGTACGACGTCGACCCCGAGGCCGCTGCACTGCGGCACCGTAGCCCGCTGGAGTTCCTCACCATCATTAACCCGCACTACACGCCCGTCGGAACGGAAACTGCGGCGTTCTTCGAGGGGTGCCTCTCCCTGACCGGCCTGCAGGCAGTGGTCGTACGGCCTGAACGGGTGCTGCTCCGGTTCGACACCCCTGGAGGCCTGGCGTCGGAACGGGAATTCGAGGGCTGGCAGGCGAGAATTGTGCAGCACGAAACCGATCACCTCCATGGCACCCTCTACGTTGACCGTGCCGAGTTGAGGTCCTTGAGCTCCAACGCCGAGTACGCCGCCAACTGGGCCGAGCCGGGGATCGGAAAGGCGCGTGCGGCACTGGGCTTCCTGCCCGGGAACCCCTGACGCGCCTGCACGCCTCCGCGTCACTCCGGCGGTGCGTCTGCCGGATTTGCGTCGGTCGGGAGGAACCGGGCCCACCAGCGCAGGATGTGCTCGAATCTTTGGCGCCGGTGCTGCGGCCTGCCGGACCGGGAAAGTTCATGGTCCTCGCCCGGGAACACCAGCAGCCGGGCTTCCACACCCCGCCGCTTCAGGGCCGTGAAATACCGCTGGCCCTGCTCCAGCGGACACCGGAGATCGTTTTCGCTGTGGATGACCAGCGTCGGGGTCTGCACGTTGCCCGCGTGCTCGAACGGGCTTTGCGCAGCGACTTCCACCGTTGAGCTGCCGAGATATTCGTTGCCGAAGTACCAGCCAATGTCGGCCGAGCCCTCGAAGCTGACCGGGTCCAGGAATCCACGCTCCACAATGGCACCCTGGAACCTGTGGTGGTGCGCGATGGTCCAGGCGGTCAGGTATCCGCCGTACGAGCCTCCCATGATGCCCAGCCGGCCCGCGTCGAGCGCTGGAAATTTGGCCAGTGCCCCGTCCAGGAACGCGAGGACATCCTCCATGTCGTCGGTGCCAAGGCGGCCCTTGATGGCCAGCCCGTGTTCCCGGCCGTAGCCGGCGGAGCCGCGCGGATTGCACATCAGCACGGCATAGCCAGCGGCCGCGTACACCTGGGCTTCGTCGAACAGGGCAACGGTGAACTGGGCAAACGGCCCGCCATGGATGTTCAACAGGACCGGGTGCGGACCCTTGCCCGCAGGCCTGACGAGCCAGCCATGGACGGGATAGCCATCGGGCGCCTCAAACGTCAGCTCGTGTGGAACCACAATGTCCGTCTGTGTCCGCAGAACGGCCGAAAAGTCTGTCAGCAGCCGCAGCTGCCCGTCGTCGAGCACTCCGACGTCCCCGTGAGTAGACGGATCGCCGAATACGACGAGCAGCGAACCACCCGCCCAGGCAGCGCCCGTCACCACCTTGTCGCCGTGCACCAGCAGGGCATGCCCGCCCGCCGCCCCCAGCTCAAGGAGCTCAACCGACCCTTGCGCGTTGTTCAGGACCAGGGCGTGGTCCGGGCCGCGGAGCTCAATCCGGGCACCCGGTGCCGCAACGTCCATCAACTCTGGGTCGGTCAGTGCAACGGGCATGCCGCCTTCGGCCGCTACGCAGTACAACACGGCGTTCCGTGCCACAAAGTCCCGGCCCGAGCCGCCCAGGTCCCGGGCAATGTAGAACAGCCATTTGCCGTCCCGGGACTGCCGGACGTCCGAGACGGTTTGAGGTGCGGCTACTCCCTGATCCACCGGGAGGGGGTCGCCGCCGGTGACCGGCACCCGGTAGATCACGGTGGCCAAGCCGTCGTCGTTCTCCGGAGGTGCTGCTACAAAGTAGACGGCTGATCCGTCTGCACTGAAAACTCCGGAGCTGGCGTCCGTGGCGAGCGACGTCAGCTGCCGGGCGTCCGGCAGTGACGGAGCCGCAGGCGGTGCCAGCGGTTCGCCGCCGAGTTCCGGGACGTCCACGATGAACAGCTGCTGCGGCTTGTCGCGCGTGTAGCCAACACTGTTCAGCCTGTACTGGTAGGAGGAGATCAGCCGTGGGGCCTCCGCCTCCGCGGTGATGGCTTCGCTGCTGCCGTACCGTCCGGCCTCGGGCTCGCGGGAGCTGAAGACGATCCGGCGCGAATCAGGAGACCAGGCAAAGGATTCCACGCCGAGCAGCCTGTCGCTAATGACCTGGGGTTCACCGCCGCCGGCCTCCACCACGACGAGCTGCGCTTTCGACGATGGTCCGGCCGTCCGGAGGAAGGCGAGGACCAGTCCATCAGGAGAGAAGGCAGGGCCGGTGTCCCGGAAACCCCTGGTGATTCGCCGCGGCAGCTGCTTCTGGTTCAACGGGATGCTCCACAGCTGGCCCACGTAGGAATCAGCAGTGAAATCCGGCCTGGTCACCGACACAACAGCACGGCTGCCGTCCGGGTGAACGGCCGGCGCGGAGACCGAATTGAGCAGCGGGAGGTGTTCTGGCTTCACCCACGTGAGCCTAACGTGCAGCTTTCCCCCACGCGAACATGCGGCCAGAACACTCGTGCGGGCGCCGCGCCGGCCCGTTCCCCGCCCTAAGATGGTCCGTATGCCATCAAGCCCTCGTCCTCCGCTGCGCTGCCCCGTGTGCGGCGCCGCACTGAATGTCCGGGTCGGGCCGGGTGACGCGGCCCGCAAGGCCTTGGTCTGCGGATCCGGGCACGGCTTCGACGCGGCGAAACAGGGCTATTTCAACCTGCTGGTGGGCAAGGGGACAGTCTTTGAAGCCGACACCGCAGAGATGGTGGCGGCCCGGTTCGCTTTCCTGGACGGCGGGCATTACCGCCCCCTGGCAGACGCCGTCGCGGCCGCCGTCGTGCCCGGGATAACCCCGGGCGAACCATTCACAGTCCTCGATTCGGGTACGGGGACCGGCCACTATCTCAGGGTGGTGCTGGATGAGGTGCGGCGGACTACAGGCAGCTGCGCCGCCGTCGCGCTCGACATCTCCAAGTTCGCGCTGCGGCGAGCCGCACGCCTCAATCCGGAGGCCATCAGCCTGGCCTGCGATGTGTGGCAGCCGCTCCCGGTGACGGATGCCGCCGTCGACGCCATCACGGTGATCTTCGCTCCCCGCAACGCCGCCGAATTCGCCCGGGTCCTCCGGCCCGGCGGCAGGCTAGTAGTGGTGACGCCGCGCGCCGGCCACCTTGCCGCCGTCGCCGCCCAGGCAGGGATGCTGTCCATCGAGGACGACAAAGACGCGCGGCTGGCAGAATCACTCTCGCCGCACTTCGCCGCCGAGTCCACCCGGGACCTGGATATCCTGATGACGCTAACGCCCAGCGAGCTGGCTGACCTGGCCTTCATGGGTCCGGCCGGGCACCACCTGGACCGCACGGCCATTGCGGCCAAAATCGGGAGCGGCGGGGTCTCGACCCAGGTGGAGGCACGATTCCGGATCACGGTCTTCCGTCCGGCACGGTCCGCACCGTAACGACTTGGCCACGTTCAACCGCTGCCCTACACGCAACCTGCCGTCCTGCTTTCGGGCGGACTAGGATAAATAGACAGCTACCGAATGGTCAAGGGGGACGGAATGTTTGAATGGCTCGGCGAAAACTGGTGGGCCCTGTGGCTCACCGCTTTCCTCGCGTTCGCAGTGATCGAAATGATCACCCTTGACCTGTTCTTCATCATGCTCGGCGGCGGAACACTTGCCGCGCTCGTCGCAGATTTTGCCGGCGCTGACCTGTGGCTGCAGATTGTGGTGTTCTGCGTCGTCTCACTGCTGATGATCGCCTTTGTCCGCCCGGTGGCACTCAGCCACCTGAAAAAGGGACCCGCCGACCAGCGCACCAACATTGACCGGCTCATCGGCGAGCAGGCCCTCGTGATGGAAGCAGTCAGCTCCACCGGCGGCCTCGTCAAGATCGGGGGCGATGTCTGGAGCGCCCGGTCCTCCGGTGGCGTCCTGCCTGCCGGCCAGAAGGCAGTGGTCTCGGCCATCGACGGGGCCACGGCTGTTGTTTCCGCCCAGCCGGAGCAGGCCACTCAGTCCTAAGTACAGCCTAACAATTGGGGAATAGGAGTCGTATGGATAACGCAGGAGGAGCCGCCCTGGCCATTGTGCTGGTGGTCCTGATCGTGTTCGTGATCATTGTCTTGGTCCGCTCGGTGCGGATTATCCCGCAGGCGCGGGCCGGCGTCGTTGAACGGCTCGGCAAGTACCAGCGGACCCTAAACCCGGGACTCACCATCCTGATCCCGTTTGTGGACCGGCTCCTGCCGCTCCTTGACCTGAGGGAACAGGTGGTGTCCTTTCCACCGCAGCCGGTCATCACCGAAGACAACCTGGTGGTGTCCATCGACACTGTGGTGTACTTCCAGGTCACTGATCCGCGCGCAGCCACGTATGAGATTGCCAATTACATCCAGGCCGTGGAGCAGCTCACCACTACCACCCTGCGTAACGTTGTGGGCGGCCTGAACCTGGAAGAGGCGCTCACATCCCGCGACCAGATCAACGGCCAGTTGCGCGGTGTCTTGGACGAGGCAACCGGCCGCTGGGGCATCCGGGTCTCGCGCGTGGAGCTCAAGGCCATTGACCCGCCCCACTCGATCCAGGACTCGATGGAGAAGCAGATGCGGGCCGAGCGGGACCGCCGCGCTGCCATCCTCACGGCTGAAGGCACCAAGCAGTCCGCCATCCTCACGGCCGAGGGCCAACGGCAAGCCTCGATCCTTGCGGCTGAGGGCGACGCCAAGGCGGCCATCCTCCGCGCAGACGGTGAGGCACAGGCGATCCAGAAAGTCTTTGACGCCATCCACAAGGGCAACCCAGACCAGAAGCTCCTGGCCTACCAGTACCTTCAGACACTTCCGAAAATCGCAGAGGGATCATCAAACAAGCTGTGGATCGTTCCCAGCGAGATTGGCGAGGCACTCAAGGGCATCGGCCAGGCGCTCGGCGGTACCAATCCTGGTCCGACCGCGGGCGGCGGCGGGCTGTTCGACGAGGAACCCGCTCGACAGCCTGGGTCCTGACACGGATTTGCCCATGCGGGGCGGGAGGGGATTCGCGTCTGGTCGCGGGTCCCCTCCCGTTTTGCGGCTAGGCCTCACGCCGGTATGATTGAGTATTTGTCCGGTCGGACCAGATCCGCTGGAACAAGAAAGCTTCGCAATGCGTTGAATCTTATGATGCAGCACAGTGCACACAGTAGTCCGGGGCGGTTATGCCGTTCCGGCTTGCGTGGAGTCCTGCTCCGCGAACCGACCAGAGGGAGAAAACATGAGCGATCGCAGCCTGCGGGGTATGCGCCTTGGCGCGCAGAGCATGGAGACCGAGTCCGGCGTTGAGCCGGCTCCGCGCCAGCGCGTCGAATATCGGTGCGAGGACGGCGAGCAGGTCTTCGTGACGTTCTCTTCAGAGGCTGAAATTCCTCCTGTGTGGGTTTCCAAGACCGGCAAGGAAGCGCTCCTCGTTGATGGCGAACGTCCGGACACCAGCAACGAAAAGGCTGTCCGTACGCACTGGGACATGCTTCTCGAGCGCCGTTCCCTTCCCGAGCTGGAGCAGATCCTCGAGGACCGGCTGACCATCCTGCGCGAACGCCGTGGCGAACGGCGCAGCGCCTGACCCCAGCGGCGGTCACGGCCTCCCACCGAGGTCATAGCGTCAAGGATTGACGCGATCTGAAGGATTAAGAAAGGGCCGGCCCGGCAACGTGATCACGTTGCCGGGCCGGCCCTTATCTTTGTCCTAACGGCGTTGCAGGTCAGCCCTGTGCCGGATCCTTCTTGCCTGTGAGCTTGTTCCAGCGTGCCTGCAGGCCCCACCTGGTGACGTTGATCATGGCTTCAATAACAATGTTGCCGCTCATCTTTGACGCTCCGAGCTCGCGCTCCACGAACGTAATGGGGCGTTCCTCGATCCTGAGGCCCAGCTTGGCTACACGCCACGCCAGGTCAACCTGGAAGCCGTAGCCCACTGAATCGACAAGGTCGAGGTTCAGTTTTTCCAGCGTGGTCCGCCGGAAGGCGCGGTAGCCGCCGGTGACGTCCTTGATCTTCAGGCCCAGCATCAGCCGGGCGTACGTGCTGCCGGTGCGTGAAATCGCCTGCCGGTACAGCGGCCAGTTGACCACGCTGCCACCGGGAACCCAGCGGGAACCCATGGCAAGGTCCGCGCCCTGTTCAACGGCTTCCAGCAGCTGGGGAAGCTGTTCGGGCTGGTGGGAGCCGTCCGCATCCATTTCCACCAGGACGTCGTAGCCAGCCTCGAGTCCCCATTTGAACCCGGCAATGTAGGCGGCTCCCAGGCCTGCCTTGCCTTTGCGGTGCAGGACGTGAACCTGTGCATCCTCGGCGGCAAAGCCGTCCGCAAGCTGGCCGGTGCCGTCCGGGCTGTTGTCGTCCACTACCAGTACGTCCGAGGCCGGTACGGCTGCGCGGAGGCGTTGGAGAGTCTTGGGCAGCGATTCCAGCTCGTTGTAAGTAGGAATGATGGTGAGGACGCGCACAAAGGGCCTTCCTGGACGGGAGCGGTCGGAGCGGCTGAACCGCAGCGGAGTAGCTGGCGGTCAGGCGCAACTACCTATTATAGGGCGCTTTATGGGGGCGCTGGCCGGTGTGTCCGGTCAGGAGCGCAGTGCCGGACTTGAATGCAGCTCCACGCCGTCCTTCACGGTCTGCAGGCACACCGGGTCCACGCCGGTATCAAGTGCCGGGAGAAGGGGCGTGCGGGCGCGCGGATCCGTGCTCCAGGACTGGACGCGGCCGTCCGCCACCTGGACCATAAGCTCCTCAGCATCCCAAACAGCGAAACTGGCCGGTGCGCCGGGAACCAGTTGCCCGGCCATCGGGTTGCGGTGCTTTGCTGCCCGCCACCCCGCGCGGGTGTGGCCGAGGAACGCTGCGCGGGCCGAGATTCGTTCAGCGTGGTTGTGGTGTTCCAGGCAGGCACGCACGCTGGACCACGGGCGCAGCGGTGTCACCGGGCTGTCGCTGCCGAAGCAGATAGGAACACCGGCAGCATAGAACGAGGCAAACGGGTTCATGGAGCGGCTCCGGCTCCCCAGACGCTGCTCATACATGCCGCCTTCGTTCCCCCAGTCAGCGTCGAAGCGTGGCTGGGCGCTGACGGTGACGGAGTAGTGGGCCAGCTGTTGCACCGATTTGGGGTCCGCGACTTCCACATGTTCGAAGCGGTGGCCGGCGGCACGGATCCGTTGCTCGCCCACTTCGGCGGCCGCGAGTTCCAGGGCCTCCAGCGCGGCATCAAGTCCCGCGTCGCCGATGACGTGGAAGCCGCCCTGGATGCCCAGCAGCGAGCAGGCCGCCAGGTGGGCGCCGGCCTGCTCTGCCGAGAGGTAGAGGCTGCCCCGCTCCCCCTCCGCGTCACTGTAGCCGGCCCTCAGTGCCGCTGTCCTGGAGCCGAGGGAACCGTCAATGTTCAGGTCGCCTGCCAGGCCGCGCACGGCTACGCCCAGTTCGTCCAGCAGTGCCCGGGCCTGCTCCGCGGAGGTTGCCAGTTCGCCCCAGTACGGCAGGATTTCCGGCATGGCCTCTCCGGCCCCCGTGTTCCACGCGGCGGCAAGGCGAAGGTCGGAAACTCCGCCGATATGCGGCGCGGCCATCTCCGCCAGTGCCACATAACCGTTTTCGGCCGCTTCGGTCAGGGCGCGCCGCTGGTAGGCCAGGAGGCTGGCTTCCGGGAGCCGTCGTGCTTCCTGGCGGGCCGCCGTATGGGCGGCCCGCTTCACATGTGAACCCGCGCTGTAGCCGTCCAGCCCGCCAAGCCCGGCGGCGGCAGCCAAGGAGGAGGAGACCAACGCCGAATGCGCATCCACCCTGGCGAGGAACACCGGCCTGCCGCCGGCGGCCTGCTCAAGCTCCTCGGCCGCCGGCAGGGCCGGGTTCTCCCACATGGATTCATCCCAGCCATGACCCAGCAGGGGGCCGTCGCCTTTGGCTGCGGCGACGGCATCGAGTAATTGCCGGGCCGAACGGATCCCGCCCAGCTGGAGGGAACCCAGTGCGATGCCGGTTTCCGTGAGGTGGACGTGGGAGTCCACAAACCCTGGCGCTACGAGGGCGCCATGGAGGTCGATGATCTCCATGGAGCTGTCGGCGATGGAGGATGCCGCCTGCTCGGAGCCGACCCAGGCCACGGTGTCGCCGTCAATGAGCATGGCCGTGGCAAAGGGGTCTGCTGCTGTGTAGACCGAGCCGTTGCGGTACAGGACCACCTTCCGCTCGTGCGGCGCGGGCGTGGTGGAACGTTCAGTGGTCATGCGGGCGAAGCTCCTGGGGCTAGGGGGAAGAAGGCAGGCTGTTAGTGCATCAGAGCCGGGACATCAAAGTACGGAAGAGTAGGCCACGACGCCGCGGCGGATGAGTGATATTGCTTCTGCGCAAAGCCTGGACACGCGCGGATCCAGGCCGGGAATCTTGGCGAGCTGGTCCAGGAGGTCGATGACTTGTTTGACCCAGCGGACGAAGTCGCCCGCCGCCAGGTCCGTGCCGTTGAGTACTTCCTGGAGGTGCCGTCCCTTGGCCCATTTGTACATCGGCCAGACAAGGCCGAGTTCGGGTTCGGCAGTCAGCGGAAGTTTGTTGGCCTCTTCCACGTCCTCCAGGGCTGACCATTCCCGGATCACCACATCCACGGACGATTCAAGCGAGACGCTGGGCATCCGGGGGCGGAGGCCCCTGTCCTCGCGTTTGGCCTGGTAGACCAGGACGCTGGCCAGGGCCGCTACTTCGGCAGCGTCCAAGTCGTCGAGTGCACCCAGCCGCAGTGCTTGCGAAATCAGCAGGTCCTTCTCGCCGTAGATCCGGCGGAGCCGCTGGCCGTCCGGGCTGATGGCCTGGCGCCCGTCAGCTCCTGCTTCCAGGTAGCCGTAGGCGGAAAGGACATCGCAGACGCGATCGAAGGTCTTGGCAATGGTGTTGGTCCGGCCCTGGATCTGCCGGACCAGGGCATCCGTCTCCCGGCGCAGCTTCCACCAACGCTCCGACCAGCGGGCGTGGTCTTCACGCTCGCTGCAGCCGTGGCAGGGGTGGGCCCGGAGCGCCCGGCGAAGCTCCGCGATGCGTTTCTCCTGATGGGGCAAAACGGACCCCATGCCAAAATCGGTGCTGCGGCCGGGGGCAGGCGGGCGGTTCTCACGCAGCGCATTCCTGGCCGACGATGCGAGGTCACGCCGGGATTTCGGGACCTTTGCATTGAACGACTTCGGAATCCGGATCCGTGTCAGCGGCGCAATAGGGCCCTCAAGGTCCTCGGTGCCGATTCGCCTGAGCTGGTTGTCGAGCGTCAGGATGGCGGGCCGGGGCTCCCTGCCGCTGTGGTCCGAGCTGAGCACAATCGCCGGTCCGGGCGCCCGCCCGGCCGGGACGTCCACCACGTCGCCGGGCATCAGCCGCGCCAGGGAGTCTTCGTTCAGCGACTTATGAGCCCGGGACTTGCTGCGGGAGGTGACATTCTCGGCGTCGGACAGTTCACGGCGCAACCGGGCATACTCGGTGAAGTCTCCGAGGTGGCAGGTCATGGATTTTGCGTATCCCGCGAGGGACTCTTCGCGGCTGCGCACCTGCCTGGCAAGTCCGACAACGGACCGGTCAGCCTGGAACTGCGCGAAGGAGGATTCGAGGATTTCCCGCGCACGTGCGCGGCCGAACTGCGCCAACAGGTTGATGCTCATGTTGTACGTCGGCCGGAAGCTTGAGTTCAGCGGATACGTACGCCTCGAGGCGAGGCCGGCAACAGCAGTGGGGTCCGTGCCCGGCTGCCACAGGACAACGGCATGGCCTTCGATGTCGATGCCGCGGCGGCCCGCGCGGCCGGTCAGCTGCGTGTACTCCCCCGCAGTGATGTCCACGTGGGCTTCGCCATTGAACTTGTCGAGCTTTTCCAGGACCACGGAGCGGGCCGGCATGTTGACGCCCAGGGCCAGCGTTTCGGTGGCGAACACAGCCTTGACCAGGCCCTCGACGAAGAGTTTCTCCACTACTTCCTTGAAGGTGGGAAGCATGCCGGCATGGTGGGCCGCGAAGCCACGCAGCAGGCCGTCCCGCCACGTCCAGAAGCCGAGGACGTCCAGATCCTCTGACGGGATGTCCTGCCCTGCCTCGTCAACGCGCTGCGCGATGATCTGCTGCTCCTTCTCCGTGGTCAGCCAGAGTCCGGAAGAGACACATTGGGCAACGGCGGCATCGCAGCCTGCCCGCGAGAAGATGAAGGTGATGGCGGGCAGCAGGTCCTGCCGGTCCAGGCTGGCAATCACTTGGGGCCGGCTGGCCTTCCGGGCGGCCCCGGGCTGGGCTCCCTGCCGGGGACGGTCCTCTGTCCGTTGCCGGTGCTGCCGGCGCTGGCTTCGTCCGCCGTGGCCAAAGCGTCCGGCGAAACTTTGCTGGCCTTCGCTGCGGGCCATCTTGAGCAGGTCCGGATTGACCTCGAACCCCGGCCCGTCCGCGTCGTTGGTGGCCGCGGTGAGCCCCTTCTGGACCGGTAGTGGAGCTCCTGTCTCGGCATCCGCGGGCGGGGCGATTTCGTCGAAGGTGGTTTCTCCGGCGAACAGGTCCACGATGTCCCGGCCCACCATAACGTGCTGCCACAGGGGAACCGGGCGGTGCTCGGAGACGATGATGTCGGTGTCGCCGCGCACGGTATCCAGCCAGGCGCCGAATTCTTCTGCGTTGGACACTGTGGCGCTGAGGGAAACTACCTGGACTTCGCTGGGGAGGTGGATGATGACTTCCTCCCAGACGGCACCACGGAAGCGGTCCGCGAGGTAATGGACTTCGTCCATGACCACAAAGCCGAGGTCATCCAGCGTGTCCGAGTCCGCGTAGAGCATGTTCCGGAGGACTTCCGTGGTCATGACCACCACGGGGGCGTCGCCATTGATGCTGGTGTCCCCGGTCAGCAGACCGACGTTTTCCGCACCGTACTTTTCGGAGAGTTCCGTGAATTTTTGGTTGCTCAGAGCCTTGATTGGGGTCGTGTAGAAGGCCTTGAGGTTTCGTTCCAACGCGAGATAAATGGCAAACTCGCCCACGATGGTCTTACCGGCACCAGTGGGGGCAGCCACCAGCACTCCCTTGCCGTCCTGGAGCGACCGGCAGGCGAGGCGCTGGAATTCGTCAAGTTCAAAATCAAGGGTGCGGACAAACCCGCCGAGGTAGGTGCCCGCTTCGGCCGTGCGTTCCGCGCTGGCCCGGTAGCTTTCAGAGGGCGAGAGTGGCCCGGAAATAGAGGACATGCCTCAAGCCTAGTGCGCCGCGCGCTACAGGTTCTTCAGTTCGTTGCCGGGCGTCGCGATGTCGGCTGTCGCGTCCGTCTCAGCAGCCTGTTTCGCCAAGCGCTTGTCGCGGCGCTTGTCGTTGAAGATACATAGCCCGATCGCCGCGAAGAACAGAATAAGCAGCGGCGCAGCAAGCAGGAACATGGACAGAGCGTCCGTGCCTGGTGCGGCCAGTGCCGCCAGGACAAAGACCAGGAAGACGATAATCCGCCAGGCTTTGAGGATGGTCCGGCCCCTGACCACACCGGCCATGTTGATGCCGACCAGGATCACGGGGACCAGGAAAGAGATCCCGAGGATAAGCAACATCTGCGTGGCAAACGTCAGGTAATCGGTGGCCGAGATGTTGTTGGCGCCGGTGGCGGGTGTGAACTGCAGCAGCGCCCTGACCACGGTGGGGAACACAAGCCAGGCTACAAACACACCGGCCAGGAACAGCGGCACAGCGGCCGCCATAAAGCCGAGCGTGTAGCCGCGTTCCTTCTTGGTCAGACCCGGGGTGATAAAAGCCCACACCTGATAGATCCAGACAGGGCTGGAGATAACCAGCCCTATCTGGATGGCAATCTGGATCTTGAACGCAAAAGGATCCGCGATGGTCGCGAAGTTCAGGACCGCGGTGCGTCCCGTATCCCGGGCAATGGAAATCAGCGGGTCCGACAGGCTTGCCACGACCGGATCGTAAAGGAACCAGCCGCCCACGCCCGCAAGGAGAACTGCAATTGCCGATTTGATCAGCCGGTTCTTGAGCTCCTTGAGGTGGTCCCAAAGAGCCATCCGCCCCTCAGGGTTGGACTTACGGCCCCGCGTCAGTGCCACTTCGGGTTAAGCGCGGGTCGACGGCGGAACGTCGGTGCCGTCGGTCGGTTCACCGGGCTTCGCCGGGGGGTGGTTTACGACCTTGCCTTCCACCGGGCTGGAAGCCGAGTCGGTGGAGTCGGTCTTGCCGTCGTTCTTCATTTCCTTGACCTCGGACTTGATGATCCGCATGGACTGGCCAAGGCTGCGGGCCATGGCAGGGAGTTTGGGCGCGGCGAAAAGCAGCAGCGCAACGACGATGATAATGACAATTGGCCACGGGCCATCAAAGAGTCTTCCCACGGGAAATCCTTTCCTCTAACAACATCCTACGTCTAACTGAGATTGAGATCGCGAAGTGACTGGGGCTGGCCCCGGTCGTGCTTACGCTGGACGCGCCTCTGGCGGCGGCCCTCCCGGCGGGATGACTTGGATGCGTCGTAATCATGACGCATCCGGGCCGGTGAGGCAAAAACAGCCGCACCGGGTTCAACTGATCCCGTAGGCTGCGGGCCGTCATCATGGACAGCCGTTGCCGGCACCAGGTGCCCCACTTTGGCTCCCGCGGCGCCCAGGTCCTTCATGACCGCCATGAACTGGCGGTACAGCCGGATGCCCAGGAGGACATAAAAGAGCAGGGAGAGCGCAATAAGCGCAATCCAGATCAGGATCCAGGACCACCAAGGCATGCTGACGAGTCTAGCCGCCGTAGCCGGCCAGGGCCGCCTCGATCCAGTCCAGCGCGGCAGCGCCCAGCTCGGCAGGTTCGAGGATTCTGGCGGCCCCGCCGTGCTGGGCCACGAACATGGGAAGCCAGGCAGTGCTGCCGAACCGGATCTCGGCGACGAGGCCGCCGTCGGGAAGGGGTGCCACACGTTCGGCGTAATAATCGTCCGCCAAGCCGGCGCCCTGCCTGGTGAGCTGCACGAGGACCGTGGTGTCGTCGTCGTTGGGCGTGAACAGCTTGGCCGGAAAGCTTTCTCCGGCCCGGACCTGCGTGGAGGCGGGATTTCCGTTCGGGTGGACCTCCTGCACCCGGTCCAGCCTGAAGTTCCGCAGCCCCTGGGCCGA
This sequence comes from Pseudarthrobacter humi, assembly GCF_024294965.1. Lineage (NCBI taxonomy): Bacteria > Bacillati > Actinomycetota > Actinomycetes > Micrococcales > Micrococcaceae > Pseudarthrobacter > Pseudarthrobacter humi. The sequence goes on from NZ_JANCLV010000003.1 coordinate 17,071, forward strand.
ATGGCAGTAGGCCTCGAAGTACCAGGTGTTGTCCAGGGAATACAGGCGGAGCGGATCCACGTCCCGTTCGGAGACCTGATCGCGCTGGGCGGAGAAGTACACGAGCCGTAGCTGCGACCGCTCCCGGATGGCACCACGGACAACGTCAAGGACGGCCGAATCCGAGGGGCCCACCTCCGGACCGGCAAGCGAACCGGCCCGCAGCCCTTCTTCGCCGGCCGCTGCCATCAGCTTGAGGGTCACAGACTCCAGGGCACCTCCTTCGGCAAGTTCGGGAAGCCCGTTGAGCGTCTCGAGCCCGGTCAGCAGCGCGCAGGCCTCGTCCACCGTAAACCGGACCGGCCTCTTGAGATCCAGGTCCTGGGTGATGTAAACGTGGCCTTCCTCCCAGTGGATGTCCAGGAGGTCGTCAGGGTATCCCTCGGGAAGGCCGGAGCAGATGAGGATCCGCAGGTCGCTTTCCAGCTCCGCGGGCGTGACACCGAAGCGGGCTGCGACGTCCTGGATATGCAGGCCCTGGTTGTGGACCAGGAACGGCACCAGCTGCAGCATGCGCTTGAGCTGGTCCTCAGACGTGCGCTTGCGGACGGCGCGGCCCCGCGGCGCGTCCGCAAACAGATAGTCAGGGCTGGGAGCGGCGCAGAAGGCGGCAGCGTTGCGCAGCCGGTGCCGCACAGCTGCCACCAGCTCGCCGGGAGCATGTGCCACAGCGTCCGGGCCATAGGATGCGAGCTCCTCGGCCAACACCTCAGCGTCCCTGAAGTTGACCTGCAGCCGTTCGTAGCCGGCGTCGGGCATTCCGGCACTCCCGTCGGCAACCGGCGTGGCGCGCCGGCGCAGGCCAAGGAGGCGGCCCTCCCGGACGTCCACGACGGCGGTCCGGAGCGGGAGCTCCGGAAGCCGGTCCAGTTCTGCGCGGACATTGAAGTTCGGCGGAGCCGGGTAGTTTTCCTTCTCCAGCACCGTGACGGGGCCCGTGAACCGGGAGAGCCGGAAGTGGCGCGGTGCCTTGCGCGAGCGGTCGTAGCCGGTCAGATACCACTGGCCGAAGCGGCTCCCGAGGCCCCACGGCTCCACCGTCCGTTGCTCTTCCTTGCCAGTGGTGCCTGCCAGGTAGGGAAAGCTGACGGGGTGCTGTGCGTGCATGGCAGCCACCACATCATCAAAGGCCTGGCCCGCCGGCCGGATCCGCGGCTGGACACCAACCGGAAGTTCGACGTCGGACACGGTGCCGGAGGCCTGGAGCTTGCGGAGGGCGCTGGCAGCGGCCGTTCCCAGGGCGGCACGCTCCCACAACTGGGACGCCAGGAAGAGGACGGTCCACTCCCCCGGGCTGAGCTGGACATCAGGCAGGCGGTTCGATTCCTTGCCGATGCGGTAGCGGGTCGTGGCCGGATCATCTTCGCTCCAGCCGAGGTCCGTGACGGTTTCCACATCGAAGCCGAACTGCCGGAGGTCGTTCTTGTCCCGCTCAAACATCCTGCCGAAGGCCACGTCGTTGCCGGACGTGTCATGGTAGACCTTCGCCCGCAACTCTGCCCGGCGCAGGCCGTATTTGGTGTTCAGCAGGGCTATCAGGAGGTTCAGCAGGCGTTCAGTACGGGAGACGGACACGCTCGCTACGTTACTAAACTCCTCCGCGGAAAGCAGAAAGCGCGGCAACCAACAGGAAAACAAAACCCTGATTGTTACCGCGCCTTCAGGCGTTACGGTGCTCCGGTCAGCGGACGCCCACGAGGTCCACCACGAAGATCAGCGCTTCGTTGGGGCCAATGGCTCCGCCGGCCCCGCGGGAGCCGTACGCCAGTTCGGAAGGAATCTCCAGGCGTCGGCGGCCGCCCACCTTCATGCCCAGCAAGCCCTGGTCCCAGCCCTGGATGACCTGGCCCACGCCCACGCGGAAGTCCAGCGGGGCGCCGCGGCCCCAGGAAGCGTCAAACTCTTCGCCGGTGGACCAGGCCACACCGACGTAGTGGGTGGAGACGGTGTCGCCCTTTTTGGCCTCGGCACCGTCACCCTCGATGAGGTCGGTGATAACCAGTTCGGTGGGGACATCGCCTTGCGGGAAGTCAATTTCCGGCTTCTGGCGGTCGAAATCGCGCTGACCAAATGACATGGTTGCTCCTTTGATTATTTGGGTGGGTGATGTGTTGCTGTTTACTTAACGCCGAGGATGTCCACAACGAAGACGAGGTCACCCTTGGCTTCGCCCTGGCCGGCATCACCGTACGCGAGGTCCTTGGGGACCACCAGGAGGACCCGGGAGCCCACAGTCTTTCCCGCCAGTCCCTGGGTCCAGCCCGGAATGACGCCGGTCAACGGGAAGCTGGCCGGCTCGCCGCGGTCAAAGCTTGAATCAAATTTAGTGCCGCCCACGAGGTTCACGCCAACATAGTTGACGGTCAACGTGTCGGTTTCCTTAACCTCCGCGCCGGTGCCCTTGATCAGGTCCTGGGACACGAGCGCTGTGGGCGCGGCGATTCCGTCAACGGAGATCTCCGGCACGCCCTGGTCGTTGTCCTTCACGGTCGGCAGGCCGGCCGGCGGGGTGACAGTCTCGCCTTCGGGCTTTGAGAGCGGAGCAACAGTCTGCGGTGCGTCCTTGGTGGAGAGCACCTTGATCAGGAGAAGCTGGGTGGGCTGGGCGGTGGCGCCTTCAGCGGTTGCGGCCTGGCCCGGGATGGCCAGGGCAAGGCTTGAGCCGACCTTGGAGCCAACAAACGCGCTGTAGATAACCGGGCTTCCGGTCTTCAGTTCCTCGTTCAGCTGGAGGGGTTCGGGCTCGCCGGGGAAGGTGTCCTCCAGTGTGGATCCGTCCGCACCGCTGAGCGCGAGGATGGAGATGTTTGCGATCTGGTTCTCTTTGACCCGGTCACCGTCGCCTTCGGCGACCACCTTGATGGTGGGTTCGGTGACTTCGAGGGGCTTGGAGAACTCGACACCGGGAGCCTTCTTGTCCCCGTTGTCCGTCAGTTTCAGGGAGTCGAACTTGGCAGTGTCACCGGCAGACTGGCTGGTGGGTTCCGGTGCTGCGGGCGAACCGCCACAAGCGGTAAGCAGCAGCAGGCCGGGGATCAGGATTGCTAGGAGTCGGCGCACGTAAGAGAACTTTCGTCGGGGCAGGGTGGACGCGGAACCGGAATCAGGCGCCCGGCACCGCTGCAAGGCCAAGGAACGGCCCCATCAAGGATAGCCCGTGAACCTGAACGTCAGCCCATAGAGCCCAGCAGGGCATCCACCCGCTCATCGACACTTCGGAAGGGATCCTTGCACAGGATGGTCTGGTGCGCTCGGTCGTTCAGCTTCAGGTGCACCCAATCAACCGTGTAATCCCTACCCAGTTCCTGGGCACGACGGACGAAATCGCCCCTCAGCTTGGCCCGCGTGGATTGCGGCGGCACGTCCACGGCGTCTTTGATCACGGTATCGTCCACAACCCGCCGGACCGCACCCCGGGACTGCAGGATGTAGTACAGCCCGCGGCTCCGCGAAATGTCATGGTACGTAAGATCCAGCTGCGCAATCCTGGGCGCGTCCAGGCCCAGGCCGTGCCGCTTCCGGTAGTTGTCCATCAGTTTTTTCTTGATGGCCCAGTCGATTTCAGTGTCGATGGTGCTGGTGTCACCGCTCTCGATGGCGTTCAGGGTCCGTTGCCAAAGGTCGAGGATGAACGGTACGTGGGGATTGTGGGCCCCTTGCTCCTGAACAAAGGCCGTGACCTTAGTGAGGTACTCCTGCTGGATCTCCAGGGCCGTGAGCTGGCGGCCGTTGGCCAGACGGACCAGCGCCCTTCCGCTGAGGTCGTGGGAAATCTCGCGGATGCTGCGGATGGGGTTTTCCATCCTCATGTCCCGCATGATAACTCCCGCCTCAATCATGCGCAGGATGAGGTCCACGGTGCCGACCTTGAGCAGGGCAGTGGTTTCGGACATGTTGGAGTCGCCCACAATGACGTGGAGCCGGCGGAAGAATTCGGCGTCGGCGTGCGGTTCATCGCGGGTGTTGATGATAGGCCGTGACCGGGTGGTTGCCGAGGAGACGCCCTCCCAGATGTGGTCTGCCCGCTGGGAAAACGCGTACGTGGCCCCGTGCGGAGTCTTCAGGATTTTCCCCGCGCCGGCGATCAGCTGGCGTGTTACCAGGAACGGGATCAGGATCTCCGCGAGCCGGGAGAATTCGCCGCGGCGCGGGATGAGGTAGTTTTCATGGCTGCCGTAGGAGTTGCCGGCCGAATCGGTGTTGTTCTTGAACAGGTAGACGGTGCCGTTGAATCCTTCGGCGGCCAGCCTTGCCTGTGCCTCGTCAACGAGGTCGTCCAGGATCAGCTCACCCGCACGGTCGTGCGCAATGAGCTGGGCCAGGTCGTCACATTCGGCCGTGGCGTACTCAGGGTGTGAACCGACGTCCAGGTACAACCGGGAACCGTTGGTCAGGAACACGTTGGATGACCGTCCCCAGCTGACCACCTTGCGGAACAGGTACCGGGCCACTTCTTCCGGGGCCAACGGCCTCGAATCGGGGCTCGAATACGAGATTCCGAACTCGGTCTCGATCCCGAAGATTCTCTTGTCCATCTCAGTCCTCCTCAGCAAGCAGCGCCGTGATATCAGAATCGTTGAGCCGCCGGAAGGCTCTGCGGAATCCCCGGGAGGTCTCCGACTGCCTGTCCAGCACGGCAACCTCCACGGCCTTGGCGGGAAGGGTTCCTCCCGCTTCGCCCTGTTCAGCGGCCGGGTCTGGACCGCTGGCCAGGCCGCGGGTAGCCAGGCGGACAGCGCCTGCGAAACGCAGCGACGGTCGCCAGCCCTCGGCGATGACCGCCGAGACACGCTCCGCCTGGCCGCCCATCACGATGAAGCCGTGCTCGTCGGCGATGGACCCGTCGAAGGTGAGCCGGTAGAGGTGGTCCAGTTCCGGTGTCGGGCCGACTTCGGCGACGGCCAGTTCCACTTCGAAGGGTTTCTGTTCTGCGGTGAAGACGGCACCGAGGCTTTGCGCGTAGACACTCGCGAGCCCGCGTGCTGTGACGTCCTCACGGTCGTAGGAGTAGCCACGGACATCGGCGTACCGCACCCCGGCCTGGCGCAGGCTTTCGAATTCGTTGTACTTGCCGACGGCGGCAAACGCGATTTTGTCGTAGATCTCGCCGATTTTGTGCAATGAGGGTGAGGGGTTCTCAGCGACCAGGGCAATACCGTCCTGGCAGCTGATGACCACCACCGACCTGCCGCGGGCGATGCCTTTCCGTGCGAAGTCCGCACGGTCCTTCATCAGTTGTTCAGGCGAGACATAGAACTGCTGCGTCATTTTAGGCCTCCCGCCGCTCGGCGGACCGGGCTTCGATAATCCTGCCGGCAACAGCCGCGAGCTCGGATTCGGGGATCCGCCGCGCGCCATCCCTGTTCACGGTGTACACCACCGGCCACAATTGACGGACGGGATCCGGACCACCTGTGGCGGAGTCGTCGTCGGCCGCGTCATAGAGGGATTCGACCGCCACGGAGACGGCCTCGGCTTCGGCCAGGTTGGGCCGCCAGAGCTTCTTCAGCGCGCCGCGGGCAAAAACGGAACCGGAGCCGACCGTGTGGTGCTCGCGTTCCTCGTACCTGCCGCCGGTGACGTCGTAGGAGAAGAGCCGGCCCACGCCGGCAGTTGTGTCGAAGCCGGCGAACAGCGGCACGACGGCAAGTCCCTGCAGGGCCATCGGCAGGTTCCCGCGGATCATGGCCCCCAGTCGGTTGGCTTTGCCGTCGAGGCTCAGCAGCGTGCCCTCGATCTTTTCGTAGTGCTCCAGTTCCACCTGGAAAAGCCGCGTCAGGTCAATCGCGATGCCGGCCGTGCCGGCGATTCCCAGCACCGAATACCTGTCGGCCGGGAACACCTTTTCGATGTGCCGGCTGGCAATGACGTTGCCCATAGTGGCCCGCCGGTCACCGGCCATCAGGACACCGCCGCCATAACTCATTGCCACGATCGTCGTGGCATGAGGCACCTGCAGCGGGGTCGCCGCTGCTGCAGCAGGCATGGCGCGGTTGTATGGAAGCAGGTCCGGCCGGTCGCGCTGCAGATGCTCGGTGAATGAGGATGTCGCGTTGCCGGCTACCTGGTTGGCGGTTGTTTCCTGCACTGATGCACTCCTTGTACGTGGTCCTTCAACGTCGGTACAGATTCCGGCCGGACGCGGCTTCCGCATCCCGATCCGGGTTACTGGCCGCCCTTTTGGACGAAGGCGCGGACGAACTCCTCGGCGTTGGATTCCAGGACGCCGTCGATTTCATCCAGGAGGTCGTCGACGCCCTGGGTGGCGGCCGATGCCTGGGCTTCCGGGGCTGCCGGAGGCGCCTCCGGGATCTCGTCCTCGACCTGGCTGTCGTGTGATTGTGGCTTCTGCTGCTCCTGGCCTGCCATGGTGATCTCTCCTCTAAATCCTCGGATCCGGGCGGATCTGCTGATACGCCCATATTGCCACGCTGTCCGCCCGACGGCGCGGTTTACGCCGCAGGCGGAGCGGTGTTATGCCCCAAAAGTTCGGCGAGGAACGGACCGGCCGTCCGGTGGCGGGCAAAGAGCCCTCCCGTGAGGGCCTTGGTGCCGCGCAGGGGTTCGCGGGTTGGCACGCGCTGAAGCCGGCCGTAGCCCGGAACGTCGAAGATGACCGAGTCCCAGCTGGCCCCCACCACGTCTTTGCCGAAGCTGCTGATGCACCGTCCGCGGAAGAAGGCACGCGTGTCCGGAGGCGGTTCGGTCATCGCTGCGGCGATGGCTCCGTCGTCGACGATCCGCTGCATGCGGTTCCGTGCCAGGAACCGGTAGTACAGTCCCTTCTCCGGCCTGATGTCTGCCCACTGGAGGTCCACGAGGCCGAGCCTCGCGTCACCCCAGGCAAGGTTGTCGCGGTTCCGGTAGCCCTCGAGGAGGGAGAGCTTGGCCAACCACTCCACGGAAGTGGCCGCCGCATTCCTGTCGGAATCGAGCTGGGTCAGCGTGGCAGCCCACCGCTCCAGCACCTGATGCGTATGACCGTCCCCGTCCACGGCATCGGCAACGCCGGTGTCCTGCGCCAGCTTGGCCGCCGCCTCGTGGTAGATCCATTGCAGGTCCAGGGCCGTCACGCGGCGCCCGTCCAGCAACCTGAGTTTGGCTGTAAGCGACGTGTCGTGGCTGACTGCCTGGAGGGCTGCGACGGGTTCGTGCACCTCCACTTTGGGCGCCAGCCCGGCCTCGATCAGGCTCAGGACCATGGCAGTGGTGCCGAACTTGAGGTAGTTCGAGGATTGGCTCAGGTTGGCGTCACCGATGATCACATGCAGGCGCCGGTACTTGTCCGCGGTGGCGTGCGGCTCATCCCGGGTGTTGATGATGGGACGCCGGATGGTGGTTTCCAGGCCCACCTCCGCCTCGAAGAAGTCTGCGCGCTGGCTGATCTGGTACCCGGGAGTAGAGCTGTCCTGCCCCAGGCCCACCCGCCCGGCGCCGCAGATGATCTGCCGCGTGACGAAGAACGGCGTCAGCCCCCGCACGATGTCCCCGAAGGGTACCGAGCGTGGCATGAGGTAGTTCTCATGGGAGCCGTAGGAGACGGATTTGTTGTCCGTATTGTTTTTGTACAGGTTGACCGGAGGGAGCTCGGGATCCGCGGCCAGGCGGCGGACAGCCGCCAGCGCGACGAGGTCCCCGGCTGCATCCCAGATCACGGCATCGCGGGGGTTGGTCACCTCGGCACTGGAGTACTCCGGGTGGGCATGATCCACGTACAAGCGGGCTCCGTTGCCCAGGACCATGTTCATCAGGAGGCTGCCGGACTCCTCCTCACCATCCAGTTCCAATTCCTCACGGCCGTAAGCAAGTGCCACCGCTTCGGCGTCAAGTACCGGCGGCTGGTCTGTCAGCTGGCTGGGGTGGGCCGAGGCCCTTTCCAAAGTCCAGCCACGGGCGTCGTGGAGGGGCTCCTCGTCCGTGTAATCCCACCGGGTCTCTGCCCCTCCGGCCGCCCTTTGCCGCGTCACCTGGGCATAAGCCTGGACAACGCGGGCGGACATCATCGTGGCGTTTGCTCCGGGAGCGGACGGGGCGTGGATGCCGTATTCCGTTTCCGCCCCCATGACACGCATGGCCCCGCCGACCGGGAGCCCTTCCCCGCCGGCGCGTTGAGGGGCTGCCGTCACAGGTACTGTCCCGTGTTCGGCATCGTTTCGATGGACTTGCCGGGCTCCTGGCCTGCCTTACCCTGCACGATGGTGCGGATGTAAGTGATCCGTTCGCCCTTCTTACCTGAGATCCTCGCCCAGTCGTCAGGGTTGGTGGTGTTGGGCATGTCCTCGTGCTCGCGGAATTCATCCACGACGGCACGCAGCAGGTGTTCGATCCGAAGACCTTTTTGGTGCAGTGTCAGGAGATCCTTGATGGCATACTTCTTGGCCCGGTCCACGACGTTCTGGACTACGGCGCCTGAATTGAAGTCCTTGAAATAGAGCATTTCCGTATCGCCGTTGGCGTAGGTGACTTCCAGGTACTCGTTGGACTTCTCCGTGGAGTACATGGCTTCCACCGTCCGCTGGACCATAGCGTCCACTGTCGCCTGGACGTCGCCGTTGTGTTCGGCGAGGTCGGACTCGTGGAACGGCAGGTCCGTGGTGATGTATTTGTTGAAGATATCGGCAGCGGCCTCTGCGTCGGGGCGCTGGATTTTGACTTTTACGTCCAGGCGGCCGGGGCGGAGGATGGCGGGGTCGATCATGTCCTCGCGGTTGGATGCACCGATCACAATGACGTTGTCCAGCCGCTCCACTCCGTCGATCTCACTCAGCAGCTGCGGGACGATGGTGGTCTCGACATCGGAGGAGATCCCGGTTCCACGTGTACGGAACAGCGAATCCATTTCGTCAAAGAAGACCACTACGGGGCTGCCGTCGGAGGCCTTCTCGCGGGCCCGGGAGAAAATCAGGCGGATGTGGCGCTCTGTCTCGCCCACATACTTGTCCAGAAGCTCCGGACCCTTGATGTTGAGGAAATAGCTCTTCAGGTCCACGTTGCCGGACCGTTCCGCGGCGCGAGCGGCGAGGGAGTTGGCAACAGCCTTCGCAATCAGGGTCTTGCCGCACCCTGGCGGACCGTACAGCAGGATGCCCTTCGGGGCTTTCAGCCCATGCTCGCGGTAGAGGTCCGGGTGCAGGAACGGCAGTTCCACCGCGTCCCGGATCTGCTCGATCTGCGGACCGAGGCCGCCGATGTCCTCGTACGTGATGTCGGGGACTTCTTCGAGGACCAGGTTCTCCACTTCGGAGCGGGGCACTTTTTCGAGGGCGTAACCGGTGCGCGAGTCGATGGACAGTGCGTCCCCCACCCTGAGCTTTTCGGTGAGCAGGGCTCCGGAGAGCCTGATGACACGCTCCTCATCCGCACGCCCCACCACCAGTGCGCGGTCCGTTCCGAGCATTTCCTTGAGGGTGGCGAGTTCACCGGCGCGTTCATAGCCGAGGCCGGCAACAACCAGCAGTGCCTCGTTGAGGAGGACCTCCTGGCCGACCGCCAGCTGACTGATGTTGACCAGGGGGCTGATGCCCACGCGCATCTTCCGGCCGGCGTTGAAAATGTCCACCGATTCCTCGGTGGCAGCCTGGCCGCTATTGCCCGCTGACGGCAGCCGCCTGGGATTGAGCTGCAGGACGGTGCCGAAGCTGTACGGGGGCTGGCCCTCCTGGTCCAGGGCATTTTTCAGCCGCAGAATCTCGGCCTTGGCCGCTTCCAGCATGCTGACCAGCTTCGCGTTGTTCTGCGTGGCGGCCGCAAGCTGGCGGTCAATGTGCCTGAGCTTGTCGCGGAGGACATTGGCCTGCCGCTCCGCAGCCGTCAGGTCGTTGGCGGCCGACTGCTCCGCCGGTGTACGTCCGGAGTCCTGATTCGGCGTCTCCATGGTGCATCAGCCCCTTCCTGCTCTTCTTCTTAAGACCTTAGCCCCAAGTTGGCAGGTACTGCTGGAGACTCCCGAAATGTGGACTAGTTCGTGATCTCCGGTTCGTCCTTGACGTTGGTTCCGGCAATGGCATCGCGCGCGGCCCGGCGCAGCTTCTTGTCTGAGACGAGGCGTTCGCCGACGGCACCGGGTGTCCAGGCGTTGACGTCTTCTTCGTTGAAGCCAGTCTTGGAGGGACGGCGCTTGACGGAGATGCCGGTGACGCCGTCGGCAAGCCGGCGGGTGACCAGCAGGAAGCCGGTGTGCGCCACCATGCGGTGGTCCGGACGGACGGCCAAGCCCTCAAGGTGCCAACCGCGGACCATGGACTCCCAGGCATCGGGTTCGGTGAAGCGGCCATCGGCCCTGATGGCCTCCGCGGTCCGGGAGAGCTGGGTGACCGTGGCAACGTAGTTGATCCAGACGCCGCCGGGCGCGAGGACAGTGGCGACGGCGTCAAGGCATTCCCAAGGTGCCAGCATGTCCAGCACGACACGGTCAACGGATCCGGGTGCCTCGCTGCGGACTACTTCCTCCTGGAAGTCGCCAAGGGAGATCCTCCACGCCGGGTGCGGGCCGCCAAAGATGGTTTCCACATTCCCGCGGGCAATGTCCGCAAATTCCTCGCGGCGCTCGAAGGAATGGAGGTAGCCGTTGTCGCCAACGGCCCGGAGCAGCGAAATGGACAGCGCTCCGGAGCCAACGCCGGCTTCAACAACCCTGGCGCCGGGGAAGATATCGGCCATGGTGACGATCTGGCCGGCATCCTTCGGGTAGACCACTGCGGCGCCACGCGGCATGGAAAGGACAAAGTCCGAAAGAAGGGGGCGCAGCGTCTGGTACTGCTGGCCGACGTTGTTCACGACGACTGAGCCATCAGCTTTTCCGATGATCTCGTCGTGGTTCAGGAAGCCGCGGTGTGTGTGGAAGGCGCCGCCGCTTTCGAGAGAGATCGTGTTCATGCGGCCGCGCTCGTCGGTCAGCTGGACCCGTTCGCCTTCACGGAAAGGCCCGCGGCGGCGGGCAGCTCCCACCGGCTGGATGCCATTGGCAGCCCCACCTGTGGTGGACGGCGCTGTGGTGGTTGGTGCTGCGGCTTCGGCGGCAGTTTCGCTGCTCATGGATTTTCCTCGCTCCTGTAAAACTGTGGGGCCACGCATCGGAATAGGTCCGCCGGGTGTGGCGCAGGCCTCCGGGCCGCCACGCGGCGGCAATGCACGGCCGGCACGTAACTCTACCGGCTTTGACCCTGGGGATGCCTATTTGACGGGTCAGCCTTGCCGGTGATGGCGGCCACCACCACGTTCTGCGCCAGCAGGCCGGTGACGGTTCCGTGATGGTCCACCACGGCATATTCGTGACCGTCCAGCTGGGAAAGGTACTGGATCAGTTCCTGCCCCTGGGACGACTCAGGTACGTAGGCTCCCGCCGCGAGGGCATAGGACACTGCCGTGGCGGGCGTGGAGCCGGCCGCATAGTCAGGAACCGCGGCGAGGGCACCGGGATCCACAACACCCTGCGGGCGCCCCTCGGGCCCGCAGACCACAACGGCGCGTGAGCCGTCCGGTGACAGCCTGCGGATGTCGGTCACCATCGCGGTGGCTGGAATTCCGACGGCGGGAGCCGCCAGGGCAGCGGCGCTGACCAGATGCATCCTTCCGCGCAGGGTGCCCTGCTGGATTGCGGCGCTGGCTCCCATCCAGAGGAAGCCGCCGACGAGGACGGTGATCATCAGAAGGCTAATATCTGGCGTATCACCGGCCAGCAGCGGCCGGGCAATGAACCAGAAGCCCAGTGCCACCACGATGAAGCGGCCGGCCCAGCCGGCGGCGACGGTGCCTTTGGCTTGGCTCCCGGTTGCCTTCCAGACGGCCGACTCAACAATCCGGCCGCCGTCCAGCGGGAGTCCGGGCAAGACGTTGAAGATGCCGATGACGAAGTTGGCCCACATAAAGATGTTCGTGAGGATCTCGGCCACGGTGCCCATGCTGGTGGTGGAGACGACCACCCAGGCACCGCCGGCGAGGACCAGGTTGGCTGCCGGCCCTGCCAGCGCCACGATGACCGAGCGCGCCGGCGTCGCCGTGAAATTCTCAAACTGGGTGTGGCCGCCCCAGAGATTCAGCACGATCTTCTGCGTGGGCCAGCCGTAGATCTTGGCCGTGAGGGCGTGCGCCAGTTCGTGGACCAGGACGGAGATCAGCAGCAGCAGAGCGTACGCGAACGCCATGTAGTAGGCGGAGACGCCCAGCACCGGATTCTGCTCCAACAGCAGGGGCCCGTAGACAATGACGGTAAAGGCGGCGATCACAAACCACGAGTACGCCAGAATGACCGGGATTCCGGCGATCCTGCCGAGCGGTATTCCTTCGCGGCGGGCTGGGGCGGGTGCGGAACTCATGACGGGCTCCCCGTCGCGGGCACGCCAGGTCCAGCAGCCGCGGCGGCCAGACTGAGCGCTGCTATGGCCTCCAGTTCGGAAACGGTGCGGCCGGCCAGGGATTCCCAGACGGTGTGCCTCGGATCGTCGGCGATGGGGACAATGTGCGGAATGGCGACGGTGGCGACGCCCGAGGCCACAGCAGCAGCCACTCCCGGCGCGGAGTCCTCCAGGGCGACGCAGTGATCCACGGTCAGGTCCGGGTCTGCCTCCTGAAGCATCTCCACTGCCTTCAAGTATGCTTCCGGGTGCGGCTTGCCCTGGGTGACGGTGTCCCCCGTGACCAGGAATTCGAAGTAAGGCTTGGGCAGGCTCGCGACAATTTCGCGGGCCAACGGCTCCTCCGACATGGTTACCAGCGCGCATCGTATTCCGGCGACGTGCAGGCCATCGAGCAGTTCCCGCGCCCCAGGACGCCAGGGAACAGAGTGCCGGACGCTCCTGATGACCTCAGAGGTCAGGGTGTCGATGATCTCCCGGCGCTCCAGCCGGACACCGGCGGCCTGCAGGATTCCGGCCGAATACGTCAGCGACTGACCCACGAGCTGCATGGCCTGCCCGTGGGACCAGGTGCCGCCGTGCGCTTCCACAAGGGCGTGCTCCGCGGCAATCCAGTAGCGTTCAGTGTCCACAATGGTGCCGTCCATATCCCAAAGTACGGCTCTGAGCGGGGAAACGGAGGGTAGGGATCGCATGATCCCAGTCTACGGGGCGCACCTGAACGCCAGCCGGTGGATACGCCCTCGGCGAATATCAGCATTGCCTTTGCGCCCGCACGCGCCCCGGCGCATTTTTTGGCCCTTCATTCAATGCGTCGCGCCGGTTCTTGGACGTAGGGTGATGAGATGAATAGCTTCGACGGAGACACCGCGGAACCGGGTGCCGCACCTGAACCGGAGCAGTTCCTGCTGCCAGTGGCGGACGGGGAGCGCATTACTGTGATGCTGGCCGCATTCGAAGGCTGGAACGATGCCGGCGAGGCCGCCAGTGATTCCTTGCGCTACCTGAACAGGGTCTGGGGCGGCAAGAAGGTCGCGTCCATTGACGCCGACGAATACTACGATTTCCAGTTCACGCGTCCTACGGTTCGCAGGAACGCCTCGGGGGAACGCAAGATCAAGTGGCCATCCACTCGGATCTACAAGGCCAGTGCGCCGGATTCGAACGTGGACGTCATTTTCGTCCAGGGCATTGAGCCGTCCTACAAGTGGCGGGCCTATACCGCGGAACTGCTGGTCCACGCCGAAGCGCTGAAGGTTGACTACGTGGTCCTGGTGGGGGCCCTTCTGGCAGACGTTCCGCACAGCAGGCCGATTCCCGTCAGCACCTCCTCTGACGACGCTGTGTTGCGGGAACGCCTCAACCTTGAAGCATCCCAGTATGAAGGTCCTGTCGGCATCGTCGGAGTACTGTCCGAAGTGTCCCTGCTGGCGGGCCTTCCTACGGTTTCCCTCTGGGCAGCCGTCCCCCATTACGTGGCCCAGGCCCCGTCACCCAAGGCGCAGCTGGCTCTCCTGCACCGGGTCGAGGAACTGATCCAGGTCCCGCTGGACACACACGAACTGGCGGAAGAGGCAGCTGCGTGGGAGCGCGGCGTCGATGAGTTGGCTACCGAGGATCCGGAGATCGCCGCGTACGTCCGGCAGCTGGAAGAGGCAAAAGATACGGCCGATCTTCCGGAGGCGAGCGGTGAATCCATCGCGCGGGAGTTTGAGCGTTATCTCAAGCGTCGGGGCCGGGACAAGCCCTAAAGTACGACGCCCCCTAGAGTACGACGCCGAGCAAGGCGTCCAGGGCGTCCCTGACCAGGGCCTGATCATGCCGGCTGCCCGCTGCCGCGGCGGAGTCCGCCGCGGCAGCCCAGCGGTCGACAGCTTCCAGGGCGGCCGGTGCGTTCAGGTCAGATGCAAGGGCGGACCGCATTTCAGCGATCAGGCCGGCGGCCGATCCTTCCGGCGCCGTGGCGACGGCACTGCGCCACGCAGCCAGGCGGTCCTTTGCGGCTTCAAACCCTTCAGCGGTCCAGGACCAGTCTGAACGGTAATGGTGGGCCAGGATGGCCAGGCGGATGGCAGCCGGGTCTTCTCCCTCGGCCCGAAGTTTGGACACCAGGACCAGGTTGCCCTTGGACTTGCTCATCTTTTCGCCGTCCAGGCCCACCATGCCGGCGTGGGCATAGTGATGGGCCAGCGGCACTTGGGCGAGGGAATAGGCGTGACCGGCGCCCATCTCGTGGTGCGGGAAAATGAGGTCAGAGCCGCCGCCCTGGACAGTGAAGGGAGCCGGCAGGTACCGCTGGGCGATGACCGTGCATTCGATATGCCAGCCAGGCCTGCCCTGGCCCAACTCGCCGCCCGGCCAGCTGGGCTCGCCGTCACGGGCAACCCGCCAGAGCAGGGGGTCCAGGGCCTGCCGCTTGCCGGCCCGGCCCGGGTCGCCGCCGCGTTCGGCGAACAGTTCCAGCATTTCGGCTTCACCAAGGCGGGAGATCGAGCCCAGGGTCCAGGCATGCGGGGCAACCGACTGCTTGCCGGCAGCTTCGACGTCGTAGTAGACGTCGCCGTCGGGCTCCCCTGCCGTACCAGGGACGCGGTAGGCCAGCCCCAGCCGGACCAGCCGCTCGATGGCCGGAACGATGATGTCAACTGATTCAACGGCACCCACATAGTGGTCCGGCGAGAGGACGTTGAGGGCCTCCATGTCGGTCTGGAAGAGTTCAATCTGGCTCGCGGCCAGGTCCCGCCAGTTCACGCCGGTGGCAGTGGCGCGCTCCAGCAGGGGGTCGTCAACGTCGGTGACGTTCTGGACGTAGGAAACCTGCTGGCCGGCGTCACGCCAGGCCCTGTTCAGCAGATCGAAGGCCACGTAGCTGGCCGCATGGCCCATGTGGGTTGCGTCGTAGGGTGTGATCCCGCAGACGTACATGGATTGCTCTCCCCCGGCCCGGAGCGTGACCTCACTCCCCTTTGCGGTGTCGAACAACCGGATGGCAGGCATGGCGCCGGGCAGCGCAGGGACAGGGCGGGAGGTCCAGGATTTCACAGCCTAAGCCTACGGCTAGGCGCTGATGACATTGAAACCGAGCAAAAGATACAGGGCCAGGCCCAGGAAGATCCGGTACCAGACGAAGAGCCGGTAGCTTCGGGTGGAAATGAACTTGAGGAACCAGCCGATGATCACGTAGCCCACCACCAGGGCGATGACGGTGGCCAGCGCCGTCTCCGGGAGGCCGTAGGGGCCGGTGATGCCTTCCTTGGAGACCACTTTGTACAGCTGGTAAAGGCCGCTGCCGAACACCGCCGGGATAGCCAGGAGGAACGAATACCGCGCGGCGGCTTCGCGTGTGTAGCCCATCAGGAGACCTGCCGTGATGGTGCCGCCGGATCGCGACACACCGGGAATAAGAGCCAGCGCCTGGGCGAAGCCGTACATAATGCCGTGTTTGTACGTGAGCTGCGTGAGGTCCCGATCCTGCTTTCCGATCGCGTCGGCCACGGCCAGAAAGAGCCCGAAGACAATCAGCATGGTGGCGACGAGCCACAGGCTCCGCAACACCGACTCGATCTGGTCCTGGAACAGCAGGCCCAGCACGATGATGGGGAGGCTGCCCAGGATCACCAGCCAGCCCATGCGGGCATCCGGGTCCTGCCGGGAGACTTTTCCGGTCAGCGATCCTGCCCAAGCCTTGACGATCCGCACGATGTCGCGCCAGAAGTAGATCACCACCGCCGTCTCGGTACCAAGCTGCGTGATGGCGGTAAACGCGGCTCCGGGATCGGATGCATTGGGCAGGAACTGCCCCACAATCCGCAGGTGGGCGCTCGATGAAATCGGTAGAAATTCGGTCAGTCCCTGCACTAGGCCCAGCAGGGCCGCCTCAAACCAGTTCACGCTAAGACCCTACGTCATGGACCCTGTTGATTCCCCGTAAGCTTGCAGCTATGCAGCAGCGTTACGTCGGCAACAGTGGATTGCGAGTCTCGGCCCTTTCCCTCGGCACCATGTCCTGGTCCGGCGATACCGACGAACAGGACGCCTCGGAGATATTGCGCACATTTATCGATGGTGGCGGAAAGCTCATAGATACCGCGGCGTCCTACGCCGACGGCCGTGCCGAGGCGATGGTCGGCTCACTCCTGGGTGACGTCGTCTCCCGCACCGAAGTCTGCATTTCCACCAAAGCGGGGATGACGACGTCGGACGGCCGGCGCACGGTGGACACGTCACGTAACGCGATGCTCACCGGCCTGGACGCAAGCCTGGCCAGGCTGGGGACTGACTACGTGGATATCTGGTTTGCCCAGGCATGGGACGGCAACGTTCCGCTGGACGAGACCCTGTCCGCGCTTGAATTCGCACTCCGGAGCGGCCGCGCCCGGTATGCGGGGATCTCGAACTTCAACGGGTGGCAAAGCGCCAAGGCCGCGGCGGTAGCCGGATTTCCGCTCGTAGCCGCGCAGGCTGAATATTCACTCCTGCAGCGAAAGGCGGAAGCGGAACTGGTTCCCGCCGTCGAAGATGCCGGCCTGGGACTGATGGCCTGGGCTCCGCTGGGACGCGGCGTCCTGACCGGCAAGTACCGCGGCGCCATTCCTGCCGGTTCCAGGGCGGCAAGAACAGACTCCGCACCCTACGTAGAGCCCTATCTGGAGGCGCAGCCGTCCAGCGTGGTGGAAGCCGTGGCCATGGCGGCCAAGGGCCTGGGCCGGACACCGCTGGATGTCTCGCTGAGCTGGCTGTTGTCCCAGCATGGCGTGGCCACGGCCATCGTGGGGCCCAGGACTCCCGTGCAGGCGAAAGAAATCATGGCGGCCCAACTGACCAGGCTGCCACCCGAAATTGCCCGCGCGCTCGAGGACGTTTCCCTGCCCGGCTGAGTTTCCCTGCCCGGCTGACACGCCGTTCAGGACCGCAGCGTTAGGTCATTGCCCGCGATGGCGGCGCGGAGTTCTCATTCCTCGAGAATTTCCAGGTCCTCGTCGTCATCGATGCCGGCTTCATCGTCTTCATCTTCTTCATCATCGAAGACCTGAAGGGGTGTAACTTCGCTGTAAGCCTCGTAGAGTGCGTCTTCATAAACCTCGAAAGCATCCGAGACCGCAAAAAAAGCCGCTTCCACCGCGGGATCACCATCTCCACGCCGGTTGGATGCTGCTATAAGGTGTTCTTCCAAGGCGGTTGTCAAGGACTGAAGCGCGACACGCGGATCGATGCTCATGCCTTCACGTTAGCCGGAAAAGGACGAAAATGGAGAGCAATGAAGGAACATTTTCTCACCAGCTCGGTCCAGCGCGAACGGGACATTCTGAGGCAGTACGAGTACCTCGTTCTGACGGTTAGCCGTGACGATTCGCTGCCTGACGCCAGGCGCCGGCTCGTGGAGCATTCCGAGTACGGCAAGTGGGAGCTGGAACGCAGCAAGCTGTATTTGGGCGGCGGCAGGCGCTTCTGGCTCCGCCGCCGGGTGATGCAGGTCCAGCGGACCGTGTAGGAATTGTCCGGCCAGCTGACCGTGCAGGGGTTAACAGGCCAGTGGCCTGTTTCAGTCCTCCAACGGACCCAGCCACGCGTTCGCTACGGTGTTGTGCGCCGACTCATCATCTGATGGGTGGAACATCCCAGCCAGCACGTCGCGGTACAGGCGTTCAAGCTCCGACCCACGAAAGTAGCTGGAACCGCCACTCACTCTGATGGCCTGGTCCACAACGCGGCGGGCCGTTTCAGTCGCATTGACCTTCAGCCCCACAAGTTTGGGAAACCATTGCGGCCCGTGCTCAACGAGCGCATCCACATCGCGGCTAACGGCCAGCAGCTGGGGGTAGAGGTTATCCATGGCCATGGCGGCCTCCGCGATCTTCCAGCGGACATCCGGATCCTGCGCATAGCTGCGGCCGGCATTCTTGAAGGACGTGCGGCGCCTGACGGCCTCAACACCCAGGTTCAGGGCACGTTCGCCAATGCCGGTGTACACGGCAGCCAGCAAAGTCTCGAAGCACGCGAAGATGGCGAAAATCAGCGGATCGGCGTTGGGTCCCACCGGAAGTTTGCGGAAGATCCTCTCCGGCGGGACCTCGACGCCGTCCAGAACGGTGGTGTTTGACTGGCTGGCCCGCATGCCCAGTGTGTTCCAGTCCTCCAGGATGGCGTAGCCCGCGGCTTCCCGGGTGATGAACCCGTGCACCAGCTCCCCTTCGCCTTCCCTGGCCTGGGCGTCCTTGCCGAAGATTCCCAGCCGGGTCCAGGCTGGCGAAAGACTCGTGAAGATCTTGGTACCCGTGAAGCTGTACCCTCCGCCCGGCAGGGGAACGGCTGCCGTTCTGGAATCAAAAAGTACCGAATCGTTGCCGGCTTCGGAATTGCCGAAGGCGAAGATTTCGTCGTGGGCGGCCTCCTGCAGGACGAAGTCCAGGGAATTGTCACCCCGTGCGGCCAGGACATGGGCGACGCCGGTCCAGACCAGGTGCATGTTGATGGCCAGGGCGGTGGCCGGGGCGGCCGTTGCCAGCCGCCGCTGGCACTGCGCTGCCGCCTCGAGCCCAAGTCCCAGGCCGCCGTCGGACGCCGGCACAAACAGCCTGAGGTAGCCGGCGGTGGTCAGCTCCTCGAGGTCTTCGATGAAGAAGGAGTTGTCTCGGTCATAGCCCGCAGCGCGGCCGCGGATGGCCTCGAGCAGGGGCTCCGGCAGGACATCCTCGGGAGTCATGTCCGGGCCGGCTCAGTAATTGGTGAGGAGCGTGTTGAGCACCCGAGCGCCGAACTTCAGCGAGTCCACCGGAACCCGCTCGTCCACACCGTGGAACATCCCGGTGAAATCGAGATCGTCGGGCAGCTGGAGGGGCGCAAAGCCGTAGCCGGTGATACCGAGCCGGCTCAATGACTTGTTGTCCGTGCCGCCGGAGAGCGTATAGGGAAGCACTTTCGCCCCCGGATCCTCGGTGTGCAGGGCGTCGATCATGGAATCCACCAGGTTTCCGGCGAACGGGACCTCAAGCGAGACGTCGCTATGAACGTAGCTGACCTCGACACCGGAACCGGCAAGCTCGCGCACGATCTCCAGCACGTGGTCCTGCTGGCCCGGAAGCGTCCGGCAGTCCACCAGGGCCTCAGCCGATTCGGGGATGACGTTGTGCTTGTAGCCGCCCTTGAGCAGTGTGGGATTGGTGGTGTTCTGCAGGGTTGCCCCCACAAAGCGCGCCACGGTGCCGAGCTGGTCGAGCAGGCGGTCCGGATTGTCCGGATCGAATTCCACACCCGTGAGTTCGGTCACGCCGTCCAGGAACTGCCGCGTAGTGGGCGTCAGCTCAATCGGCCACTTGTATTCGCCGATCCGGGTTACCGCCGCAGCCAGCCGGGTGACGGCGTTGTCCGTATTGATCTGGGAGCCGTGGCCGGCCCGGCCGTGCGCCACCAGCCGGAGCCAGGAGATGCCCTTCTCAGCCGTCTGCAGGAGGTAGGTGCGCTGCCCGCCGATGGTTGCCGAGAAGCCGCCTACCTCCGAGATGGCTTCGGTTGCGCCTTCGAACAGCTCGGGCCGCTTGTCGACTGCGTAGCGGGCCCCGTACTCACCGCCGGCTTCTTCGTCGGCGAAGAATGCAAAGATGATGTCGCGCTTGGGCTTGCGCCCGGATCTGGCCAAATCCCGCATCACAGCAAGGATCATGGCGTCCATGTCCTTCATGTCCACGGCTCCGCGGCCCCAGATGAGTCCGTCTTTGAGCTCCGCGCCAAAGGGATCCACCGACCACTGTTCACGCAGGGCGGGCACTACATCGAGGTGCCCGTGCACCACCAACGCGCTGGCGGACGGATCCTCACCGGCCATCCGGGTCACAACACTTGCGCGGCCGGGCGCCGACTCGAAGATCTCGGCTGCGAGTCCTACTTCCTCGATGAGCCCGGCGGTGTATTCCGCGGCCACGCGCTCCCCCGGACCCGAACCGTCACCGTAGTTCGAGGTATCTATCCGGATGAGTTCCTGGCAGATCCGGACAACTTCATCCTCGGCACGGATGTCAGACATAGAAACTCCTTGGGCAGTGGGAAGGCTGCAAACAACCTGCGTTCTCGTGTGCCCTCAGCCTACCCATCAGCCCCGATTCCATGTTTCCGGAAAGTTCGTGTTAGAGTTTTTCTCGCTGCTTCGGAGAAAAGCGAAACGCTGAAAGGCGGAAACGATCTCCGAATTACCACCTGCGCGGGTGGCGGAATGGCAGACGCGCTAGCTTGAGGTGCTAGTCCTCGAAAGGGGGTGGGGGTTCAAGTCCCCCTCCGCGCACAAATGGGAAAACCCCTGAAATCCACGGATTTCAGGGGTTTTTTCTGTTTCCACGCACGCGAGGCCCGCATCCCGGGGGAAGCAAAGCACTACGGTACAAACATGACTACGGAAAACGCCAAGGCACCCGTCCGCCAACTCCGCCTCGTTGTCGAAGCCGAGGACTACGAGGCGGCACTCACCTTCTACCGAGATGTCCTCGGCCTCCCCGAGCAAGAGGCCTACGAGGGAGAGGGGGACGCACGCGTGACGATACTTGGTGCCGGGCGGGCGACGCTTGAACTGTCCAACCCGGCCCAGGTGAAACTCATCGACCGGGTGGAATCGGACGGGCAGCCCAGCGCCAGACTCCGCGTAGCCTTCGAAGTTGACGATACGGCGGCCGTAACAGCAGACCTTATGAAGGCAGGAGCAGAACTGATCGCGACTCCGCGGATAACTCCCTGGCAGTCCTTGAACTCCCGGCTTGCAGCGCCGGCAGGCCTTCAAGTGACGCTGTTCCAGGAGCTCGAACCGATAACGGATCGGCAAACAGGCCAGACTTCAAAAAACCCTGAGCCCCTGTGGGCTGTGCTGAACGCTGAGGAGATCGGGCTTGCCCATCACTTCAGCCCCAAGCTACATCAGTCGCCTGCCCCGTTTTCGCATCTCGTACGCCATGGAGACACCGCCTACACAGCCGGGATCATTGGCCAGAGCCCTGACGACGGTAGACTTGTCGGCCCGGGGATAGAAGAGCAGTGCGAGTCCATGTTCAGCAACCTGGAGACGCTGCTGACTGATGTGAGTCTTTCTCTGGCCCACGTCCTGCGCACCACCATTTACCTGACCGACTACGACGACTTCCAGATCATCAACGCTGCCTATGCCCGTCGCTTTCCTCAGCCATTCCCTGCGCGGACAACCCTCCACGTGGCCGGACTTCCACTCGGAGCGCGCGTGCAGATCGACGCCGTCGTGGCCGCGGGCTCACGCTTCACGTCTCCGCCGACGGCCTAAGCTGGAGCCGTGAATCCAACCCCGCCGCCTGGCCCGCTCGAAGTCGTCGTCCACTCCGGGCCGGCCGACTGGTGGGTAATCCTTGCCGGGCTTGGCCCCTTGGCTGTCCTGGTCGCTGCCCTGCTGGCCTTCTACATCAACTGGCGCACTCTGGCCCAGCGCACGTCAGCCGATAAGACAGCGCTGGACCAGAAACGCGAAGCCGACGAGCAGGCGCTCCGGCAGAAGACCGAGGCGGACAGCCGGACGGAATGGTGGCGACGCACCCAGTGGGCCCTGGACCGCGCCCTGGATCAGGATGAAGGAACCAAGGCCTTGGGGCTTGCGACCTTAAACGTCCTGGCAGGCAGTGAGCTGGCCCGTGCCGAGGAGCTTGAACTGTTCGACGCGGCGTGGGAGTACGTGCCTGGCGGGGACGGTAGTGACCGGGCCGTGAGCGCAGGGTCCCCTGAACGCAAGGACGTCCACCCACGCCCCAATGCCGCCTCTGCACCGGACAGGAAGGTCACCCCTGCCGAGCACCGGGTTCAGGTGGCGGCCGCCCGGCTGCGCGTGACGCTCGACGACCGACTGGGGCGGATTACCCCGCCGCAGACCACGGCCCTGGCTAAGGAACGTGACTAGGTCTCGCGGATCGACCGCCGTGCGCTGACTTTCAGTCCCGGCACCATGGTGCCCAATGTCACCCGACGCCGATCCCAGCGGGTATCAACACGGAAATATTGGCGCCGCAGAGAAATTTTCTTGCCGGGCTATTGGGGAATACGCGCCGGATGCTGTACGTTGCATACGCGACAGACGAACCAAAGAAAAGAGATACACCTAAGTGGCAACCGATTACGACGAACTTCGCTCCGACGTCAAGGAGTCGCAGGACAACTCACTTGAGGCACTGCAGTCCGCCAATGCTCCGGACGCCCGCAGCGTCGTCCTCGAGCTCGATGAGGCCGACGGGCTGGATGGCGCCGGCGTTCCGGGAGGCGAATTCGTGGCCGAGGAACTGGTCGTGCAGGTTATCCCGCAGGCTGAGGACGAGTTCACATGCTACTCCTGCTTCCTGGTCCGGCACCGCTCCCAGATTGCGCGGCAGAAAGACGGACACAGCTACTGCACTGACTGCGAAGGCTGATTCAAGAAACCCGGATATTCTTCCGTGGCGGCCGAGTTCCGCCAACAGGAAGTTAAGGCACGCCCACGTTTAGTAGGCGTGCCTTTCCGGTTAACAGGCTCGAGCTGACGGCTCAGGCGAGACGGCTGCGGACGATCTCGCTGACCGCCTTGCCGTCGAAGCGTCCGGCGACTTTGGCCGTGACAGGCTTCATCACGGCGCCCAGCTGACGCATACCAGGCTCCACGCCTTCGTTCCGCAGCCCGGCAATGGTCTCGTCAACAATTGCCTCGACTTCGGCTGTTGTAAGCGGCTGAGGCAAATACGCTTCTATGATTTCGGCCTCGGCGATCTCGGCCGCGGCCCGCTTGGATTCTCCGGCTTCCATATAGATCCTTGCGGTGTCACGTCGCTTTGCAGCCTCTTTCTGCAACAAGGAGGTCACCTGGGCGTCGTCCAGGACAATGGGCGTCTTTCCCGACTTCTCCCGTGTTTCGATCTCGCCCAGGACATTGCGCACCGTTGTCAGGGCGGTTTTGTTCCGCTCCTTCATGTGCACCACAACATCAGCGTGCAGGCGTTCCTTCAGAGTGGTCACGGCATTCCTCGATTCGTTGAGCGCCCCAAGGCGGCAGGGCGGCAGGACAGTGGTGAACCATCCCTCTAGTACCGTAGAGGGCTATGGCTGCCAATCACTACTCCCGGCCCGGCGGGAAACGACCTTGATTCCCGATCAATTGTGGCAACGGATCGTTGAAGCCTTCAGCCGTGCCGCCATCCCCCAAGTCACGGTGGCCGAACTGGCTGTGGTGCTGGCACTGGCAACTGCATTGTCCATCCCCCGTGCCACCTGGAAGTACTTTGGGCTCCTGGCCACCGCCACGCACGAACTCGGCCATGCCTTCGCCGCCGTCATGAGCGGCCAAAGGCTGAGCGGGATCCGGCTCCGGTTGGACCACTCCGGCACAACCACCAGTTACAGCCGGGGCAAGGCCGCCGCCGTCTGGTCCGGATTCTGGGGCTATCCTGTTCCGGCCCTGACGGGCGCTGCCCTGGTCACCTCCGGTTTTGCCGGCTGGGGTCCGGCCGCCTTGGCCACAGGCACCCTTATCCTCCTCGTTTCGCTCGTGTTCATCCGGAACTTCGCGGGGCTGCTGATCACAGGCCTTGCCGTCGCAGGTGGCGGCGTGCTGGTCCTCGTTGTGCCCAGCAGCTTCACCGGCCATGTCGCAGTCGTGCTTGGCGTGGCGCTGCTTGTGGCCGCCGTCCGGGATCTCGCGAAGCTCACCAATGTGCACCTGCGGCGCCGTGACAGGCTGGCCAGTTCCGACGCATATATCCTGTACCGCGCCACGTCCATACCCTCCGGCATCTGGATCGCGCTCTTTGTCGCCGTTATTGCCGGCTCCTGGCTGGTCGCCTGGCAGCCCATCTCGGCAATCCTGGCCGCCGGAGCCTAGTCTGGTCCGCATGAGCCAGGAATCTCCGAGCAGGCCACAGGCCACGAACGCCACCGCTGCCGACAGCACCGAACACAGCACCCTGGGCGCATATGTGACCGGCGGTGCCGAGTTCAACCGGGACACGAATTACATTGAGCCCCGGATCACCACGATGCCCGGTCGTGGACTCTTGATCTCGATCCGGGCGGGGTGGACCCTGTGCTTGGCATCGAGCGCATCCAGAGCGCCTGTTTCCGGCGCTTCCCGGATTGCCTGAGCGGCATCACGGGGCGTCTACCGCAGCGGCTTTGCGGGCTCCCAGGAGGCCTACGACGCGGCCTACACCAGGCTGTGGGCCGCGCTCGACTGGTTCGAGGAACGCCTCACCGCCTCTTCACCACCTTGGCCAGGTTCGATGCCGTCTACCACGGGATTTTCAAGTGCAACCGGCAGAAGCTGACCGAACTGCCGGCCCTGTGGGGCTACAAGCGGGATCTTTTCCAGGCTCCGGTTTCGGAGACACGATCGATTTTGTCCAGATCAAGCAACATTGGGCGGCCGGCCGTTCGGCGACGGCACTCCGCCGGGCCGGTGCGCCCCGGCGAAGATGTTTCCCCCGGCCATGGAGCGGCTTAGGATCGGGAAAGCGCTTCCTAACCGGTTAGGCTAGCCCCATGCAAAAATCTCTTGGTTTTGCAGCACCCGGTTATGAAGGTGTTTTGGATCTGTTTGACGCCCTTCTCGCCGCGGATCCGCAGTACAGCGCCCAACTGGCGGCCTACCGGGACGGCGTGAAGATCGTGGAGCTGTCCGGCGGGCCCCACATCACCGCCGATTCCGTCACGGGGGCGTATTCAGTTTCCAAGGGCGTGGCGGCGCTGGTGATTTCGCTGCTCGTCCAGGACGGGCTGCTGGACCTTGACCGGAAAGTGGCGCACTACTGGCCCGAGTTTGGTAGCCATGGCAAGGACCGCTTGCTGGTGCGTGAAGCCCTGTCCCATCAGGCCGGCCTGATGGGAGTCGAAGGAGGCATCGCCCTGGACGAATTCACCACCTCCCTGGCCGCGGGAAGGTTGGCAGCGGCGAGCCCCTCATGGCGTCCCGGCAGTTGCTTCGGATACCACGCCCTCACCATCGGAATCATTATGGAGGAACTCTGCCGGCGGGTCACGGGAACCAGCCTGCAGAGCCTCTATGACCAGCGCATCCGCACGGCCTACGGCATCGACTTCTTCCTGGGACTGCCCGAAGAGCTGGAACCGCGCTACCGTGACGTCCTCTACGACGTCGATCCCCGTCAACCATGGCTGGATCCGCTGAGCCTGGATGGGCTCAACAGCAACGCGGCAGTCAGCACAATCATGGAACTTCCCAATCAACGGGCCGTCCGCGCCGCAGGGATGAGTGCCGCCGGCGGTGTGGGTACGGCGGAGGGCCTGGCCAGGCTCTACGCCGCGGCCATCACCGGGGTGGACGGCGGGGACCCCTTGTTGACCCCTGAGACCGTCAGCGCCATGTCCCAGGAGCAGGTGTGGGGCCTGGACCGCCTGTCCGGACTGGACAACGCCTTTGCCGTGGTCTTTATGAAGCCACACGTGTCGCGGAATTTCGGCAGCCACCGCGCCTTCGGCCACGAGGGTGCGAACGCTGCCCTGGGGTTTGCCGATCCCGCGTACGGGCTGGGCTTCGGGTATATCCCGCAGCGGGCCGAGGACGGACGCACCCAGGGCAAAGCTCATCGGCTGGCTGCGGAGGTCCGGCGGGCGGCGTCGGCCTTGTCCTAGTACACAGGTGCACCTAGTGTGGGGCTGATGGGTGACACTCAAACGCAGCCGCAGGGCCGGCCCTCCGCTGGAACCCGCCTCCTGAGGAATTCAGTGGCCGGCCTCTCGTCGGCATTCACGGTTCAGCGCCTGCAGCTTGCTGCGAAGGCAGCTATAGCCGCCGGCCTCGCTTTTGCCATTGCTCCCCTGATGCCGGGATCCGCTGCCGAGTATCCGTACTACGCGCCGCTCGGGGCGCTGGTGTCGATGTACCACAACGTGGCCGGATCCGTGCGGCAGGGCCTCCAGGCGTTTGTGGGCCTCGCCCTGGGGATCGGGCTGGCCTTCGCATTGGTAAGCATCGGTGATCCGTCGCCGCTGACGGTCGCGGTCTTTATGGGCATCGGGGTGCTGCTCGGCGGTCTCCCCCGCATCGGTTCCGGCAGCGATTGGATTCCGACGGCGGCGCTGCTGGTCCTGCTGGTGGGGGGAAGCAACCGGGACGACTTTTCCTTCGGCTACCTCATCCAGATGGGCGTCGGCGTCGCCGTGGGCATTGCCGTCAACTTCCTGGTCTTTCCTCCCCTGCACTTCAACGCGGCGGCCACCAGCCTCAGCAAACTCCGGCTGGCCCTCGGGCGGCAACTGACTGACATGGGAACGGCCCTGACTGAAAAATGGCCTCCCGAGCATGAGGACTGGTCCCGCCGGTCAACCGAGCTGGCCGAAGCAGCCAGCACGGTCCGCCATCTCGTGCAGGAGGCTGATGCGAGCCGGCGCGCCAATCCGCGCCGGCGGCTCCATCCCCGCGATATGGATCTCGACTACCGCAACCTTCGCGACCTTGAGCGGGTGACGTTCCACATCCAGGACATGACAGAAGTCCTGTCCGATGTCATCTGGACAGACGACGCACCTTTTACGGTGCCTTTCAACGACAGTGCGCCCCTGGCCGCGGCCATGACCGCCACCGGCGAACTCCTCGCCTCATTCGACGGTGAGGATGAAGCAGACCAGCGGCGGCTGTTCGCTGCCGCAAAGTCGGCGGTGGAGGCCGGCATGGCAACGGTTGCGGAGCGGGCCCAGGAGGATTCGGCCGTGACAGCGTCCGAGTCCATCCTCCTGAGCCTGCACCGTATCCTCAGGGCTGTGCGGCCGGCGTCCTAGAGCGGTGCCACGGAGCCGCTGAAGTGGCGGCGGCCGGTGCGCGGGTTCCACGCCACGAATTCGGCCCGCTGCCAGCCTTCGCCAGGCGTCTGTGCCGTGGTGATATCCAGGGCGGTGATAGCCAACGCAACGCGGGCAGGAAGGAACACCGGAGCCTCGAACGTTACGTCCCAGGTGAACGTTTCGCCCTTGGCCGGCCCGACATCCGCGAGGGCCCTTGAGGCAAGGTACATCCCGTGTGCGATGGAGCGGCGCATGCCCAGGGCCTTGGCAGAAAGCACGCTCAGGTGGATGGGGTTGAAGTCTCCTGAAACGGCGGCATACGCCCTTCCCGTGTCGACCCCCAAATGCCAAATCGCGGTGGGGTCCGGAGGCGTGAAATCGGCCTGGCCGTTGTGGGGCGTAGGCTTGTCGATGCCGGGGAGGAACACACCCTTGGCC
Organism: Pseudarthrobacter humi; assembly: GCF_024294965.1. Classification (NCBI taxonomy): domain Bacteria; kingdom Bacillati; phylum Actinomycetota; class Actinomycetes; order Micrococcales; family Micrococcaceae; genus Pseudarthrobacter; species Pseudarthrobacter humi. Next base: position 44,658 of record NZ_JANCLV010000003.1, read on the forward strand.
AGGTAGGAGGAGCGCCCGGTCCACTTGATGTCCGGCGTAGCCGCGCCACGGATCTCTGCCACAACGTCAAGTTGCGTGCCGGACCGGTGGCCCCGGAGGTTCTCAACCCTGGCCTGGATGTCCAGGGATTCCGTGAAGAGCACCGGCGACCTCTGCTCCACATGGTTACTGAGATGGACCATGCCCAGGAGCGGCAGCGGGAAATCGTCGCGGTTCATCACACTCATGGCCAGCGGGAATGCCAGTGCGTGGAGGTATCCGGCCGGAAGGGTGTCCCGGGCAGTCAGCCCGATGAGGTGCTGGTAGGCGGTGAGGTTGCCGACGTCGGCCCTTACCCCACGCACTTCGTGGCCAGTAACCGGAAGGTTTGATCCGTTGTGCGTGCCCAAGATGCGCCGCCTCGCGGTCTGGGCAGCGGCATTGACGTAGAGCTTGGACAGCGACGGCATCTCCCCCAGGATGACCGGCTGGACAGTGCTCATGCCCCCACCAGGTTCTGTCCGCAGATCCGCAGCACGTCGCCGTTAATGCCCCCGGCGGCGTCGCTCGCCAGGAAGGCGATGGCCTCCGCGACGTCGGACGGTTGGCCACCTTGTTGCAGCGAGTTCAGCCGGCGTCCCACTTCGCGGACGGCAAACGGGATCCGTGCTGTCATGTCTGTTTCGATGAATCCGGGCGCCACCGCGTTAATGGTCCCGCCGTTCACCGCCAGAAGAGGGGCAGAAGCGCGCACCATACCCATGACACCGCCCTTGGACGCCGCGTAGTTGGTCTGGCCGCGGTTGCCCGCGATGCCGCTGGTGGATGCCACCGAGACAATCCGTGGTGAATTGCGGAAGTGTTCGGAAGCAAGGAGCGCTTCGTTGATTCTGAGCTGGGCGGCGATGTTGATGTTCAGGACGGAGGCCCAGCGGCCGTGGTCCATATTGGCGAGCAGCTTGTCGCGGGTAATTCCTGCGTTGTGGATGACGATGTCCAGGCGGCCGTGACGCTGTACGGCGTGGTCGATGATCCGCTGGCCGGCATCTGGGCTGCTGATGTCCAGTTGAAGGGCCGTGCCGCGGACTTCGTTGGCGACGGCGGCCAAATGGTCCCCAGCTGCCGGGATGTCGACGAGGACCAGGGTGGCCCCGTCCCGGTGGAGGGTCCGGGCAATTGCCGCACCGATGCCGCGGGCGGCGCCGGTGACCACGGCAACCTTGCCGGCGAGCGGCTTCTCGAAGTCCGGGGGCAGGTGGCCCCGCTCAGTTGCCACAGTCAGGAACTGGCCATCCACGAATGCCGACCGGCCGGACAGAAAGAACCGCAGGGCGGCCAGGGCGCTGGGGCTGGTGCTCTGGACGCCTTCTGCCAGGACGATGCCGTTCGCTGTTGCGCCGGCCCGGAGTTCCTTGGCAAGCGACCGCAGGAAGCCATCCACGCCTTGCCGGGCAGCCGACTGCGCAGGCGACGCGGTTTCGGCGGCCGGCCGGGAGATGGTGATGACGCGGGCGCTGGGGCCGAGATCACGTAGTGAGGCCGCGGCGGACAGCACAGGCTTTTCAAGATCCTCGGGCCGGGTCAGCTCATCCAGGACCAGAATGATTGCGCCAAGTTTTTCGCGCGGCACCGCGTGGCGCCGGACGTCCAGGTCCCAGGAGAGCAGCTTGGCGGCCAGTTCGTCGGCACCGGCGGTGTTGCCCTGGACGAGGACGGGGCCGGTGACCAGGGGCTGGCCCGGCTTGAAGCGGCGCAGCACGGCAGGCTGGGGCAGGCCCAGCCGCTTGGCTATGGTCTTGCCTACGCCCTGGTTGACGAGCGTGGTGTATTTATCCGTCATCCGGTGCCCCTAGAGTGCTTCGAGTATTGCGACGACGCCCTGGCCGCCGGCGGCGCAGATGGAAATAAGTCCACGCGCAGGCCTTCCCTCGACGGTGCCTTTGGCCTGCAGCATCTTGGCCAGCGAGGCCACGATGCGTCCGCCGGTGGCTGCGAACGGGTGGCCCGCGGCCAGGGAGGAGCCGTTGACGTTCAGCTTGGTGCGGTCGATGCTGCCGAAGGCACCCTCAAGTCCCAGCCGGGTGCGGCAGAACTCATCATCTTCCCAGGCGGCCAGGGTGCTCAGGACAGTCCCGGCGAAGGCTTCGTGGATCTCAAAGAAGTCGAAGTCCTCAAGCGTCAGTCCGTTTCGGGCCAGCAGCCTGGGCACCGCAAATGCGGGAGCCATAAGCAGTCCGTCCCTGCCGTGGACGAAGTCCACGGCAGCAGCTTCACCATCCACGACGGTGGCGAGCTTCGGCAGGTCATGGGCATCAGCCCAGTCTTCGGATGCGAGCAGGACCGTGGAGGCCCCGTCGGTCAGCGGTGTAGAGTTTCCTGCCGTCATGGTGGCCTCGGCGCCGAGGCTCTTCCCGAAGACGGGCTTGAGTGTAGCCAGCTTCTCCAATGTGGTGTCCGCCCTCAGGTTGGAGTCCTTGGCGAGGCCTCGGTATGGCGTCAGGAGGTCATCGAAGAATCCTGCGTCATACGCGGCGGAAAGGTTGCGGTGGCTGTGGAAAGCCAACTCATCCTGCGCCTCGCGCGAGATGTTCCATTGCGCGGTGGTCAGCGCCTGGTGCTCGCCCATGGACAGGCCGGTGCGTGGCTCCCCCGTACTCGGGGCATCGGGGGCCAGGTCCTTGGGCCGCAGGCGGCTGAGTACCTGCAGGCGCTGGGGCAGGGTCTTGGCGCGGTTGAGGTCCAGGAGTATCTCCCGGAGGCCTTCACTGACAGCAATGGGGGCATCCGACGCCGAGTCGACACCACCGGCGATAGCGGAATCGATCTGCCCCAGTTTGATCTTGTTAGCCAGGCCCAGAACCGTTTCGAGGCCGGTGGCGCATGCCTGCTGCAGGTCGTAGGCGGGGGTTTCCGCCGACAACGCCGAACCCAGGACTGCCTCGCGGGTGAGGTTGAAGTCGCGGGAGTGCTTGAGTACGGCCCCTGCCGCAACCTCGCCGATCCGCTCATCCTGGAGGCCAAACCTGGCGATAAGACCGTCCAGTGCGGCAGTGAGCATGTCCTGGTTGGATGACTTCGTGTAGGCCCCGCCGGACCGGGCAAACGGGATCCGGTTACCACCCACAATTACGGCCCGGCGGACTGGACGCGCGGCGCCGGAAGTCGTGGGGTTGGCGAATTCGTGGGGTCCGGTGCCGGACGGTCCATTGACGGACATGGGTGACTCCTCTGATCTGCGACGGTTACCGATACCCAGCGTACCTGATACGCTGAGTATCGTGAACAACCTCCACACAGAAGTCCCGACGCCGGCTGCCGGCGCAATTGCCGACGGCCGTTCGGCCCGCTGGCAGACCCACCGGGAGGAACGGCGCCGGGAACTCATCAAGTCCGCACGCCGCGCGGTCCACGCGTTGGGCAGCGATGCCTCCATGGAGGAGATTGCAGCCGCCGCTGGCACCTCAAAGTCGGTCTTCTACCGCTATTTCGGCGATAAGGCAGGACTTCAGCACGCCGTCGGGGAAGTTGTCCTGGGCCAGATGCAGCGCAAGATCCGCGAAGCGGCGCAGGGTGCCCAGACTCCTCGGGAAGGGCTGCTGGCCATGATTTCTGCCTATCTCCAGATGGCGGAAACCAGCCCCAATGTCTACAGTTTCGTCACGCGCTATGCGCCCCTGGATGCGGACAGCCACCAGGGAGCGGCGGCCATTTCGGGAGCCCTTGGCCACTTCTTCGATTCCATCGCGGAGATGATCGCCGCGCCAATGCGGACCCACCTCGGCGAAGGCAAGGAAGCTGTGATCGGCTATTGGCCCACGGCGGCCATCGGCCTGGTCCGAAATGCCGGTGAGCAATGGCTCAGCACGCCGGCGTCGGCGGCGAAGCCGGACCAGGAAGCAATGGCCCGCCAGATCACGGCCTGGTTATGCGTGGGGATCGCCCCCGAGCTTGGCCCCGCCAGCGCTGCATGATTCCGCCTAAGAACCTCGTACCCTCCTGTCAGAACCAACGAAGGACATTGACATGACCGAAGTAGTGGACCGTCCCACCGGCCCGGACGCGGCCGTAACAAATACAGCTGCCGCGGGCCCAGCGCTCACCAGCCCCAGCGCCAACTTCAGCTCGGCTGTGCAGCCCGCCGTCGACGTTGCCGCCCTCGGCGAGCAACTCCTGGGCAAGTGGGCGGACTCCCGTCGCCAATCCCGCGCGCTGGCCAGTGACCCTGCGCTGCACAAAATTGAAGGACTGACGCACACCGAACACCGGACGCGAACCTTCGGCCAGTTGAAGTACCTCGTGGACAACAGCGCCGTACACCGGGCCTTCCCGTCGGCGCTGGGCGGGTCCGATGACCACGGCGGCAACATCGCGGCGTTCGAGGAACTGGTCACCGCCGACCCGTCCCTGCAGATTAAGGCTGGTGTCCAGTGGGGCCTCTTCGGCTCGGCCGTGATGCACCTGGGTACGCAGCAGCACCACACGAACTGGCTGCCAGGCATCATGAGCCTGGAGATCCCCGGCTGCTTCGCCATGACGGAGACCGGTCACGGTTCCGATGTGGCCAGCATCGCCACCACCGCGACCTACGACGTAAAAACCCAGGAATTTGTGGTCCACACACCGTTCCGCGCTGCGTGGAAGGACTATATCGGCAATGCAGCCATCGACGGCCTCGGCGCCGTTGTTTTCGCCCAGCTCGTGACAAATGGGGTCAACCATGGCGTGCATGCCTTCTACGTTGACCTCCGGGACCCCCAGACCAAGGAGTTCATGCCCGGGATCGGTGGGGAGGACGACGGAGTCAAGGGTGGCCTCAACGGAATCGACAACGGCCGGCTTCACTTCGACAACGTCCGCATCCCCCGCACGAACCTGCTGAACCGCTATGGCGATGTGGCACCTGACGGGACCTACACGTCGTCCATTGCCAGCCCCGGCCGCCGCTTTTTCACCATGCTGGGAACCCTCGTCCAGGGCCGCGTGTCATTGGACGGCGCGGCCGTGGCGGCGTCGAAGATCGCCCTGACGGCAGCCATCCGCTACGCCACCGAACGGCGCCAGTTCAACGCGTCGTCGCACACTGACGAAGAGGTCCTCCTGGACTACCAGCGCCACCAGCGGCGCCTGTTTACCCGGCTGGCCACGACGTATGCCGCGGGCTTCGCGCACGAGCAGCTCCTGCAGAAATTCGACGACGTCTTTTCCGGCGCCCATGATACCGACGAGGACAGGCAGGACTTGGAAACCCTCGCCGCAGCCCTGAAGCCGCTGAGCACCTGGCATGCCCTTGACACGCTGCAGGAATGCCGCGAGGCGTGCGGCGGCGCCGGCTTCCTGATCGAAAACCGCTTCGCCTCCCTCCGTGCGGACCTGGACGTCTATGCCACGTTTGAGGGCGATAACACGGTGCTGCTCCAGCTTGTGGCCAAGCGCCTCCTGGCCGACTACGCCAAGGAGTTCAGGAATGTCGATTTTGGCGTCCTGGCCCGCTACGTGGTGGCCCAGGCAACGGGCGTGGCGATCCATCGCACCGGACTGCGGCAGGTGGCACAGATTGTCGCCGATACCGGATCAGTCCAGAAGGCTGCCATTGCGCTCCGGGACGAGGAAGGCCAGCGCGCCCTCCTGACGGACCGGGTACAGACCATGGTGGCCGACGTCGGGTCGGCCCTGAAGGGCGCCAACAAACTGCCCGTCGAAAAGGGCGCGGCCCTCTTCAACCAGCACCAGAACGAGCTGATCGATGCTGCGCAGGCCCACGCGGAGCTCCTGCAATGGGAGGCGTTCACGGCGGCCCTGGAAGATGTCACGGACCCCGGCACCAAGCGGGTCCTGACGTGGCTGCGCGACCTGTTCGGCCTGTCGCTGATCGAAAAGAACCTGTCGTGGTACCTGATGAACGGCAGGCTCTCCATGCAGCGGGCACGCACGGTGGGTGATTACATCAACCGGCTCCTGGTCAAGATCAGGCCCCATGCCCTGGACCTGGTGGACGCCTTCGGGTACGGCGACGAGCACGTGCGCGCAGCGATCGCCACCGGTGCCGAGAAGACCCGGCAGGACGAGGCCCGTGCGTACGTCAGGACGCAGCGGGCCAGCGGCAACTCACCTGTCGACGAAAAAGTGCTGCTGGCGCGCCCGGCTACCTCCCGATAAAGCAACGCGAGGTCACTTCAAGTCACTCCGAGGCCCCGGAACGGGCACTTTGTGACCCCGCGTTGGATCAGGCGTTATGGCCGAACGACGGCGCCGGTCCCCTCGGTGGGGGCGGCGCCGTCGTCCGCTGTTTAGTCACTGGTGCTGCTGTTCCTGCCGTCCGTCAGGAAGCACTGAGCGGTAGACCTCGAGGGTGGTCTCGGTGATGGAGTCCCAGGAGAAGTGCTCCTCCGCGCGGCGGCGGCCGGCCTGGCCCATGGCACGTGCCCGGTCGGGATCGGACACCACCTCGGTCAGGGCGGCGGCAAATTCCGTCACGAACTTCTCGGGATCAAGGGGCGTTCCGGTACCGTCGGTGACCTGCTCCAGGTCCACCAACAGGCCCGTCTCGCCATGCTGGACGACCTCGGGAATGCCGCCCGTAGCGCTGGCTACCACGGCAGCACCGCAGGCCATCGCCTCGAGGTTGACGATGCCCAGCGGTTCATAGATGGACGGGCAGGCGAACGCTGTGGCGTGGCTGAGGACCTGGATGAGTTCGTTCCGCGGCAGCATCCGTTCGATCAGGACGACGCCGGTCCGCTGGCTCTGCAGCTCCTCGATCAGGCGTGCAGTTTCTGCGGCGAGCTCGGGGGTATCCGCCGCCCCAAGGCACAGCACGAGCTGCACATCGGCCGGAAGCTTCGCGGCGGCACGCAGGAGGTACGGCACGCCCTTCTGGCGCGTGTTGCGGCCGACAAACACCACGCTCGGCTTATCCGGATCAATGCCCAGGGCGCGGACGGCGTCCTGGTTTTCGTCGCGCTGCCACAGTTCGACGTCGATGCCGTTGTGGACCACCCTGACTTTGTCAGGGTCAACGTTTGGGTAGCTGCGGAGGATGTCCTGGCGCATGCCTTCCGAAACGGCGATGATCGCTGCCGCCGCCTCGTAGGCAGTTTTCTCGACCCAGGAGGACAACGCGTAGCCGCCGCCAAGCTGCTCGGCCTTCCACGGCCTCAGGGGCTCCAGGCTGTGGGCGCTTAGTACGTGCGGGATGCCGTGGAGCAGGGACGCCAGATGGCCGGCCATGTTCGCATACCAGGTGTGCGAATGGACCAGGTCGGCACCTGCCACGTCCGGCACGATCCGCAGGTCCACCCCGAGCGTCTGGACGGCGGCGTTGGCCGAGCCCAGGTCTTCGGGAACGGAATAGGAGGTCACCCCTGCACCGTGGTAATCGGCGTCGCGGGGTGCACCGAAGGCACGAACCTGCAGGTCAACATGCTTACTAAGCACCCTGCTCAATTCGGCCACGTGGACTCCGGCGCCTCCGTAGATCTCGGGCGGGAACTCTTTAGTCACAATGTCTATTCGCACGTTACCCAAGGTAGTCCTTCCGCACTATCTGTTCTAGTGTGAAGGAGTCCGGGCATGCCGGACTGTTTGGGGAGTTACGAAGGCGTACAGGAGCTACTACCATGCCGTTGAATAAAAGAGTCCTGGCCATTGTCCTCGCGGGCGGCGAGGGAAACAGGCTAATGCCACTGACGGCAGACCGGGCGAAACCTGCAGTGCCGTTTGCCGGCAGTTACCGGCTGATCGACTTTGCGCTGTCCAACCTGGTGAATTCACGCTACCTGCAGATCGTGGTCCTGACCCAGTACAAGTCCCACAGCCTGGACCGCCACATTTCCGAGACCTGGCGGATGTCCACGCAGCTGGGCAATTATGTGGCGTCCGTGCCGGCGCAGCAGCGCGTCGGCAAGAGCTGGTTCCTCGGCAGCGCCAACGCCATCTACCAGTCCCTGAACCTGATCCATGACGCCAACCCGGACATCGTCGTTGTGGTTGGTGCGGACCACGTGTACCGCATGGACTTCGCCCAGATGGTGGAGCAGCATGTGCGGAGCGGCGCCAAGGCCACTGTGGCCGCCGTGCGCCAGCCGTTGAGCATGGCCAACCAGTTCGGTGTGATCGAGGTGGACCAGGAGGACCCGCAGAAGATCGCCGCATTTGTGGAAAAGCCCGCCACAACTCCCGGCCTGGCCGCTGATCCCACCCAGTTCCTGGCTTCCATGGGCAACTACGTTTTCGACGCCGACGCGCTGGTCGATGCCCTTCACGTGGACGCCGAACGGCTCGACACCAAGCACGACATGGGCGGGGACATCATCCCCTACTTCGTCAGCCAGGGTGAGGCCGGAGTCTACGACTTCACCCTCAACGACATCCCCGGTTCCACCGAACGCGACCGGACGTACTGGCGCGACGTCGGCACCATTGATTCGTTCTACGATGCCCACATCGACCTCATCTCGCCGTTGCCAGTGTTCAACCTCTACAACTCTGAATGGCCCATTTACACGCGCCAGAGCATCTCCCCGCCGGCCAAGTTCGTCCGCGGACAAAACGACACCGTGGGCACCGCCCTGGACTCCATCGTGTCCAGCGGCGTGGTCATCTCCGGCGGCGTGGTGGAGGGATCCGTCCTGTCCAACGACGTCTTTGTGGGGAACGGCAGCAGGGTCATCGATTCGGTCCTGATGGACAAGGTGAACATCGGCGAAGGCGCCGTGGTTAACCGGGCCATCCTGGACAAAAACGTGAAGGTTCCGGCCGGCGCCGCGATCGGCCTGGACCACGACCTGGACCGTGCCCGCGGTTTCAAGGTAACCGACTCCGGCATCACCGTCCTCGCCAAGGGCCAGCAGGTGCCGGAGCCCGGGGACGCTGAACGTGCGCTGGCCGCCAAGAACCTCCACCTGGTGCCGGATGCCGTCAAGGCGGCCACGGCCAACTACCCCGAACTCCGCGAATCAGTCGAACAGGTTGCTGCGGTCCACGCGGAAACAGCAGCCCAGGCCGCCCAGGGCGGCCACCGCGCCTAAGCGAAGGACAGGAAGGCCTGGCCGGACCGCGGACTCCGCGGCACGGTCAGGCCGGATCTTCCCCAGGCTGTAAAATCGGTACAATGAGCTCCCCCGATCTGACGCCTGAGGAAATCCAGGCCTGCCTCAAGGTTTTGAACACCATCCACGTCTACGACGAGGAACACCCTGACTATGTCTCGGTGCGCCGTGCCACCGGGAAGATGTTCAAGGCCGTGAAGCGTCACCGCCGCGTGACCAAGCGGGACCTGATCTCCGAAGCCGACCGGGCCGTCATCGCCCAGACCGCCACGGCGGCACCGGACCGGATCGACGACGAGACCCGCGGCAACAAGCTGGAGACCTCGGCGACGGGCAAGGTGGCCGGGCACCTGATCCGCTCCCGCCCCTGCTATATCTGTAAGAAGCACTACACGCAGGTGGACGCCTTTTATCATCAGCTTTGCCCGGAATGCGCCGCCTTCAGCCACAGCAAGCGGGATGCCCGCGCCGATCTGACAGGCCGTCGTGCGCTGCTCACGGGTGGGCGGGCCAAAATCGGCATGTATATCGCGCTGCGCCTGCTTCGGGATGGCGCACACACCACGATCACCACCAGGTTCCCCAAAGACGCCGCACGCCGTTTTGCGGCCATGGAAGACAGCAGCGAGTGGCTGCACCGGCTCCGGATCGTGGGCATCGACCTGCGCGACCCGTCACAGGTGATGGCCCTGACAGATTCGCTCAACGCCGCGGGCCCCCTGGACATCATCATCAACAACGCCGCCCAAACGGTGCGCCGATCCGGCAACGCCTACAAACCCCTGGTGGACGCCGAGGACGAGCCGCTGCCGGCCGCGCTGGAGCCCGCCAACGGCGGACCGGAACTGGTGACCTTCGGCCACGCCCACGACAAACACCCCCTCGCCCTGGCGAGCAGTGTCACGGATCACCCGGTGCTGGCCGGCGACGCCATCACTTCGCTGGCGCTCTCCACCGGCTCGGCCTCGCTGGAGCGGATCGCCTCCGGAACAGCGATCGACGCCGGCGGGCTCGTCCCGGACCTGGCTGACATCAACAGCTGGACCCAGGTGGTGGACGAGGTTGACCCCCTGGAAATGCTGGAAGTCCAGCTCTGCAACGTCACGGCCCCGTTCCTGCTGGTCAGCAGGCTCCGGGACGCCATGAAACGCTCCACGGCGCACCGGAAGTACATCGTCAACGTCTCCGCCATGGAAGGCCAGTTCTCCCGCGCCTACAAGGGCCCCGGGCATCCGCACACCAACATGGCCAAGGCAGCCCTGAACATGATGACCCGCACCAGCGCCCAGGAAATGCTGGACGCCGACGGGATCCTGATGACCGCGGTGGACACCGGCTGGATCACTGACGAACGGCCGCACTTCACCAAGGTCCGCCTCATGGAGGAGGGCTTCCACGCGCCCCTGGACCTGGTGGACGGCGCCGCCCGCGTCTACGATCCGATCGTGATGGGCGAAAACGGCGAGGACCAGTACGGGGTCTTCCTCAAGGACTACAAGCCCAGCCCCTGGTAGGCCGGACACTGTCCTGAACAGGGTGTTGGGCGTAGGCTCGGCGGCATGAGCAGCGAGCCAATGTCCGGTGAACTACGGTCCGGTGACCCAGCGTCCAACGAGTCAACGTCCAACACGTCAACGTCCCGAGCGTCCAACTCCGGCGAGTCAACGTCCCAGGTTCAGAACCTGGAACACCACGAATGCTGGGCCCTGTTGCGGACGGTTTCGGTAGGCCGGCTGGCCGTCGTGGTGGACGGCCAGCCTGATATCTTCCCGATCAACTACACGGTGGACGGCGGAACATTAGTGTTCCGCACCGGCGCCGGAACCAAGCTGGCCGCCGCCTTGGGAGGTGCCGCTGTGGCGTTGGAGGCTGACGGCGTGGATGCCGTCAGTGGCGTGGCCTGGAGCGTTGTGGTCAAGGGACCGGCAAAGGTCATCACAGGAACCGAAGGCATCCTGGACTCCGCAGCCCTTTACCTCTTCCCATGGCAGGCCGGGAAGAAAGACACATTTGTCCGGGTGAGCCCGGGAACCGTGACCGGGCGCCGGTTCAAAGTCACCGCACCCATGACCTGGTGGACCCAGCTCAGCGGAGCGGCCAAGGCAGCCCCGGAGTAGTCCTGGGCCGGACCCTGGGCAGGACGTGGAAACGCCCCGAGCGCCTACGCGAGGCGGGTGATTTCCACGCTCACGCTGAGCGCCGAGCCTCCACCGCCGGACAGGATGCCCTTCAGCGGTGGTACGTCCCGGTAGTCCCGGCCTCTGGCAACTGTGACGTGGTAGTCCCCTGCCGGTTTGTGGTTCGTGGGATCCCAGCTGCGCCACTCGCCGTCCCAGAACTCCAGCCACGCATGTGACTGGCCGGCGACTGTCTCGCCGATGGCCGCCGTCGACCGCGGGTGCAGATATCCGGAGACGTACCGGGCGGGAATGCCGCAGCTGCGCAGCGCGCCGATGGCAAGGTGCGCGAGGTCCTGGCAGACGCCCTGCCGCTGGCCCCACGCTTCCTCGGCGTTGGTGGTGACCGCGGTGGAACCGGACATGTAGGTCATCTCGCCGCGCATCCACTCGAAGATGGCCATGGCGGCCTCGTGCGGGTTCTTGCCTTCGACCACGCCTGGAATGATGCCCAGTACCTCGTCACCGGGACCGCTCAGCTGGGACTGCGGCAGCCAGTCGCTGAACATATTCAACGATTCCTTCGACGCCAGGACGTCCCAGCCGGCGATGTCTGCGTCGGCCGGGATTTTTTCTGTCCGGTGCACTTCAACGGTGATGTTGGAAACGACCTCCAGGTGGTCGTGCGGCATCTGCATGTCGAAGGCGGTGACCCGCGTGCCCCAGTAGTCCCGGTAGTTGCTCACGGCCGCCTGCGTCGGCGAGACCTTGAGCACGGATTCAAGGACCACCTGCTGGGGGTCGGTCAGCGGCGTCATGCGGGCCTCGTTGTACGAGAGCGTCACGCGCTTGTTGTACTTGTAGGCCGTGGTGTGGATGATGCTCAGCCGGGTCATGAAACTTCTCCCACCCAGGCGAGTTCGTCTGCCTGATTGAAGTACTTACGGGAAATGGCGTCCGAGGCCTGCGAGACGGCCTTCTGCACGCGCTCCATGTGCTCGGGCAGTTCGGACATCAGATCGTCCGTCCGGTGGAACTCGAGGAACGTGCGGGCCTGGCCCACGATCCTGCGGGCGTCGTTGATGAAGCCCACGCGCTGTGCCGAAGGGTCCAGCTTCGCGAGGCACTCATCGGCGTCACGCAGGGCATAGACGATGGACCGCGGGAACAGCCGGTCGAGCAGGAGGAACTCGGCGGCGTGCTGGTCCCCGAAGGCGGCCCGACGGGTCCGCAGGAACGACTCATAGGCTCCCGCGCAGCGCAGCATATTGACCCACGACATGCCGGCAGAGAGGACATCCCGGGTGGAGAGCATACGCGCGGTCATGTCGGCGCGTTCCAGGGAGCGGCCCAGCACTAGGAACAGCCAGCTTTCGTCATGGCTCACGGTGGTGTCGGCCAGGCCGCTGACCATGGCGGTCCGTTCCAGCGTCCAGTTGCAGAAGCGGTACGTCCCCACCACGTCCTTGCGGTGCTGGCTCAGCCCGTAGTAGGTGGTGTTGAGGCTTTCCCAGAGGCCTGAGGACACGGTCTCGCGGGCGCGGCGGGCATTCTCGCGGGCGGCGCCCAGCGACCCGGCGATGGACGTTGCGCTGGTCTTGTCGTAGGCCAGCGCGTGGAGGAGCTCGGGCAGGCCGAAGTCTTCGCTCTGCGGCCTGGCGCCCATGACTGCGAGCAGCTCCTGGGCCACCCTGCGGCGTTCGTCCATGGGGAGGTGGTTCAGGCGTTCCAGGTGCACGTCCAGGATGCGGGCGGTGCCGTCGGCCCGCTCCACGTAGCGTCCGATCCAAAATAGGGACTCAGCAATACGGCTAAGCATTCGCGGTGACCTCCTGCGCGTCCGAAATCTGTGGGGATGACCCCGTGAACAATTGTGCCGGTTCGATGGCCCGGCTCACTGCTGCTGCTCCGACTGGCGGTCGCGCCAGTTGCTCTCCACTGGCCAGACGGATACCCGCTCGCGGATCGAAATGGTGGGCCGGGGAACAGTTTCCACCGGCACCTGGGGTGAGTCTGCCAGCACCCAGGTGTCTTTGGAACCGCCGCCCTGGCTGGAGTTCACAATGAGGGAGCCTTCCTTGAGTGCCACCCTGGTGAGTCCGCCGGGGAGTACCCACACGTCGTCGCCGTCGTTGACAGCGAAGGGGCGCAGGTCCACGTGCCGCGGGCCGAACTTGTCCCCGCCCAGTGTGGGCACCGTGGAAAGCTGCAGCACTGGCTGGGCGATCCAGCCCCGCGGGTCAGCCACGACCCGCTTGCGCAGGGCCTCGAGTTCATCGTTGGAGGCGTCCGGCCCGATGACCAGGCCTTTGCCGCCGGAGCCGTCCACGGGCTTCACCACAAGCTCAGCCAGGTTGTCCAAGACGTATTCCCGGGCGTCTTTCTCCTCCAGCCGGAACGTGTCCACGTTCGCGATGACGGGCTCCTCGCTGAGGTAGTAACGGATGAGGTCCGGAACGTAGCTGTAGACAAGCTTGTCGTCTGCCACGCCGTTGCCCACGGCGTTGGCGATGGTCACGCCGCCCGCCCGGGCGGCGTTGACCAGCCCAGGGCAGCCAAGCATGGAATCGGAGCGGAACTGCAGCGGGTCCAGGAATTCGTCGTCGATCCGTTTGTAGATCACGTCCACGCGCTGCTCACCGGCCGTGGTGCGCATGTAGACGCGGTTGCCGCGGCAGATGAGGTCGCGGCCCTCAACGAGCTCCACGCCCATCAGGCCGGCCAGCAGGGTGTGTTCAAAGTAGGCGCTGTTGAAGACGCCGGGCGTCAGCACCACTACCGTGGGATCGTCGACGCCGGCGGGTGCCGTTTTGCGCAGGGCGGACAGCAGCCGTCGGGGATACTCTTCGACCGGCCGGATGAGCTGCTGGCCAAACGCTTCGGGCAGGCCCTTGGCCATGGCCCGCCGGTTTTCCAGCACGTAGCTGACGCCGGACGGCACCCGCACATTGTCCTCCAGGACGCGGAACGTGCCCGCTGCATCGCGTACCACGTCGATCCCGGAAATGTGGACGCGGACCCCGCCGGCCGGCTCGAAGCCGTGCACCTGGCGGTGGAAGTGGGCGCTGGTGGTGACGAGCCGGCGCGGGATGACGCCGTCTGCCACCACGTTCATCTTGTCGTAGACGTCGTTCAGGAAGGCTTCCAGGGCCCGGACTCGCTGTGCCACGCCCTTTTCCAGCACGGTCCACTCATCGGCGGGGATAACGCGCGGGACGATGTCGAGCGGAAACGGCCGCTCCTCCCCCGCGAAGTCAAAGGTGACACCGCGGTCCAGGAAGGTCCGTGCCATGGAGTCAGCCCGGGCGCTGACGTCAGCGAGGGAGAGCTTGCTCAGGGCATCGGCCACCTGGCCGTATGACTCGCGTGCTTCCTGGCCGGGGGCGAACATCTCGTCATAGGCGCCGGTACGTTCGGCGGCCTCGGAGTAATCCTGAAATAGGTCTGACATGTCCTTTAGCCAACCATCTTTTTGTTTCGAATTCATTACTGCCATCCATTGTGGCGTGTTGCCGGGGCAATGCCGGTTCGTTGGATCCGTGTCCTATCCGGCAAGGTTAGTGAGTGCCAGAGACAAGTAATCCCGGGAGCTTCGGAGACGGCGGGAAGAGCCGCAGCGGACTGCGCGCCAGGCTTCGTGGACTGAAGATACGTTCGGGCAGGTTCCTGCCCGGCCTCTTGACAGCCACCCCCGCCCTTGCCGTTGCCTTCGCCGTACATGCCATGGTGCCGACACTGCCGGCCATGACCATCGCGGTGGCGCTGGGCCTGCTCGCTGCGAACCTGCCCGGCACGGCGGTATGGATCGCCGGACGGGCGCGTCCGGGCCTGGACTTCGCGGGCAAGCACCTGATGCGGGGCGGCATCGTCCTGCTGGGCCTCAAAGTGAGCATCATGGACATCCTGGGCCTCGGCTGGCTGGCCATGGTCCTGATAACGGGCGTGGTGCTGCTGAGTTTCGGCGGCACCTACCTGCTGGTCCGGCTGTTCCGGCTGCCGCGCGAGACCGCGCTGCTGGTGGCGACCGGCTTTTCGATCTGCGGGGCGTCCGCCATCGGTGCCATGGCGGCCGTGCGGCGGATCCGCCATGCGGATACTGTCCTGCCGGTGGCGCTGGTGACACTGTGCGGCACGCTGGCGATCGGCATCCTGCCGCTGCTGATGCATCCCCTGCAGTTGAGCCCCCTCGCTTTCGGAGCCTGGACGGGTGCGTCGGTGCACGACGTCGGCCAGGTGGTGGCCACGGCGCAGACCGCCGGCACCGCAGCACTGGGCATCGCCGTCGTCGTTAAGCTCACGCGAGTGCTGCTCTTGGCACCGGTGGTGGCCGTGGCGGGCGTGCACCACCGCATGAACACGTCAGGACAGCATGCGCTGCCGCCGCTGGTGCCGCTGTTCGTGGTGGGGTTTGTGGCCATGGTGGCGCTTCGGTCCACGGAATGGCTCTCGGACGGCTGGCTCGACGCCGGTGCGGGGCTGCAGGACATTCTCCTGGGAGCGGCGCTCTTCGGGCTCGGGTCCGCCGTGCGGATCCGCACGCTCCTGCACACCGGAGCAAGGGCGCTGCTCGCGGCGCTGGCGGCCTGGCTGCTGATCGCACTGCTGGGCCTGGCAGCGGCCCTGCTGATGACCGCCTAGGCTAGCGGCCGGATGGTGACCGGCAGGCCCGGGTCCCGTGATTAGATAGCTGAGTGTCACATGAGAATCTGCAGCGCGATGAAGCCGCTCAACGGTCAGCCCTGATCAGCACCCACAGTTACGACGTCTCCCTGGATGTGCGGCAGGCAGCGGACCCGGATGTGGCGGGCTACATCAGCCGCAGCGTTATCCACTTCTCCGCCGCCGTGCCGGGCCAGGGGCAGGAGGCGGTATCAACATTTCTGGATTTCATCGCCGGTGAGGTCCACAGTGTGTTCCTCAACGGCCAGGCGCTGCCCGTAGCCGACGTTGTGGACGGCTCCCGGATCCGCCTGGACAACCTGCAGGCTGAGAACCAGGTCACCGTCACCGGCACCGCCCTCTACAGCCGGTCCGGCGAGGGCATGCACCGTTTTGTGGATCCCGCCGACGGCCAGTGCTACCTCTACACGCAGTATGAGCCCGCCGACGCCCGGCGAGTGTTCGCGAACTTCGAACAGCCTGACCTCAAGGCCGAGTACACATTCCACGTGATGGCACCGTCCGGCTGGGAGGTGGCCTCCAACGGCGTGGAAGTGGCCCGGACGCAGCTGACCAGCGATCCGGCCACCAGCCGCTGGGACTTCGCCACCACAAGCCCCATGTCCACCTACATCACCACAGTGCTCGCCGGGCCGTACTTCAAAGCCCAGGACCACTGGAGCGCCACGCTCGACGACGGCACGCAGCTGGAGGTTCCGCTGGCGCTGTACTGCCGGGCTTCCATGGCGGAATCGTTCGATGCCGCGGAGCTCTTCCGCCTGACCAAAAACGGGCTGGACTTCTTCAACCGGCTTTTCGATTTTCCCTACCCCTGGGGAAAATACGATCAGGCCTTCGTTCCGGAATACAACCTGGGCGCGATGGAAAACCCGGGGCTGGTCACGTTCACCGAAAGCTACGTGTTCACCTCCCGCGCCACCGACGCGCAGTACCAGGCCCGGGCGAACACGCTGATGCACGAGATGGCGCACATGTGGTTCGGCGACCTGGTCACGATGCAGTGGTGGGACGACCTGTGGCTGAAGGAGTCCTTCGCGGACTACATGGGCACGCTCGGCGTGGACCGTGCCACGGACTGGGCCACAGCCTGGGTGAACTTCGCCAACAAGCGCAAGGCGTGGGCCTACGTCCAGGACCAGCTGCCCACCACCCACCCGATCGTTGCCGACATCCCTGACCTTGAGGCCGCCAAGCAGAATTTTGACGGCATCACCTACGCCAAGGGTGCGTCCGTACTCAAGCAGCTAGTGGCGTACGTCGGGTTCGATGCTTTCATCGCCGGCTCACGGCAGTACTTCCGCGATCACGCCTACGGAAACACCACCCTGGCGGACCTGCTGAAGGCACTTAGCGCCGCTTCCGGCCGCGACCTTGCCGGCTGGGCTGCCGCCTGGCTGCAGACCTCCGGCATCTCCACGCTGTCGCTGGAGACGGATGCGCACGACGGCGTCCTCGGCGCCGTAACGATCGTCCAGGCTGCGGTGGACCCCGTTACCGGACGGGAGGAACCGAGGCCGCACCGGCTGCGCGTGGGGTCGTACAACTTCGATGCCAACGGCGCCCTGGTCCGCACCGGGAGTATCGAAACGGACGTTGCCGGAGCGCGGACAGAGGTCCCGGAGTTGGCCGTGCAGCCGCGGCCCGCCCTCCTGCTCGTCAACGATGATGACCTGACCTACGCAAAAGTCCGGCTGGACCCGGTGTCCGAGGAAACAGTTTTGGCATCCCTGGACCGCATCACCGATCCGATGGCCCGCGCCCTCTGCTGGACCGCGTTGTGGAACTCCGCCCGCGACGCCGAAAGCCCGGCCTCCCGCTACGTTGAGGCCGTGACGTCGTTCGGCCCGTTCGAAACGGGAGTCGGCGTGCTGCTGAACATCCTCGAGAACGCCGCCACCGCCGTCGAACGCTACACCCCCCTGGCCCAGCGCGACGCGGTGCGCGGCGCCTTCCTGGCCGCGGCTGACGCACAGCTGGGTAAGGCAGCGCCGGGCTCGGACCACCAGCTGGCCTGGGCGCGGACGCTCGCCGCCGTCAGCCGTCATGACGCTGCCCTCCTCCCCCGGCTCGGGGGCCTTCTGGACGGCACGGCGGTAGTGGACGGCCTGGCCGTGGACGCCGAGCTGCGCTGGAGCCTCTGGCACGCCCTGGCGGCCAACGGGCAGGCAACCCCCGAAGAGCTGGACGCAGAACTCGAACGCGACACCACCGCTTCGGGCCGGGCTGGCCACGCCACAGCCCTCGCCGCCCGTCCGGAGCCCGGTGTGAAGGCCGCCGCATGGCACTCTGCCGTGGAGGGGACGGAGCTGTCGAACCAGCTGCTCAGCGCCACCATCGTTGGATTTGCCACTGCTCCCGCTGCCCTGCTGGAACCCTATGTGGAGCCGTACTTCGAGTGCCTCCGCGGTGTCTGGGACAACAGGAGCATTGAAATCGCCAGCCGGATCGTCCGGGGGCTCTATCCCCTGGCGCAGGATCTGCCAGCGGGGGCCTTGCCTGCTGAGCACGCCGTGGTGCTCCGCACGGACGCCTGGTTGACGGCCAACTCCGATGCGCCCCGGGCGCTGCGCCGGATCATTGTGGAGCAGCGGAGCCACCTTCTGAGGGCGCTCAACGCACAGGCTGTGTAGATCTCCGGCGAGGGCCCTTACGGGACCCGGTGCAGCCAATCCTCGGCGCCGAACTTGGTGGTCACCCGGTCCCGGGCGGCGTTGAGTTCGGCGTTCGTGAGTTCCGACGGTGTGGCGGCGTAGCGTTCGGTGAATACTTCCGTCATGGCCGCGATGATCTCCGTGCGGGCCAGCCCGGACTGCCGGCGCAGCGGATCAACCCGCTTCTTGGCGCTGCGGGTCCCCTTGTCCGAGAGCTTCTCCTTGCCGATGCGCAGCACCTCGACCATCTTGTCGGCGTCGATGTCGTAGCTCATGGTGACGTGGTGCAGCATGCCCCCGTTGGCCAGGCGCTTCTGCGCGGCGCCGCCGATCTTGCCCTGGTCCGTGGCGATGTCGTTCAGGGGCACGTAAAACGCGGTCACCCCGATTTTCTCGAGGGCGGCCATCACCCACGCGTCGAGGAACGTGTAGGAGTCCGCGAAGCTGATCCCGTCCACGAGCGTCTGCGGCAGGTACAGGGAGTACGTGATGCAGTTGCCGGCCTCCATAAACATGGCGCCGCCGCCGCTGATCCGGCGGACCACCGTGATGCCGTGCCGGGCAACGCCGTCGGGATCCAGCTCGTTCCTGAAGGACTGGAAGCTGCCGATCACCACGGATGGTTCTTCCCAGTCCCAGAACCGCAGGGTGGGGTTGCGACGGCCGGCGCCCACCTCTTCGGTGAGCACCTCGTCCAGGGCGACGTTGATATGAGTGGGCAGCACGGTGGGAGCGATGATGTTCCAGTGGTGGTCAGTCCAGGACGTGGCCTTCGCCAACGAGCGGCGAACGGTGACGGCCACGGCGTCGGCAGAAAAGCCGAACAGGACAGCGCCGGGCGGCAGCGAAGCGGTGACGGCCGCGGACAGCTCCGCCGCCGTCGTGCTTTCCGGAAGTCCTGTCAGCGCCCGGTTGATGGCAGGCAGCGCCTCGTCGGGTTCGAGGAAAAAGTCGCCGCTGAGGGAGACATCAGCGAGGACACCGTCCACAACGTCGAAATCCGCCACCACAAGTTTGCCGCCGGGGACTTTGTACTCACCGTGGTGGCTGCGGGGGCGGTCTTCGGCGGCAAACGGCGAGGCAGTCATGACATCCATCCTGCCCCACGATCAGGGCTCCCCGAAACGACAAAACCCCGGACGCAAAAAGCCCGCACCGTTGCCGGTGCGGGCTTTCCAAAGAACCTTGGGGGGTGAAGTGAATTACTTCGCGCCGCCGAAGCCCTTGAAGCGAGCGTTGAAGCGCTCGACGCGGCCTGCAGAGTCCATGATGCGCTGCTTGCCCGTGTAGAACGGGTGGGACTCGGAGGAGATTTCGACGTCGATAACCGGGTAGGTGTTTCCGTCTTCCCACTCGATGGTCTTCTTGGAAGACACGGTGGACTTGGTCAGGAACTTGACGCCGGAAGCCAGGTCGTTGAAAACAACAGCTTCGTACTTCGGGTGGATATCAGACTTCATAATGGGGCCTTTGTTCGCACAACTGGATTTTGCCAGCTGCCAGGTATGAATGGGATGGCTGGTGCCTGCTTCACTGCCGCAAGGCAGAAAGCGCAGGACAGCCAGCTGTTAATAATAGCTGATCAGCGCGGACCCTGCGAACCGCGGGGCCGGAGTTCCCAGAACGCCACGGCGGAGGCCGCCGCCACGTTGAGGGAGTCCACACCGGCGCGCATGGGGATCTTCACGGCGAGGTCGACGGCGGCAAGCGTCTCGGCGCTCATGCCGGCACCTTCGGTGCCGAGCACCAGGGCCAGCCGGTCCGGATTGCGTGCGGCAAGCGCATCCACGTCCACGGCGTCCCCCGTGAGTTCCAACGCGGCCACGGTGAAGCCGGCTTCCTTGAGCAGCAACAGGTCGTGCGGCCAGGACTCCAGCCGCGCCCAGGGTACCTGGAAGACCGTTCCCATGCTGACCCGGACGCTGCGGCGGTAGAGCGGATCGCCGCAGCGCGGAGAAATCAGGACGGCATCGATGTCCAGGGCCGCGGCCGACCGGAAGATGGCACCCACGTTGGTGTGGTCCACGATGTCCTCCAGGACCGCGACCCGGCGCGCACCTGCCAGCAAGTCGCGGAGGGGTACCGGTTCCGGCCGTTGCATGGCTGCCATGGCGCCGCGGTGGAGGTGGAACCCGGTGATCTCCTCGAGCAGGGCGGCGCTGCCGATAAAGGCGGGAACGTCGGGGTGGGCACTGAGGACATCCTGCAGGTCAGCCAGCCATTTCTCCGCCAGGAAGAACGACCTTGGCCGGTGGCCGGCCGCCAACGCCCGGCGGAGGACCCGTGAGGATTCGGCGATGTACATTCCCTCGGCCGGTTCACGGAGCTTCCGCAGGTGGACGTCCGTCAGCTGCGTGTAGTCGGAGACGCGGGGATCTCCGGCCGATTCGAGGTAGTGGATTGTCACCGGCTGATTATTTCATCAGGTTGGCGATCATAAAGCCCAGCGCCATCAGGCCGAGCGCAAAGATGACAGTCCGCAGCACGGCCGGGGACAGCCGCCGTCCCACCTTGGAGCCCAGGAGGCCGCCGATCGTGGAGCTCACGGCAATCAGGAGCACCACCAGCCAGTTGATCCGGTCAAACGCGAAGAGCAGGTAGGACACCGCGGCCACGAGGTTCACGCCGAGGACCAGGATGTTCTTCATGGCATTGGCGTTCTGGATGGTGCCGGTGAGGAACACGCCCAGGATGCCGACCAGGAGGATGCCCTGGGCGGCCACGAAGTAGCCCCCGTAGACGCCGGCCAGGTACACCAGCACGATCAGGAGGATGCCGTGGCGTTTGTCCTTGATGGCGTGCTCGGGGTTTTCCTCGCGGTTGCGGACCCAGGCCTGCAGCCGCGGCTGGAACACCACCATCAGCAGGGCAAGGACCAGGAGGACCGGTGCGACGTAGTGGAAGACCTTCTCCGGCAGGTGCAGCAGCAGCCAGGCTCCGGTGATGCCGCCCAGCAGCGACGCAGGGAGGAGCTTCAGCAGCTGCAGGCCGCGGCCCTTGAGCTCGCGGCGGTAGCCCCACGCGCCCGCTGCGGTGCCGGCCACAAGGCCCATCGCGTTGCTCATGGAAGCGACCACCGGAGTGACGCCGAGGGCGATCAGGACCGGGAAGGTGACCAGGGTGCCGGAGCCTACAACGGCGTTGATGGTGCCGGCCCACAGGCCGGCGAAAAACACAAAGATGCTGCTGGGAAGATCCACGGTTGGCGGCGCCCGTGGCCTAGCGGCGGGCGGTGGCGGTGTAGCGGCCGGCGTTGACGGTGACGTCGAGTTCCACGCCGAAGGTCTTGCTGAGGTGCTCGGCCGTGAGCACACCCTCGAGGGGTCCGGCCGCCACCACGTTGGATTCCCGGAGCAACATCGCGTGGGTGAAGCCAGGCGGCACTTCTTCGAGGTGGTGGGTGACCAGGACAATGGCCGGAGCGGCGTCATCACGAGCCAGTTCGGTGAGGCGGTGCACCAGGTCCTCGCGCCCACCCAGGTCCAGGCCGGCGGCAGGTTCGTCGAGCAGGAGGAGTTCCGGGTCAGTCATCAGGGCACGGGCAATCTGGACGCGCTTGCGCTCACCCTCGGACAGGGACGCGAAAGCCCTGTTCAGGAACGGCCCCATGCCCCAGTCATTCAGCAGCCTGAAAGCCCGGCGTTCGTCAGCCCTCTCATAGCCCTCACGCCACCGCCCCGTCACGCCGTACGCCGCGGTGACAACAACATTGAGGACCGTTTCGTGCCCGGGAATCTGGTTGGCCAGTGCGGCGGAGGACAGGCCGATGCGGGGCCGGAGTTCAAACACGTCCACGGAGCCGAGGATTTCCTCTAAGACGCCGGCTATGCCGCTGGTGGGGTGAAGGCGGGCTGCAGCAATCTGCAGGAGAGTGGTCTTGCCTGCGCCGTTGGGTCCCAGGATGACCCAGCGCTCGCCCTCCTTGACCTGCCAGTCCACCTTGTTCAGGAGCGTCTTAGACCCACGGACAACGCTGACGGCGGCCAATTCAAGAACATCACTCATAGGAGTAGACACTAGGACAAAACAGGGACGGACTGATAACTGAAACGTGGACAGCGACGCTTGTCACAGTCCCGGCCATGGCCTGTTTGCTGGCTGGCCCACGGGTTCGCCATCAACGTGGCGCCATCAATTCGGGCGGCTCTCCCCCGCTGGCTAAGATTGCAGCCATGACTTCGAACGTGACTGCGGTCAGCTATGGCCCAAAACTGACTGCCTCCGGGCTCGACAAGCTGCGCTCCGCCCTGACGGGCAGTGGCGCCACGCTCCAATCCGAATCACGGGGCGGGGACAGCCGGTTTGAGGTCCACACTGCCGAGGTCGCCGTCGCGGATGGCACGGACGCCGGCATTTCGGCCCTCCGCCGGGCGGTGGCCGAGGCGGCGCACGATGGCCTGGACACCGCCATCGTTCCCTCCGGCCTGCGGGCGGCTCCGCGGAAGCTGTTGATCATGGACGTTGATTCGACGCTGATCCAGCAGGAAGTCATCGAGCTCCTGGCGGCCTATGCGGGCAAGCGGGAGGAGGTGGCGGCAGTCACCGAAGCGGCGATGCGCGGTGAACTGGACTTCGCGCAGAGCCTCCACGCGCGGGTGGCCGTGCTCGCAGGGCTGCCGGCCGCCGTCGTCGATTCCGTCCGGGCGGAAGTGAAGCTGAGCGAAGGTGCCGCTGAGCTCGTTGCGGCGTTCAAAGCCGCAGGCCATGTGGTGGCCGTGGTGTCCGGCGGGTTCAACCAGATCCTGCGTCCGATCGCGCAGGATCTTGGCCTGGACTACTGGATCGCCAACGAGCTCGAAATTGTGGACGGCGCCCTGACCGGCAAGGTGCTCGGTGCCGTGATTGACCGTGCTGCTAAGGAAAAGTACCTGCGCGAGTGGGCGGCCGCAGAAGGAATCGCGATGGAACACACCATTGCCGTGGGCGACGGCGCCAACGACCTGGACATGCTCGGGGCCGCCGGGATGGGCGTGGCGTTCAATGCCAAGCCTGCGGTCCGGGCAGTTGCGGACTCTGCGATCAACATGCCGTACCTCGACGCCGTGCGCCACATCGCGGGCGTCTGAGCCGCAGGCTCCGCTCCGGCTCGTTTAATCCGCTCAGCCCGACGGCGGCGTGAACTGGCTCGCGGTGAATACGGCTCCGCCGGGATCCCGGATCAGGACGGTGCGCGTCCAGTCGGTATCGTCCTGCCCCAGGAGGACGGCGCCGAGGCGCACCGCATCCTCGGCCGTACGGTCCCGGTCCTCGACGGTAAAAGTCACGTGCCACTGCGGACGCTCACCCGGCGCCGTGGAGGCAAGCCAGGCAACAGCGTCCTCGAAGCCGCGGGGCACGAGGTCGCCCGACTGCCGAGCCCTGATGTTGGGATCCACGGTGGCCTCAAGGTGATCACCGTATCCGGGGCGGCGGATCATGATTCCAAAGTCCAGGTGGTCGAACTGCCAGCCGAAGGCCTTCGTGTAGAAGGCGACTGCTGCCTCGGTGTCTGTGGTGTGGAGATCACTGAAGTTCCATCCGCCGGGAAGGTTGACGGCCTGGGCACCGAGCCGCCCGCGGGCCTGCCAGATGCGGAACTCGGCGCCTTCGGGATCCGCCAGCACGGCCTGCACGCCTCCTGAGCCCGCATCGGCAGGGGCCGATTTCAGTGTTGCGCCGACGGAGAGCAGGTGGCGCGCGGCAGCGTCCGCGTCGTCGACGGAGATGTAGGTGTTCCACGTGGCGGCACCGGTTCCGGGGCCCGTGATGGCGCCGGCCTCCTGGCCGTCAAGGGTGGCGATGACGTACCTGCCGGTGCCGCCGGACGGGGCGGTGTCCTCGAATTCCCACCCGAAGATTCCGCCGTAGAAGTGTATGGCGGCCTCCACGTCGGGCTGCTGGGTGTCCACCCAACAGGGAACACCTGCCGGATAGCTACGGCCTGTCACCTCTGGTTGCTGTGCCATCCATAAACCCTAGGCGGCGTAGCTCGCGTCGACAACGCCCCTCGATATTGCCCCAGACAGACAGACTGGGCTTCGCGACAGACAAAAGCTCCGGGCAGGAGTACTGCCCGGAGCTCGTCGTGGTGATGGGGTTTTTGGCGCGGGCAACTACTGCCCTTGCGGTATGCCCGGAACGGCTACTCGGCGCCCTTGCCGAAGTAGTCGGAGCCGCCGGCGTATTCCGTGTGGCCGGATTCGACGTCCGCGGTCGCCATGCCGGCCACAACTTCAGCGAACTCCTCCACGGAATAGAGCTTTCCGGCCTCGGCGCGTCGGGCTTCGATGGCGCCCGGGTTCGAGCGGTCCAGCAGCGTCGCCGTGACGGTGCCTTCGATCATGTCGCCGGACACAACCACCAGCGAAATGCCCTTCTCAGCCAGGTTCGGAAGGAGCTCACGCAGGGCGTCCTCGCCGGCACGCTTGCTGCGGGCCACGGGCTCGTATTCGGGCATGGTGGGCACGGAGTTGATGAAGTGGGCCTGGTGACTGGTCACGAAGACCACGCGTGAGCCTTCCTTCATCAGGGGAACGGCGGCGTTGAGCATGTTGACCTGGGCGTCGCGGTTCAGCTTCAGGGCGTAGTCGTCTGCCATGCCGGACTCCATGCCGCCGGAAGCGTTGAGCACCAGGACGTCCAGCGAACCGAAGTTCTCCATGGCAGCGCTGGCCAGGGCCTGCACGCCTTCCTGGGTGGTGAGATCCGCGCCCACTGCGGTGGCGCGGCCGCCGGCAGCTTCAATTCCTGCGACCACCTTGTTGGCCCGCGGCGCCTTCTGGCGGTAATTAACTACGACGGCGGCGCCCTCGGCAGCGAGGTTCTTGGCCACTTCTGCGCCGATTCCCCGTGAGGATCCGGTCACAATGGCGGTTTTGTTGTCCAGCAGTCCCATATGGGCTCCTTTGTTTGAAACGTCTAAATCGCTTGAGGTCTGAAGTCCATCATGCCAGCGCCTCCGCTACATTCACTTGTGTGACCCCCACAAAGAAGGCAGTTCACCCTAGTTCCGCAGAGCCTCCCGGCAGTGTTCCGCCCGGCGTAAGCTCCCCCTATGACGGGCAGCGCAGGCACTCCATCCACACCGGAGGAGGTCTTCAGGCATTCCCCCGCCGGACTTCAACTCTGCGAGGCAGTCCACAACGCCATTATGACCGCCATGCCGGCGACCGGCCGCACCACAAGCAGCCAGGTGGCATTCCGGAACCGGCGCGGCTTTGCATACGTCTGGAATCCCCGCCGGCACCTCAGCACTGGGGTGCCGGCGGTTCTCTCGATCGGACTCTCCCGGCGAATTGACTCGCCCAGGTTCAAGGAAGTGAATCATCCGTCCCGCGGCGTTTGGATGCATCACCTGGAACTGAACACCGCTGGGGACGTCGACGCCGAGGTCATCGCCTGGCTGCGGGAAGCGTTCGACGACGCCGAGTGACGGGCTCGTGTGTCAGTGTTCTGTGGTCAGTGGCCCATGCCAAGGCCGCCGTCAACGGGAATGACGGCGCCTGAAATGTAGGCCGCCTCGTCACTGGAGATCCAGCGGACCACGTTCGCCACTTCCGTTGCCTCGGCAAACCGGCCGGCAGGAATGCTGGAAAGGTAGCCCTTCTGCGTGGCTTCGGGCAGTTCTGCCGTCATGTCCGTGTTGATGAATCCGGGAGCCACAACGTTTGCCGTGATCCCGCGCGAACCGAGCTCTCGGGTCAGGGACCGGGCAATGCCCACCAGACCGGCCTTGGAGGCCGAGTAGTTGATCTGTCCCGGCGCGCCATAGAGGCCGGAGACCGAGGAAATGAGGACGACGCGGCCCTTGCGCATCCGGATCATGCCCTTCGAAGCGCGCTTGATGACGCGGAAAGCGCCGGTGAGGTTGGTGTCGATCACGGACGTGAAGTCATCTTCACTCATGCGCATCAGGAGCGTGTCCTTGGTGATTCCCGCGTTTGCCACCAGGACCTCAACGGGACCGTGGGCAGCTTCCACCTCGGCGAAGGCAGCATCCACAGAGGCCTCGTCAGTCACATCGGCCTTCACGCCCAGAATCCCGGCCGGCAGCTCCGACGCGCTCCGGTAAGTCACGGCCACCTTGTCGCCGTTGGCCACAAAAGCCTGCGCGATGGCCAGGCCGATGCCGCGGTTTCCACCGGTGATCAGGACGCTGCGGGCCGCTGTAGCTGCTTCAGACATAAAACGCTCCGGGATTCTGCGGCATGTGCAGCCGCGGTTGTAAGGGGGTGTGATTTTGCTGCCTCCGATCTTAGCCCGCGTTTGGGCGCCACTGACGATGGTGAGAGAATTGAGGCAAGCCTTTGGAGTGTGATCAATCAGCCGTGACCCTTGAAAACCATGCCGGACAGCCCGTGCCCGGAGACCCCGAAAGGTTCTCTGGGGATTCAGGGGTCCACAGCATTACGGACGCGGCGGCAGCCCACTCGGAGGACATGCGCCAGCGCATGATCAAGTACGCGCTGGCCATGGGAATCCGCATGGTCTGCCTCATCCTCATTTTTGTGGTGGACGGCTGGTTCAAGCTCGTGATGGTGGCCGGCGCCGTCTTCCTCCCCTGGATCGCTGTGGTGATCGCGAACGGGAGCGATAAGGCGGAGGTCCACAGCGACTTGCTGCTCGACTCGGCTCCGCTTGCCGAGCTCGAAAGCCCGTATTGGCCACCGGAACAGGACGACTCCACGTCCGCGGTCATCCAGGGCGAGCTCATTGATGACGACGACGAACCCACGCAAGGACAGGAACGGCGCGCCTCATGAATATTTTTGACCTGGCTGCAGGGACCGCTGGTCCCCCGCCGGCTATGGCGGCCATGTGCTCCCGCAAGGCCTGCCGCTCGGAAGCTTCCTGGCAATTGCTCTGGAACAATCCAAAAATCCATACGCCGGAACGCCGCAAGACCTGGCTTGCCTGCGATGACCACCGTGACTGGCTG
Source organism: Pseudarthrobacter humi (assembly GCF_024294965.1). NCBI lineage: Bacteria > Bacillati > Actinomycetota > Actinomycetes > Micrococcales > Micrococcaceae > Pseudarthrobacter > Pseudarthrobacter humi. The sequence goes on from NZ_JANCLV010000003.1 coordinate 72,049, forward strand.
GAAGATTACCTCCAGACCCGCGGGCTCTGGAAGGAAACCCTGGTCCTGGATTCGGGGCAGGACGCAGGCCGGGCGCCGGTAGGGCAGGACGGCTGAATGTACCGCTTCCTCTTTTCCAGCAAGTGGCTGGGATACCTCCTGCTTGCCGCCATTTTTGCCGCTGCCTGCGTCTTCCTCGGCCGCTGGCAGATGGACCGCCGCGCGGAGACCCTCGCGGAGATCAACCGCGTGGTCACCAACTATTCCGCCACACCCATCTCCTTCGACGAGGCGAGGGACGAGTTCTCCGCCCTGGACCCGTCGAAGGAATGGACCCAGGTGGAACTCCAGGGCACATATGATCCCGACGGCCAGCGGATTGTCCGCAACCGTCCGTTGAACGGGCAGCCCGGGTATGAGGTGGTTGTCCCGTTCAAGCTGCAGACCGGTGAAACCGTGGTGATCGACCGCGGCTGGCTGCCCATCGGCAACAAGAACCCGGGCAGTCCCGATTCCATCCCGGCGCCTCCCGCCGGACCCGTGACCGCCGTCGTCCGTCTCAAGCACGGCGAGCCCCAGTTGGACCGCGGCGCCCCCGACGGCCAGCTTGCATCCATCGATCTCCCCACTTACTCGGACCAACTGGGCTATCCCGTACTCACTGGCGCCTACGGGCAGCTGGCCTCTGAATCTCCCGCCCCCTCTGACATGCCGTTCCCGTTCCCGAAGCCGGCCACCGAAGAAGGCACGCACCTGTCCTATTCGTTGCAGTGGTTCGCGTTCGGGGTGCTGATGTTCGTGGGCTTCGGATACGCCGCACGGCAGCAGGCCAGGAATGCCGCGATTGACGCCGCGGACGAGCTTGAGATCCAGGACGGATCACGCGACTCCGGCAGCCCGGTGCACTCCGCCGCTGCAGCAGCCCGCCGTCGTCCGCCGGTTGCCCGCAAACGCAGGAAGGCCACTGCCGAAGAAGAGGAAGACGCCCTACTGGACGCGCAGGGCTACTGACGCATGCAAAGTGTGGAAGCTGCCGCCCCGGTGGCGAATGTGAAAAACGCCCTGACAGCGGCTGGTCTCCAGGACACAGTGCGGACCTTCGACACAAAGGTCCCGACGGCGGCTGCCGCGGCCAAGGCGCTTGGCTGCGATGTCGCGGCCATCACCAACAGCCTGATCTTCGACGTCGGCGGCACACCGCTGCTGATACTGGCAAGCGGCGCTGCGAAGGTAGACACAAAGCTGGTGGCGGCGCAGCTGGGAACAGGCAAGATCCGCCGGGCCGCTTCCACCTTCGTCCTGCAACACACAGGCCAGGAAGTAGGCGGAGTAGCCCCAATAGGCCACCCGGCAAAGATCAGGACTCTCCTGGACAACTCCCTCAAGGCCCACAAGCTCCTCTGGGCCGGAGCCGGAGACCACAACTCAATGTTCAACATCACGTACGAAGACCTGCTGCGGATCACCGACGCCGAAGAACTAACGGTCCGCTGATTCGCCCAAAGGTGACCCGACCGCAAGCGGAGCGGCGTGGGTGATTTATGTAGCGTGCGTCTAAGCGAGGGACGAGCGAGCACGCGGGAAATCACCCGCGTCGCGCAGCGAACACAACCGACTCAGAGAAGGCTAAGCCAGCGTAATCAGGTCCAGGTAGTCTTCGTTCCAGTGGTCCTCGATGCCGTCGGGCAGCAGCACGACCCGCTCGGGGTTCAGGGCTTCGACGGCACCTTCATCGTGGCTCACGAGGACGACGGCGCCGGTGTAGTTGCTCAGGGCACCGAGGATTTCGGCGCGGCTGGCCGGGTCGAGGTTGTTGGTGGGCTCGTCAAGGAGCAGCACGTTCGCGCTGGAGGCCACGATGGTGGCCAGAGCCAGCCGGGTCTTCTCGCCGCCGGAGAGCACACCGGCGGGCTTGTCGACGTCGTCTCCGGAGAACAGGAACGAGCCCAGGATGTTGCGGACTTCCGCGTCGTTCATGTCCGGGGCGGAGGAGCGCATGTTCTGCAGGACGGTGCGGTCCACGTCGAGCGTCTCGTGCTCCTGGGCGTAGTAGCCCACCTTCAGGCCGTGGCCCGCCACGACCTCGCCGGTGTCCGGTTTGTCGACGCCGGCAAGCATCCGCAGGAGGGTGGTCTTTCCGGCGCCGTTGAGGCCCAGGATGACCACCTTGGAGCCGCGGTCGATGGCCAGGTCCACGTCGGTGAAGATCTCCAACGAGCCGTAGGACTTGCTGAGTCCGTCCGCGGTGAGCGGGGTCTTGCCGCAGGGTGACGGATCCGGGAAGCGCAGGGCTGCCACGCGGTCGGTCGCGCGGACGGCTTCGAGGCCGCCCAGGAGACGTTCGGCACGCTTGGCCATGTTCTGCGCTGCGACGGCCTTGGTGGCCTTGGCGCGCATTTTGTTGGCCTGGTCGATGAGGACCTGGGCTTTCTTTTCGGCGTTGGCGCGCTCACGCTTGCGGGCGCGCTCGTCCGTTTCGCGCTGCTGGAGGTAGCGCTTCCAGTTCATGTTGTAGAAGTCGATCTTGGCGCGGTTGGGATCCAGCAGGAACACTTTGTTGACGGTGGCTTCGAGCAGCTCGGTGTCGTGGCTGATCACGATCAGGCCGCCCTGGTGGTTCTTCAGGAACTCGCGGAGCCAGGTGATGGAATCCGCGTCGAGGTGGTTGGTGGGCTCATCGAGGAGCATGGTTTCGGCGTCCGAGTACAGGATCCGGGCGAGTTCCACACGACGGCGCTGGCCGCCGGACAGGGTCTTGAGCGGCTGGTTCAGCAGCCGGTCCGGGAGGGCCAGGTTGGAGCAGATCGCGGCGGCCTCCGCCTCGGCCGCGTATCCACCGGCGGCCAGGAATTCGGATTCCAGCCGGTCATAGCGGTTCATCGCCTTGCGCTGGATCTCGGTGTCCTCGCTGGCCATGTCCTCATGGGTCTTCTTGAGGTTGTTGACGGCGATGTCCAGGCCGCGGGCGGAGAGGATGCGGTCGCGGGCCAGCTGTTCCATGTCCGGGGTGCGGGGATCCTGCGGCAGGTAGCCGATCTCGCCGCTGCGGGTCACCTTGCCGCCGGCAGGCTGGCCTTCGCCCGCGAGCACCCGGGTCAGGGTCGTCTTGCCTGCGCCGTTACGGCCGACGAGGCCGATCTTGTCGCCCTTGTCGATGCGGAAGCTCACCTGGTCCATGAGGAGCCGGGCGCCGGCGCGCAGTTCAAGATCCTGGACAGTAATCACAGCAGGTAAGGCCTTTCACAACAGGGAAACGCCGCAGCTCAACGGGTGATGTCTGGAAGCAGCCGGCAGAATGGCCGACAGAACGGCCTTTCCAAGTCTACCGGCCCCAGCTTGACCCCATAACCGCTGCACCGCCGTCGTGCGTTGACTCAGCGTTTGTGCCCTGCCGTCAGTCCCGGGCGTCCCGCTTAGTAGGTCCCCTACAAAATGGCGTCCGACGGCGACCGGTAACGTCAGGATCACCCCATGCTTCGCTTGTACAACCACGACAGGAACACCCCATGAGCCAGACTGACACTGCCGTCAACGGCACCGCTTCCCGCCTCCGGAACCGCTGGAACGCCACCGACCTGGGCCTGATCGCCGTCTTTGCGGCACTCGTTGCGGGCTCCGCCATGGTGCCCGGCATCGCGGCGAACGTGTTCGGCGTCCCCATCACTTTCCAGACGCTTGCGGTGATGCTCACCGGACTGATGCTTGGCCCGGGCCGGGGGTTCGCTGCCGTCGGCCTGTACACCCTCCTGGGCCTGGCCGGCCTGCCGATCTTCAGCCAGGGCCGCAGCGGCCTGGGCATCCTGGCCGGACCGTCGGCCGGCTACATCATTGCTTTCCCTATCGCGGCAGCCGTCGTGGGCTGGCTCGCCACCGTGGTGATCCGGCGGACAACACGTACCCGGGCGCTGTGGTTCTTCGCGTCGGCGATGGTCACCAGCATCGCCGTCGTGCACACCCTCGGAGTTGCCGGGATCGCCCTGAACACCAAAGCGTCACTGGGTGAAGCCTTCCTCGCAGACCTGATCTTCTACCCCGGTGACGTGATTAAGAACATCCTCGCCGCGGTGATCGCCGTGGCACTGCACCGGGCTTTCCCCGACGTCCTGGTCCGCCGGGTGAAGCGGATCAACAACTAGATCCGCCATGGCAACCATTTCATTCCGGCAGGCATCCGTGGCCGTCGCCGTTGACAACCGCCCGGAACCCAAGTCCCTGCTCCAGGACGTCACGCTTGAACTGACCGAACAGCGCATCGGCGTGATCGGGGCCAACGGGTCCGGCAAGTCCACGCTGCTGCGAATGATCAACGGCCTGGTCCAGCCAAGTTCCGGCACAGTGTCGGTGGAAGGCGCCGACACCGTCCGGGCCGTGCGGGCGGTCCGCAGGCAGGTGGGGTTCGTCTTCACGGATCCCTTGTCGCAGCTGGTGATGCCCACGGGGCGCGAAGACGTGGAGCTTTCGCTGCGCCGCCCGGTCCGCAACGGGGCGGAGCGCCGCCGGCTGGCCGAAGCGGCCCTGGAGCGCCTCGGCCTGCTGCCGCTCGCGGACCAAAGCATCTACGAACTCTCCGGCGGCGAACGCCAGCTGATGGCCCTCGCCGCTGTACTGGCCGTGAACCCAGCCGTCCTGGTGCTGGACGAACCGTCCACCCTCCTGGACCTCCGGAACCGGGAACTCCTGCGCCGCACGCTGTCCGGCCTCGACCAGCAGATCGTGATGTCCACCCACGACCTCGACCTCGCCCTGGAGATGGACCGTGTGCTGGTGGTGGAGGCGGGACGGGTGATGTTCGACGGCGGCCCTGCCGCGGCCGTGGACGCATACCGGGCGCTGGTCACCAACGGCCTGGCCGCGCCATGAGAGGGCACGGCTTCCTGCTGGCCAACTACGTCCCGGGGAATTCCCTCATCCACCGGACGCCGCTGGCAGTGAAGTTCCTGCTGGTGCTGAGCTGCGGCCCGGTGTCCTTCCTGGTGGTCGACTGGCTGGTCTCCGCCGCGATGCTGGCCGCCCTCGGCGTGCTCTTTCTCCTGACCGGCGCCGGAGCCCGGCGGCTGGCGAGCGCTGTCCGCCCTGTTGCCGTGGTGCTGGTGGTCATCGGCCTGTTCCAGTGGTGGCAGCTGGGTGGACCCACAGCCGCCCGGATTGTCCTGAACATCCTGGTCTGCGTGGTGGCGGCATCCCTGCTGACGGCCACCACGCCCATGCAGCGGATCCTCGACGGCGTGGTATCGCTGGCCACGCCGTTCCGCCGCTTCGGCGCGGACCCTGAACGTTTTGCGCTGACCATAGCCATCATGCTCCGCAGCATCCCGTATATCGCCGGCGCCTTTGCAGACGTCAGGGATTCCGCCCGCGCCCGCGGGCTTGAGCGCAACCCGCGTGCCCTTGTGCTACCTGTCTTCATCACCACCGTGGCCTTCGCCCGCCAGACCGGCGAAGCGCTGGCTGCCCGCGGGCTGGGCGACGCAGAAGACTGACGGGTCCTTGTCCTTCCTGTGCTGCCTAGGGGGAACCTAGTAGGCGCCGGACAGCAACTCGTACCGCAGCAGCGCCGCCGTGCCCATGCCGCCGGCAATACTGATCAGGGCCAGCGCCAGGGAGCCATGGTTCCCGGCCCGCCGTGCCTGGGCGAGTAGCCGGGTCACCAGCACCGCACCGGACGCCCCGTAGGCGTGGCCCAATGCCAGCGCCCCGCCGTCGAGGTTGACCCGGTCCGGATCAATGCCCAACCGGTCCAGGCAGGCCAGGGTCTGGGACGCGAAGGCTTCGTTGAATTCCACCAGGTCCACGCTGGCAGCCGCCAACCCCCTGGCCTTCAGGAGCCGCTCCGCGGCAACCGCTGCGCCGATCCCCAGCAGTTCGGGGTCCACACCGGCAGTGTCCGTGGCCAGCACCAGGAGCCCGTCTGTGGCTCCGAGTTCCCGTGCCCGCTGCAATGAAGTAACGACGACGGCGGAAGCGGCGTCCGCGTCGAAGCATGAGTTCCCGGCGGTGACAGTCCCCCCTGGCACAAAAGCGGGCGGGAACCGCTTGAGAACGGCGGCAGTCAGGCCGTGGCGGGGGCCGTCGTCGGCACTGATGGGTCCGGCGGACGTCTCCAGGGTGGTGATCTCGCCGGCGAAAAACCCTGCTTCAGCCGCGGCCAGCGCCCGCCGGTGGCTGCGCAGCGCCGAGGCATCCTGCCGCTCCCGGCCGACCGTAAACCGGGCCGCTACATTCTCGGCCGCGACCCCCATGTCCGGGTCACCGAAGCTGTGCGGCACAAACTGGGCCCGGGCAAAAAACTCAGGCTCGCCGTCGTCGTTACGGTGGGCCCGCAGCGGAGCCGTGCTGATGCTCTCCACCCCCCCGGCTATATACAGGGGGTTGCCGCCGGCGGCAACCAGCCGGGTGGCCAGAGCGATGGCATCCAGGCCTGACCCGCATTGGCGGTCAACAGTCAGTCCCGGCACAGCGACCGGCAGGCCCGCCTCAAGCAGGGCCAGGCGGGCCACGTTGCCGCCGCCGCCCACGGCGTTGCCGATCACCACATCGGTGACTTCTTCGGCCGGCACGTGGGTATCTGCCAGGAGGTTGGCCAGCACCGGTGCGAGAAGCTGGTGCGCACGCAGTTCCTTCAGCGCACCGTTGGCGCGCCGGACCGCGGTACGCCGCGCCGCAATGATCACTGGCTGCCGGTCCGGCGGCAGCACGTCGCCGGGTGGCATGACCTGGGGCCGCACGTCAGCGGTCAAGGTGCCGCGCCCTGGGGTCCTGGGAGCCGATCCAGTCCAGGAGAGTGTTCCGGCTGACCTTTCCACGGTCCGTGGTGGGGAGTTCGGAGAGTGCGAAGTACTGGTGGGGCCGCTTGTCCCGCGGCAGGATGTTTTCGAGTCCGGCCTTCAGCTGCGTGGCCGTGACGCCGCCATGGGAAGGAACGACGCCGGCGACCACCCGTTGGCCGCGGAGATCGTCGGGTATTCCGGCGGCCACAGCAGCAGCCACCCCCGGCACGGCCGCCAGGGCGAGTTCCACTTCGTGCGGATAGACGTTTTTTCCCGAGGTCAGGATCATGTCGGCGCGCCGGCCCAGGATGTGCAGTTCGCCGTCGGCGAGGTAGCCCTGGTCCCCCACCGTGAACCAGCCGTTGAAGGAGCGCAGCGCCTGGCCGTCGTCACCCCACAGGTAGCCGTTGCTGACCATGCCGCTGCGGACACAGATATTGCCGGCTCCGCCGTCCTGCAGTTCGGAACCCTCATCGTCCAGGATTCTGACGTCCACGCCCGGGAACGGGTGTCCGATGCCTGTACCCCCGGCGTCCAGGAGCTCCCCCGCCGCCAGCCCCACGCCGGAGACAAAGCTCAGTTCGGACGCGCCGTAGTACTCGAAGATGGTGGCATTCGGCGCCCAGCGCCGTGCTGCTTCGAGGGTGCGTGCGTCCAGCTTCGAGCCGGCGCAGATGATGGTACGGATGCCGGAGGCGTCCACGCCGCCGGTCAGGCCGCGCTCACTGAGCAGCCGCAGCATGGTGGGCACGAGGATGAGCCGGGTCACGCCGTCGTGCGTGATCGCGGCGTGGACATCACCGACGTCGAAACTCTCCAGCGTCTGGAATTCCGAGCCGGCGTAGAGGCACTCAGCCAGGGCATAGAGGTTAAGGCTGGCGGCCAGGGGCCCGGGCGCGAGCGTGACGTCGTCCTGGGCGAGGCCGAAGAACGCAACGGACGCGTCAAAGGACCGCCGCCAGGACTGCCTGGACCGGGTAAACGCCTTGGGCACTGACGTGGTGCCGGAGGTGAGTCCGATCAGGAACGTCGAGTCCGGCGGCCCGTCCGCCAAGGCATCCGCTGCGGAAACCATGCCGGGCCTGGCCGACTCGGCCAGCCGTTGAACGATCTCCTGGTGCAGGGGCTCCGGCCAGGTCGGGTCCAGGACGGCGCATTGCCGCCGACCGGCAACGGCTGCGGCGAACCTTGCGGCGAAGTCGACGGAGTTGGCCTCCGCAAGCACGGTGACGGCAGCTGTCTGCGGAAGGGCGGCTGCGGCGGCGTCCCGGAGCTCAGCCCAGCGCAGGCGCCGGCCCGCCACCACGACGGCGGTGTCATGGGGGCGTTCTTCAGCCCAGCGCTGGATTCTATCGAGAAAAGGCATCGTCCCAACTTTACCGGCCGGACTCCGCTTCGGTGGTGCCGGCAAGGGCTATTGTGACTTCATGAGCTTCAATGACAACGTGCAGCTCGACCCGTCCCAGGTCCAGGACCGGCGGGGCATGGGCCGTGGGGCCAGAGTCGGCGGCGGCATCGGTGGCGGAATCGTCCTGCTGATAGCTGTGCTCCTCGGCGTCAACCCCGCCTTGCTCGAAGGCCTGACCGGCGGGGCAGGCCCGGCTGATCAGAACCAGGGCACGGCCCCGGCCTGCACCACAGGCGCCGACGCCGACGCGCGCCTGGACTGCCGGATCACCGGCACCGTGAACAGCCTGAACGCGTTCTGGCCGGCGTATCTGCAGCAATACAACGTGCAGTACCCGCAGCCGGAGACGGTGATCTTCGACCAGGCCGTCAGCAGTGCGTGCGGGACGGCTTCCAGCGCGGTGGGCCCCTTCTACTGCCCGGCTGACAGCACTGCCTACTTCGATCCCGGGTTCTTCCAGGACCTCGTGGACCGCTTCGGATCCTCGGGAGGTCCCCTGGCGCAGGAGTACGTGGTGGCACACGAATTCGGCCACCACATCCAGAACGTGCTGGGGTACATCGACCGCGCGCAACAGGACCCGCAGGGGCCCGAGTCCGGTGCGGTCCGCGTGGAACTCCAGGCCGACTGCTATGCCGGCCTCTGGGTGAAGCACGCCTCAACCCAGCCCGGACCCGACGGCCAGCCGTTCCTGGAACCGATCACCCAGCAGGACCTGAACGATGCCCTGTCCGCAGCGTCAGCGGTGGGCGATGACCGGATCCAGGAAGCCGCCACCGGACAGGTCTCGCCCGAGGCCTGGACGCACGGTTCCAGCGAACAGCGGCAAAGCTGGTTCTACAAGGGCTACCAGACCGGCGACATCAACCAATGCGACACCTTCTCGGCGCCATCCCTTTAAGTGGGCCGGTGGGGACGACGGCGGCCGGTTACCTCCGCTGGGAGGTAACCGGCCGCCGTCGTACTTATGCGGTGGATGGGGCAATCAGATGTTGAAGCCGAGGGCCCGCATCTGGTCCTTGCCATCATCAGTGATCCGCTCCGGACCCCAAGGCGGCATCCACACCCAGTTCAGGCGCCAGTCGTCAACGACACCGTCAAGGGACTTGCCTACCTGCTCCTCGATGACATCGGTGAGCGGGCAGGCAGCCGTGGTGAGCGTCATGTCGATCAGCAGCGCGCCGTCGTCGTCCGAGTACTTCAGACCGTACAGCAACCCGAGGTCCACGATGTTGACACCGAGTTCCGGGTCGATGACGTCCTTGAGTGCCTCTTCGACATCTTCGAGGCCCGTGCGGGCCGCATTGATTTCGGTCATGGCAAGTCCTATCTAGGCCTGTGCGGCAGCGGCGATGGTGGCAGCGCCCGCGCCGGTGGCGTAACGGTCGTAGCCCTCGTCTTCGAGGCGGTCAGCCAGTTCCGGGCCGCCTTCTTCGACAACCTGGCCGTCGACGAAGACGTGGACGAAGTCAGGCTTGATGTAGCGCAGGATGCGGGTGTAGTGCGTGATGAGCAGCGTGCCCATGTTGCCCGTCTCGTGTGCACGGTTGACGCCTTCGGAGACAACCTTCAGGGCGTCAACGTCCAGCCCGGAGTCGGTCTCGTCGAGGATGGCGAACTTCGGCTTGAAGAGTTCCAGCTGGAGGATCTCCACCCGCTTCTTCTCGCCGCCGGAGAAGCCTTCGTTGACGTTGCGCTCGGCGAAGTCTGCATCGATGCGCAGCTGGGCCATGGCCGCCTTGACGTCCTTGGTCCAGGTACGCAGCTTGGGTGCTTCGCCGTCAATGGCGGTCTTGGCGGTGCGCAGGAAGTTGGTCATGCTGACACCGGGGACCTCCACGGGGTACTGCATGGCCAGGAAGAGGCCGGCGCGGGCCCGCTGGTCAACGGTCATTGCGAGGACATCCTCGCCGTCGAGCGTGATGGTTCCGCTGGTGACCTTGTAGCGCGGGTGCCCGGCAATGGTGGAGGCCAGGGTGGACTTGCCCGAACCGTTGGGGCCCATGATGGCGTGGGTCTGACCGGTCTTGATGGTCAGGCTGACGCCCTTCAGGATCTCCTTGGTGCCCTGCTCCGTGTCAATGCTGACGTGCAGGTCCTTGATCTCAAGAGTAGACATAGGTCTTGTTCTCCTCTGCACCGCGCCCTCCGGCGGTGGTGCGGTCTGTATCTGGAAGTTTGGTTCTGTTGCTTGGTGTTGCTGCTCGCGGCTGATCTGCCAGGTTGATGCTGCTAGCTGAAGTTCGGGGCTTCCGCTCCGTTGAGTACGTTCGTGAAGTCCACGTAGACCTCGTCGCCGACGATCTCGACGGCGAACACCGGGACGGGATCGTAGGCGGGGAGCTGGAGCGGCTCACCGCTGCGCAGGTCGAACTGGGAACCGTGGCCCCAGCATTCGATCATGCAGCCCTCCACTTCGCCCTCGGACAGTGAGATGTCCGCGTGGGAGCAGGTGTCCCCGATGGCGTGGATGTCTCCCATGGAGTCCTTCACGATGGCTACGGGGTAGTCATCAATCAGGATCCGGAGCGCGTGCTTGAGCTGGATTTCATCCGTCTTGCAGACAAATTCGCCCTTTGGCTGGTCAGTCATCTGTTGTCCGCGCCGCCTAGTTGTTCGTCACGGCGAGTTCGCGCTCAACAGCCTCGGTGAGCCGCTCTTCGAGGGCCGGTACCTTGATCTGCTGGATGATCTCGTGCAGGAAGCCACGGACCACCAGGCGGCGGGCAACATCCTCGGGGATGCCGCGGGCCATGAGGTAGAACAGGTGCTCGTCGTCCAGCCGGCCGGTGGCGCTGGCGTGGCCGGCACCCTTGATCAGGCCGGTCTCGATCTCGAGGTTCGGCACGGAGTCGGCGCGGGCGCCGTCCGTGAGCAGGAGGTTGCGGTTGGCCTCGTAGCTGTCAGTGCCTTCGGCTTCCTTGCGGATCAGGACGTCGCCTACCCACACGGCGTGGGCGTTACGGCCCTGCAACGCGCCCTTGTAGAGCACATTGGAGGTGCAGTTCGCCACCGCATGGTCAACAAAGAGCCTCTGCTCCAGGTGCTGGCCGGCGTCGGCGAAGTACAAGCCGAACATTTCCGCTTCGCCGCCGGGGGCGGTGAAACGGGTGGACGGCGTGACACGGACCAGGTCCCCGCCCAAGCTGACCACAACGTGCTTGAACTTGGCGTCGCGGCCGATCTTTGCCTGCTGGGAGGAGGCGTGGACGGCGTCGTCGTTCCATTCCTGGAGCGAGACCACCGTGAGGTTGGCGCCGTCTTCAACAACGATTTCGATGTTTTCGGACACCACGGCCGAGCCCTGGTGGTTCAGGACCACAGTGGCCTTGGAGAACCTCTCCGCCACGATCACCAGGTGCTGGGCGGCTGCCTCCGTGGAGGTGCCTTCGATCACGACGGTGACCTCGGTGTCGGCTTCAAACTCGGCCGGGATGGTGAGGACGGTGGCTTCGCTGAAGTTTTCCCAGGCGTTGGCGGACACTCGGTCCTCCGGGATGCCGGCGGAACCGATGCGCTTGTCGCCGCGTGCCACGGACTCAACCGTGACCTGCTCCGGGCCGCTGACGGTGACGGTGGGAGCCGCTCCCGCCAGGACGTCGCTGTGCAGCCCACGCAGGCGCTTGAGGGGGGTAAAGCGCCAGTCTTCCTCAAGCCCGGTGAGCGGCTTGAAGTCCGCCAGGTTGTACGAGGTCAGCCGGCCGGCGCGTGAGCTGTCCGGAATGCCGACGCCGCCGCCGTGGGAGTGGCGCTTGACGGCTTCGCCGGCCAGCGGGGCCTTGGAACCGTTCGCGTTGATCGGAGACAGGCTTTCGCCCTCTTCCGTGAAACCGTTAATAAACGGCTGGGCCGAGGGCGCGCCGATGCGGGCCTTTTCAGTAGTGATTTCAGTCATCGTTATCCGACGGACCCTTCCATCTGCAGTTCAATCAGGCGGTTCAGCTCAAGTGCGTACTCCATCGGGAGTTCGCGGGCGATGGGCTCGATGAAGCCACGGACGATCATCGCCATGGCCTCGTCTTCGCGCATGCCGCGGGACATCAGGTAGAAGAGCTGCTCTTCGCTGACCCGGGAAACAGTTGCTTCATGGCCCATCACCACGTCATCCTCACGGATGTCGATGTACGGGTAGGTGTCCGAGCGGCTGATGGTGTCCACCAGCAGCGCGTCGCAACGGACGGTGTTTGCCGAGTGCTTGGCACCTTCACGGACCTGGACGAGGCCGCGGTAGGCAGCACGTCCGCCGCCGCGGGCCACGGACTTGGAAATGATGGAGCTCTTGGTGTTCGGCGCGATGTGAACCATCTTCGAACCGGTGTCCTGGTGCTGGCCGGCGCCGGCGAAGGCGATGGACAGGGTCTCGCCCTTGGCGTGCTCGCCTACCAGGTAAACGGCCGGGTACTTCATGGTGACCTTGGAGCCGATGTTGCCGTCAACCCATTCCATGGTGGCGCCTTCTTCGCAGATGGCACGCTTGGTCACCAGGTTGTACACGTTGGTGGACCAGTTCTGGATGGTGGTGTAGCGGACGCGGGCGCCCTTTTTCACGATGATTTCCACCACGGCGGAGTGCAGCGAGTCCGAGGTGTAGATCGGCGCGGTGCAGCCTTCGATGTAGTGGACGTAGGAGTCCTCGTCGGCGATGATCAGGGTGCGCTCGAACTGGCCCATGTTTTCCGTGTTGATACGGAAGTATGCCTGCAGCGGAATGTCCACGTGGACGCCCTTGGGGACGTACACGAAGGAGCCACCGGACCAGACGGCCGTGTTCAGCGACGCGAACTTGTTGTCGCCCACGGGAATGATGGTGCCGAAGTATTCCTGGAAGATCTCCGGGTGTTCGCGCAGCGCGGTGTCGGTGTCCAGGAAGATGACGCCCTGCTTTTCAAGGTCCTCACGCAGCTGGTGGTAGACAACCTCGGACTCGTACTGGGCGGCGACGCCGGAAACCAGGCGCTGCTTTTCGGCTTCGGGGATGCCGAGCTTGTCGTACGTGTTCTTGATGTCATCGGGCAGGTCCTCCCAGCTGGTGGCCTGCTTCTCGGTGGACCGCACGAAGTACTTGATGTTGTCGAAGTCGATGCCGGAGAGGTCTGCACCCCAGGTGGGCATGGGCTTGCGGTCGAAGTACTTCAGGCCCTTGAGCCGGAGATCGAGCATCCATTGGGGCTCGCTCTTCTTGGCCGAGATGTCGCGGACGACTTCTTCATTGATACCGCGGCGGGCGTTGGCGCCGGCGTCGTTCTTGTCGGACCAGCCGTACTCGTACGTGCCGATGCCGTGGAGCTCGGGATTCTTTTCCAGAATCTCCGAGATCACAGTGTCTTCGGCTACCGCTTTCTCTGATAGTTGGTCCGTCATCACGGCCTTTCTTGCTGATGGTTGGTTACTTCATCCAGGCTGGCGGGGGCTGTCTGCGGGACGCGGGGTCCCCCAGCAGCCAGCCGGCCTGTGGGTATATGGGTGGTGCAGACGTGTCCGCCGCGCGCCAGCGTGGACAGGCGGCGCACATCAACGCCGACGAGACGGGAGAACACTTCGGTCTCCACGTCGCAGAAGACCGGGAACTGGGCGGCGAGCTGCTGGATGGGGCAATGCCCCTGGCACAGCTGGACGCTGGACAGTGCTGCCGGCAGCGGGGCCTTGGCCTCGATCGAAGCTGCTGAGGCAACGAAGCCATCCCGGCTCAGCGCCGCGGACAGTGCCTGCGCCCTGGCGGTGATGTCCGGTCCGGCCTGCTCGACCTCGGGTGCGTACCGGCGTTCCATGTCGGCAAAACGTTCGACGGCGAACGCGCGGACGGCGTCGTCGCCCGCCACTGCCTGAAGCTGCTTGAGCGCGAGGGTGGCGATGTCGAGGTAATCGTTGCCAAGCGTGGACTGGCCCTGCGAGCTGAGGACGTAACGGCGGGCGGGACGTCCCGCGCCGGCGCCGGCCCTGGCAACGCGCTTGACTTCAATATCCCCGCTGCGGGCCAGATGATCAAGATGCCTCCGGACCGCGGCGGGTGTGAAACCGAGCATGTCGCCGAGTTCCGCCGCGCTGATGGGGCCGTGCTCAAGCACGGCACCAAGGACCCGGTCCCGTGTACGCTCGTCCGAGTCCGCCGCCGGCACAGCGGCCACGTGGCCGCGGTCAGCGGCAGTACGCGGCGCCCGGTGCCCGGCAAACGGCACTGCAGCAGCATTGGTCATGGAATACACAACACAATCATGTCGTAATTTACTCCGCCGTACTAGTAAGGTCAGGCTGACCTGCGGCGGGGGTCCGCTGCGGGGCCGCCAGTACTACATCGCGTAGAATGCTGGGGTGCGATCCCCCGAATCCCCGGTTCTGTCCATCAGCGGGTTAATTAAGGATGTTGGTCCGCTGGCTAGCCTGGACGGAAAAATGCTCCGGGTGGTCAACGGCGTATCCCTTATGGCCGAACGCGGCCAGGTCACGGCCCTCCTGGGCGCCAACGGAGCCGGAAAGACCACCACCATCGAATGCGCCCAGGGCCTGCAGAAGCGCAGCGGCGGCAGCATCTCGCTGCTGGGCCAGGATCCGGGCCGTTCGGGCGCTGACCTGCGGTCCCGCGTAGGCGTGATGCTTCAGGACGGCGGCCTCCCGCCGTCGGCCCGTCCCATTCCGCTCCTGCGGCACATCGCCGGAATGTATGCGCGGCCCCGCTCCGTTGACGAACTGGTGGAACGGCTCGGCATTGATACTTTCGCCAGGACCAGCGTGCGCAGACTCTCCGGTGGGCAGAAACAGCGTCTGGCCCTCGCCGCAGCACTGATCGGCAATCCGGAAGTCCTTTTCCTGGACGAGCCCAGCGCCGGCCTGGATCCCCAGTCCCGGCAACTGGTCTTCGAGCTGATCTCGGAACTGCGGGCGGCCGGGATGGGCATCATCCTGACAACACACCTGATGGACGAAGCCCAGCGGCTGGCGGACTACGTGTACATCATCGACGCCGGCAGGAACGTCGCCGAGGGAACAGTTTCCCAGCTGCTGCAGCGGGACCCGGCTGTGGAGGCCGGCACCGACCATGTCCGCACCCTGGTGTTCGAGGCTCCCCCGGGGCTGGATTTCACCGGCGTGCTGCCCGATGCCATCGCCGTCTCCGAAACACGGGCCGGAAGCTACGTGGCCTCGGGTGCACTGACACCCCACGATCTCGCGTCGTTGACCGCCTGGTGGGCCGCCCACGGCGTGATGCCCGGTTCCATGAGCCTGGCGGCACGAAGCCTGGAAGATGTCTTCCTGGACATCTCGGGAAAGGACATCCGATGACGGCTCCCGCAGCCACCGCCGCCGAGGGAGCACCGGCCACGCTGCTGCGCCGTATCCTGCTGCAGGGTAAGTACGAAGCTCTGACGATGCTCCGGAACGGCGAACAGCTGATCCTTGCAGTGGTCCTGCCGCTTCTGGCGCTGGTGGGGCTCACCGTCACCCCCTTCCTGGACGGTTTCGGAGCCAGCCGCATCAATGTGGCCGTCCCCGGCATCCTGGCATTGTGCGCCATGTCCACGGCCTTCACCGGGCAGGGCATTGCCACCGGCTTTGACCGGCGGTACGGTGTTCTCCGCTTCCTGTCCACCACACCCCTGGGCCGCGAAGGCCTCATCGCGGGTAAGGTCCTGGCGGTCCTGGCGGTGCTATGCCTCCAGGTGGCAGTGGTGACGCTGGTGGCGCTTCCGTTGGGCTGGCAGCCGCCCGCCTCCGGCTGGCTCCCCGGGCTGTCGCTGCTGGCCCTGGGCGCCGTGGCGTTCACCGCGCTGGGGCTCCTGGTGGCAGGCACGGTCCGGCCCGAGGCAACCCTGGCCATCACCAACCTGCTGTGGATCCTGCTGGGCGCCCTGGGCGGGATAGTCATTCCCGCGGAACGGCTGCCCGCACTGGCGCAGGGAGCGGTTCACTACCTGCCCTCCGGCGCACTCGGCGAGGCCATGCGCGAAGCTTTCCTGCACGGCTCGTTGAACGGCGGCGCCGCGCTTATCCTGCTGCTCTGGACGGTTCTTGCCGGAGCAGCAGCCATCCGTTGGTTCAAGTGGAATTGAGATATCCGTGAGCACGGCTTCACGCCTCCCCCAGATCGCCGGCCGCCTTATCGCGAGGCTGCCCCAAACCGTGGACGCCAGCGTCCGCCGCCTCGCGGTGGCGTCCCTGGTTGGCCAGGCGCTGCTGGTAGTGACCGGGGGTGCGGTGCGTCTGACGGCGTCCGGCCTCGGCTGCCCCACCTGGCCGCGCTGCACCGAGACCTCGTTGGTCAACACGGCCGAAATGGGGATCCACGGCTTCATTGAGTTCGGCAACCGGCTGCTGACGTTTGCCCTGGCGGCGGTTGCGCTGGCCATGCTTGTGTACCTGTGGAACCTTCGCAAGGAGCGCCGGGACCTCTTCCTGCTGGCGCTGGGCCTGCTGGCCAGCATCCCGGCACAGGCGGTGATCGGCGGCGTCACCGTGCTGACCAACCTCAATCCGTGGGTGGTGGGCCTGCATTTCCTCGTTTCCATGGCCCTCGTGGTGATTTCGACGCTGCTCGTCAACCGGGCCTACGGCAGGACGGGCCGCCATGCCGGCGTCCAGCTCCCCGCCTTGCCGGGCGTCATGCGTCCGGTGACCGCCGCCGTCGGGCTTTTCTCCGCCCTCGCCGTAATGCTCGGAGTAGTGGTGACCGGTTCCGGTCCCCACGCCGGTGACGCGGACGCACCCCGCAACGGCCTTGACTGGGACCTGTTCTCCCACATCCACGCCGTTCCGGCGTACGTGATCACGGCCGGCACACTGTTCGCTCTGGTGCTGGTCATCGTCCGCCGGATCCAGGGCCCGTTCCGCACGTCGGTCCTGTTGCTGCTTTCCGTGACCTTGCTGCAGGCCGTCATCGGCTTCACCCAGTACTACAACGGCATCCCCGCGTTGCTCGTGGGCGCCCACATGCTGGGGGCGGCGCTGCTGATGAGCGCGGCAACAAACTCCGCGGACCTCGCCCGCTCGAGCCCGGTCTCGTAGCCTCCACCGATTTTTGCCCCGACGGAGTGCCACGGTTCCCAACGAACCGTGGCACCCCGCATTTAAGGACGCTCTCTCACTTAAATGCAGGAAGTGGGCAGACGCTCTCTCACTTAAATGCAGGAAGTGGGCAGACGCTCTCTCACTGCAGACGCTTTCACACTGCCTGCGGTGTTTCGCAGGATCCTCCTTACTTCTGGTGACAAAGAAGCGACCCTCCTTCACCGTTGGTGAGAGAGGGTCGCTAAGAAAGCTGCAGGTACTGATAGAGGGTCGGTAAAAAACCCGCATTAAGTGAGAGAGCGTTGGGAGTATTAACCGATGATCGCTGATCCGACGAACGGATCCACGGCCAACGCGATGAACAGCAGCGTCAGGTAACTGATGGAGCCGTGGAAGACTTTCATGGCGCGCTTGTCCGAAACGTCCTCGCGCTGCGCCCGGTTGTAGAGGGAGTGCGACTCGTAAAGGAACCACGCACCCGCCAGCACTGCGGTGGCCGTGTAGACCCAGCCCGCGCCACCGGCGGGGACCAGCAGCAGCGAGCAGGCCACCATGGCCCAGGCGTAGAGGACCACCTGGACGGAAACCACCTTGGCGCCGGCAATGGCCCCCAGCATGGGCACGTTCGCGTTGCGGTAGTCCTCGCCGTAACGCATCGAAAGCGGCCAGTAGTGCGGCGGCGTCCAGAGGAAGATGACCATAAACAGGATGACGGCCGGCCATTCGACGGTATTGGTCACGGCGGCCCAGGCAATCAGCACCGGGAAGCAGCCCGCAGCTCCACCCCACACAATGTTCTGTGCGGTGCGGCGCTTGAGGATGATGGTGTAGATGACCACATAGAAGAAAATTGCGGCCAATCCGAGCCACGCGGCCAGCGGGTTGGCGCCGAACCAGAGAATAACGATGGCGGCGGCCCCGAGCAGCCAGGAGAACACCAGCGCCTCGCGCGGCGTCACCTCGCCGGTGACGAGCGGACGGTTCTCGGTCCGGTGCATCAGTTTGTCGATGTCGCGGTCGAGGTAGCAGTTGAAGGCACCGGCACTGCCGGCGGCAAACGCGCCGCCGACCAGCGTGGCCAGGATCAGGCCGATCGGCGGGAAGCCGCGCTCCGCGTAGATCATGGTGGGTAGGGTGCTGACCAGCAGCAACTCAATGACACGCGGCTTGGTGAGGGCGAAATACGCCTTGGCCTTACGGGCGAACCCGGCTCCCCCTCTTCTGCGGGAAGCATTAAGCGGCGTATCTGTTGTGCTCACGGTGGCAGTCACCCGTTCTGGTTGGCAGTTCTGTCTGGCGGTGCAGCTGTGTCTTGCGGCCGTTCGCCGGGCAGCCCGCCAATGGTCATCAGAAGAGGTCCCGGCAACGCCCCGGGTCTGCCGCCGCCCCTAATGGGCTCGGCTACCGGCGTCGGCCTCCAAATATCATACCGTGTGCATTTGTAACAGATGCCCCCTGAATAGGCCCTGATGATTGCGCGCAGGGTGATTCGAGCAGATTAACTCAACCTCACGAAATGGCGATTCACATAGGGGGAAATTGCGTCCAAAAGGTGAGATTTGCGCTGACCGCAGAGTGGAATCGAGCTAAGCTGTCACCAGATCAGCAAGCGGCAGAAACGCGTTGGATAACGCGTTCCCATGGCCCTGCTGAATGATAGATCAACGTTTCGATGGTGAACGGCTGGTACACACCGCAGCGGGCACCATAGCGTGCCCCGAAACGGATCCCGTGTACCGCCAACCATCAGCACAGAGAGGGGCCCGGTTTTCGTGCCACATTTGGAAGAGCAAGAACTGTCATGGACCAGCTTGGACCAGCGCGCGGTGGACACCATCCGCGTTCTGGCTGCGGATGCCGTCGAGAAGGTCGGTAACGGCCACCCGGGCACGGCCATGAGCCTGGCGCCGGCCGCTTACCTTCTCTTCCAGAAGCTGATGCGCCACGACCCGCGCAACCCGGACTGGCTGGGACGCGACCGGTTCATCCTGTCGCCCGGCCACACGTCACTGACCCTTTACATCCAGTTGTTCCTGTCGGGCTACGGCCTGGAATTGAAGGACCTTGAGGCACTCCGCACCTGGGATTCCCTGACCCCGGGCCACCCGGAGTACAAGCACACCGCCGGTGTGGAGATCACCACCGGGCCGCTGGGCCAGGGCCTGGCCTCCTCGGTCGGGTTCGCCTACTCCCAGCGCCGGATGCGCGGCCTGTTCGACGCCGATGCTGCGGCCGGCGAAAGCCCCTTCGACCACACCATCTGGGTTATCGCCTCAGACGGGGACCTGCAGGAAGGCGTCACGTCCGAGGCGTCCTCGCTGGCCGGCCACCAGGAACTGGGCAACCTTGTAGTTGTCTACGATGAGAACCACATCTCCATCGAGGACGACACCGACATCTCCTTCACCGAGGATGTCCTCAAGCGCTACGAAGCCTACGGCTGGCACACCCAGCGCGTCGACTGGACCAAGACCGGCGAATACAAAGAGGACGTGCAGGAGCTGTACTCCGCACTGCTCGCCGCCAAGGCCGAGACGTCCAAGCCCTCCATCATTTCGCTGCGCACCATCATCGGCTACCCGGCGCCCAAGAAGCAGAACACAGGCAAGATCCACGGTTCCGCACTGGGTGCAGAGGAAGTCGCAGGCCTGAAGTCTGTCCTGGGCTTCGACCCCGCCAAGTCCTTCGACGTTGACCAGGAAGTCCTGGCCCACGCCCGCTCCGTCGTGGACCGCGGCGCCGCCGCCAAGAAGGAATGGGAAGAATCCTTCAACGCCTGGCAGGCCGCCAACCCCGAAGGCGCAGCACTCCTGCAGCGCATCGAGGCCCGCGAACTGCCCGACGGCCTGGACGCCGCACTTCCGGTCTTCCCGGCCGGCAAGGACGTCTCCACCCGCGCCGCTTCCGGCAAGGTCCTGAACGCACTCGGACCGGTCATGCCGGAACTCTGGGGCGGCTCCGCCGACCTCGCCGAGTCCAACAACACCACCATCGAAGGCTCGCCGTCGTTCGTGCCCGCCTCCAAGCAGACCGATACCTGGTCCGGCAACCCCTACGGCCGGGTCCTGCACTTCGGCATCCGTGAGCACGCCGCGGCATCGATCGTGAACGGCATCGCCCTGCACGGCCGGACCCGAGCGTTCTCCGGCACGTTCCTGATCTTCAGCGACTACCAGCGGCCCGCCATCCGGCTCGGCGCCCTGATGGGTGTTCCGTCCCTGTACGTCTGGACGCACGACTCCATCGGCCTGGGCGAAGACGGCCCCACCCATCAGCCGGTGGAACAGCTCGCTTCCCTGCGCGCCATCGTGGGCCTGGACGTGGTCCGCCCCGGCGACGCCAACGAGGTCGCGGTGGCATGGAAGACCATGCTGGAGAACCACGAGAACCCTGCCGGCATTGTCCTGACCCGCCAGAACATCCCCACCTACGCCCGTGGTGAAAACGCAGCCGACGGCGACACGTTCGGTTCCGTTTCCGGTGTGGCCAAGGGCGGCTACGTCCTGGCTGAAGCGTCCAAGGACGGCGCCACCGTGCCCGCCGACGTGATCCTGATCGGCACCGGCTCCGAGGTCCAGCTGGCCGTCCAGGCCCGCGAAGCCCTCCAGGCTGAAGGCATCGCTGCCCGCGTTGTCTCCATGCCCTGCGTGGAGTGGTTCAACAAGCAGGGCGCCGCTTACCGCGAGTCCGTGCTCCCCGCTGCCGTCAAGGCCCGGGTCTCCGTTGAGGCCGGGCTGGCCCTGGGCTGGAGGGAATTCGTCGGCGACGCCGGACGTTCCATCTCGCTCGAGCACTATGGCGCTTCCGCCGACTACAAGCGCCTTTTCCAGGAGTTCGGCATCACCGCGGCGGCAGTCGCCGCCGCCGCCAAGGACTCCCTCGCTGGCCTGCAGGCCTGAACCAGATTTTAGGAGATATCACCATGACTACCCCTACACAGCAGCTCTCCGACGCCGGAGTATCCATCTGGCTCGATGACCTTTCCCGCAGCCGCCTTGAGACCGGCACGCTGCAGAAGCTGATCGACGAGAAGAACGTTGTTGGTGTGACCACCAACCCGTCCATCTTCCACGCCGCCATCACGGCCGGCACGGACTACGACCCCATCATTGCGGCGCAGGCGGCAGCCGGCGCCAGCGTCGAGGAGACCATCTTCGAAATCACCACCACCGACGTCGCCGACGCCTGCGACCTCTTCGCACCGGTGGCAGCAGCCACCCACGGTGTTGACGGCCGAGTGTCCATCGAAGTCGACCCGCGCCTTGCCTGGGACACGGCCGGCACCATTGCCGAAGCCAAGCACCTGTACAAGAAGGTCAACAAGGACAACGTCCACATCAAGATTCCGGCAACCCTTGAGGGCCTCGAAGCGATCACTGCGACGCTGGCCGAGGGCATCAGCGTCAACGTGACCCTGATCTTCTCGCTTGAGCGCTACCGCGCTGTCATCAATGCCTTCCAGTCCGGCCTGGAGCAGGCCAAGGACAACGGCCACGACCTGTCCAAGATCCACTCCGTCGCGTCGTTCTTCGTGTCCCGCGTGGACTCCGAGATCGACAAGCGCCTTGACGCCATCGGCACCGACGAGGCCAAGGCACTCAAGGGCAAGGCAGGCGTGGCCAACGCACGCCTGGCGTACCAGGTCTACGAGGAGCTCTTCGCCACCGAGCGCTGGGCACTGCTGGCTGAAGCCGGCGCGCTCCCCCAGCGTCCGCTGTGGGCCTCCACCGGCGTCAAGGACCCGGCTTACCCGGACACCCTGTACGTGACCGAACTGGCCGCCCCCGGCGTCGTGAACACCATGCCGGAGAAGACCCTGGATGCCACGTTCGACCACGGCGTCGTCACCGGTGACACCGTCTCCGGCACGTACACCGAGGCCAACGCCACGCTGGACGCACTGGACGCATTGGGTATCTCCTACAACGAGGTTGTTGCCCTCCTCGAATCCGAAGGCCTGGACAAGTTCGTGGCCAGCTGGAAGGAACTCCTGGGCGACGTCGAAGGTGCCCTTGCCGCTGCACGGAAGGCCTCCTAACCCACTATGAGCACTCTCAGCTACGACGCCACCGGTGCCGCGCAGCAGGCACTCGAGCAGCACCTGCCCGCCCTCGTGGCGGACCGCATCGCCACCCGGATCTTCGCCAAGGACCACACCCTGTGGGGTCCCGACGCCGAGGCCGAGTCCGCTGTCCGCCTCGGTTGGGTGGAGGCGGCCACCGTCTCACAGGCCCTCGTGGCCGGCATCCTCGAGCTCCGTGATGCCCTCAAAGCTGACGGCGTGACCCGCATCGTGCTTTGCGGCATGGGCGGATCTTCGCTGGCTCCCGAGGTCATCGCCGGCACCGCTGGCGTCGAGCTGACAGTGCTGGACAGCACCGACCCCGACCAGGTCCGTGCCGCCCTCGCAGACCGGCTGGCCGAAACCGCGATTGTGGTTTCGTCCAAGTCCGGTTCAACCCTGGAGACCGACTCCCAGCGCCGGATCTTCGAGCACGCCTTCACCGAGGCCGGCATCGATGCGAAGAGCCGGATCATCATTGTCACCGATCCCGGTTCCCCGCTGGATAAGGCATCGCGTGAGGCCGGCTACCGCGCCGTCTTCAACGCCGATCCGAACGTGGGCGGCCGCTACTCGGCCCTCACCGCATTCGGGCTGGTCCCTTCGGGCCTGGCCGGTGTGGATATCCAGGCCTTCCTGGATGAGGCCGAGGAAGCCGCCGAGATCCTGAACGAGGACGCCGCCGAGAACATCGGTCTGGCCCTCGGAACAGCCCTGGGCGGAACCAACCCGCTGCGCAACAAGATTGTCATCGCCGAGGACGGCTCAGGCATTGTGGGCTTCGCGGACTGGGCCGAACAGCTCATCGCCGAATCCACCGGCAAGCTCGGCACCGGTGTCCTGCCGGTCGTTGCCGGACCCACGTCGCCGGAGGTCGCCTCGGGCGACGCTGACGTCCTGGTGGTGCGGCTGGTAGCCGCGGATGCCGACGTCGAACTCGGTGACAACGAGGTAGCCATCGCGGGCGGCCTGGCCACCCAGATGATGGTGTGGGAGTTCGCCACCGCCGTGGCTGGACGCCTGCTGGGCATCAACCCGTATGACCAGCCGGACGTGGAGGCAGCCAAGGTTGCCGCCCGCGGGCTGCTGGACGCCCAGCCTGAACCGACCCCTGCGGCCTTCGTGGACGGCGCGATTGAGGTGCGCGGCGGAGACTGGCTCCGTGGGGCAGCCACCGCGGAGGAAGCCGTCGGTGCCCTCCTTGGGACGCTCGACGACGACAGCTACCTCAGCGTGCAGGCCTACTTTGACCGGCTGGCCTTCGCGGAGCTGGAAGGCATCCGCGACCCGCTTGCCGAGGCCAGCGGCCGTCCCGTGACCTTTGGCTGGGGCCCGCGGTTCCTGCACTCCACCGGGCAGTTCCACAAGGGCGGGCCCGCCATTGGAGTCTTCCTCCAGATCACGGCCGCTCCGGCGGAAGACCTGGCCATCCCGGACCGTCCGTTCACGTTCGGGGAACTGATTTCCGCCCAGGCTGCGGGCGATGCCCAGGTCCTGGCCGGCCATGGCCGCCCCGTCCTGCGGCTGCACCTGACCGACCGCGCCGCCGGAGTTGCACAGCTGCAGGAGATCATTGCAGCACTTGCCGCCCGGTCTGCATCCGTCACCGAGAACTAAGGCTCAACAGCAAACATGCCAGAAACTGAAAACGGCAGGAATTCCGCGACGCGCTCCGGACGATCCGGGCGTAATCCGCTGCGGGATCCCCGTGACCGCCGCCTGAACCGGATTGCCGGTCCGTCCTCGTTGGTACTCTTCGGAGTGACCGGTGACCTTGCCCGTAAGAAGCTCATGCCGGCCGTGTATGACCTCGCGAACCGTGGGCTGCTGCCGCCGAGTTTCGCTCTGGTGGGGTTCGGCCGCCGTCCGTGGAAGCACGAGGAGTTCGCTGCCGAGGTGAAAGCCTCGGTGAAGGCTTACTCGCGGACGCCGTTTGACGAGGCGGTGTGGAACCAGCTCGCCGAGGGTATCCGTTTTGTCCAGGGCGAGTTCGACGACGACGATTCGTTTGAGCGGTTGGGCGACACGATCGCTGAGCTGGATGAGCAGCGCGGGACACGCGGCAATCATGCGTTCTACCTCTCGATCCCGCCGAAGGCGTTTGAACAGGTCTGCCGGCAGCTGTCCAAGCACGGCCTGGCGCAGGCCGACGGCGACAAGTGGCGGCGGGTGGTCATCGAGAAGCCGTTCGGGCACGACCTCGAGTCCGCCCGGGCGCTGAACGACATTGTGGAGTCGGTGTTCCCGCCGGATGCGGTGTTCCGGATCGACCACTACCTGGGCAAGGAAACGGTCCAGAACATCCTGGCGCTGCGTTTCGCGAACCAGCTGTTCGAGCCGTTGTGGAACGCGAATTATGTGGACCATGTCCAGATCACCATGGCCGAGGACATCGGCACCGGCGGCCGGGCCGGGTACTACGACGGCGTGGGCGCTGCCCGCGACGTGATCCAGAACCACCTGCTGCAGCTGCTGGCCCTGACGGCGATGGAGGAGCCCATCTCCTTCAACGCCGATGACCTGCGCGCGGAGAAGGAAAAGGTCCTGGCCGCGGTCAAGCTCCCGGATGACCTCTCCACCCACTCGGCGCGCGGGCAGTTCGCCGGCGGCTGGCAGGGCGGGGAACAGGTCCAGGGCTACCTGGAAGAAGAGGGTATTCCGGCCGATTCTAAGACCGAGACGTTCGCGGCGATCCGGGTGGACATCCACACCCGTCGCTGGGCCGGTGTGCCGTTCTACCTGCGTGCGGGCAAGCGCCTGGGCCGCCGCGTGACCGAAATTGCGGTGGTGTTCAAGCGGGCACCGAACCTGTTGTTCCGTGATCATGGTGAGGATGACTTCGGCCAGAACGCCGTGGTGATCCGGGTCCAGCCCGATGAGGGCGCGACCATCCGGTTCGGGTCCAAGGTCCCGGGCACGCAGATGGAAGTCCGCGACGTGACCATGGACTTCGGCTACGGGCACTCCTTTACCGAGTCCAGCCCCGAAGCGTACGAGCGGCTCATCCTCGATGTGCTCCTGGGCGAGCCGCCGCTGTTCCCCCGTCATGCCGAGGTGGAGCTGTCCTGGAAGATCCTGGACCCCTTTGAAGATTACTGGGCCGGTTTGGCTGAGCAGCCGGAGCCTTACGCTCCCGGGAGCTGGGGCCCTGCCTCGGCCGATGAACTGCTGGCCCGCGACGGACGAACCTGGAGAAGGCCATGATTGTAGATTTGCCGGACACCACCACCTCGAAGATCTCCAAGAAGATCATGTCCCTGCGTGAGCAGGGCGGCGTGATTGCCCTGGGCCGGGTCCTGACCCTTGTGGTCGTGACCCGGTCCGGGCTTGAGGAAGAAGCGATCGAGGCGGCCAACGAAGCCAGCCGCGAGCACCCCTGCCGGATCATCGTGCTGGCGGACGCCGGGGCCACCGCCCCGAACCGGCTCGACGCGCAGATCCGTGTGGGCGGCGACGCCGGCGCCTCGGAAGTCATCGTGCTCCGCGGCTACGGCGAGCTCGCCCACGAATCCGAGTCACTCGTCGCGGCCCTGCTCCTCCCGGACGCCCCGATCGTGGCCTGGTGGCC
This sequence comes from Pseudarthrobacter humi, assembly GCF_024294965.1. NCBI lineage: Bacteria > Bacillati > Actinomycetota > Actinomycetes > Micrococcales > Micrococcaceae > Pseudarthrobacter > Pseudarthrobacter humi. Next base: position 97,833 of record NZ_JANCLV010000003.1, read on the forward strand.
GCACGGGGCACCGGAGAACGCCTGCGAAACGTCCGTGGGCCGGATCGCGCACCGCCGGATCACCGACTCCGCCAACGAAACCGACCCCCAGGCGGCGCTGGAGAACATCCGGGCCACGTACAAGGCAGGGGATACCGACCTCGCCTGGACCCGGCTCACGAACTGGCGGATCCAGCTCGCGGCGGTCCTGGACCAGGTGGACCCCTCGCCCGTTACCGCGGTGGCCGTCGAAGGCGCCTCCGACTCCCCGTCCACGATCCTGCTCGCGGCCTGGCTGACCCTGGCCCTGGACGCACCCGTGACCATCGTTGCGGACCCCGCCGGCACCGGCATCCGCCGCGTCCGGCTCACCCGCCACAGCGGCGACGTGCAGCTCTTCCGCCCCGGACTCTCCGTCGCCGAACTCACCCAGCCCGGACAGCCTGCCCAACGCATCTCCCTGCCACGCCGCAGCCTCAAAGACTGCCTCGCCGAAGAACTCCGCCGCCTCGACCCCGACGAAGTGTTCGGCGAAGTGATTACTATTGGACTGCCACGTACCAATCTAAGGAGCGTCCGACCCAGTGAGCGTTGAGCCAAGAGTTAGTATCCATCCTGATTCCTCCGTCCTGATGGCCGCCATCGCGGCCCGCCTGATCACCAAGCTGGTGGATGTGCAGGACAAGCACGGTGAGGCCACGGTGGTGCTGACCGGCGGCACAGTAGGCATCGGAACGCTGAAGGCTGTCGCGGATTCGCCGGCGGCGCCCGCTGTCGACTGGTCCAAGGTGAATTTCTGGTGGGGCGACGAGCGCTTTGTTGCTGCCGATGATCCCGACCGGAACACGAAGCAGGCGTTTGAGGCGCTGCTGTCGAGCATTCCCGTTGATCCCGCAAGGATCAATCAGCCGGCCTCCTCGGATGACTTCGACACGCCCGAGGAAGCCGCCGATGACTATGCGCGCAGGCTCCGGGAAGCAGCCCAGGCCGAGCACGCTGCTGACATGTCCGACGACCGTCCGGACGTGCCGGGAGTCCTGCCGCGGCTTGATGTTGTGCTGCTGGGCGTTGGCCCGGACGCCCACGTGGCCTCGCTGTTCCCCGAGCAGGGCGGAATCCGGGAGAAGGAGCGGACCGTGGTCGGCGTCCGCAACTCCCCCAAGCCGCCGCCCCAGCGGATCTCCCTCACACTTCCCGCGATTAACACTGCCGCCGAGGTCTGGATGGTGGTGGCCGGCGAGGACAAGGCCGGTGCGGTGGGCTTGGCGCTGGCGGGCGCCAACCCGGTGCAGGTTCCGGCGGCGGGGCCGCGGGGAACCTCACGCACGTTGTGGCTTATCGATGAAAACGCGGCCTCAAGGGTCCCGCGGCAGCTCGTCCGGAAGGACGCCACCGGCGCGTAGTTTTTCCAGCGCTCCGGCCAGGACAGCTTCGGCGTCCTGGTCGGAGCGCCGCTCTTTAACGTATTCAAGGTGGGTTTTGAAGCCTTCGTCCAGCGGATCGGGCAGGTCGGCTTCCTTGCCGTCCCTGGATGCCGGAGCCCCGCATCGCCGGCAGTCCCAGACGGTGGGAATCTGTTCGTCCGGCAGTCGCAGGAAAACTAGCTGGGTTTCATGCCCCTTGGCGCACCAAAAGGAAACCTGGATCCGGGGCACCCTTTCGCCCGAGGCAGCTTCTGACTGGTTCTTGGGACCGGCTCCTTCTATGACACCCACCCGGGTGCCGCGGAATGCTGATGCACTATGTACCATCGGGTCTCCTGGCTGCTTAAACGACGCTGTTTAAACGAAACTGTGGCTGTTGGGAGCCAACAGCCACAGTTTAGTTCGGAGATCCCCATCGCGGCAGTGCCGGGCGACGATCAGTTGCAGGGACTATGAGTCCCCGGCGCCGCTGAAGCGCATGATCAGGCCAAGGGCGATGATCACCACGCCCCAGGTAACACCCAGGATTACGGTGAATCTGTTCAGGTTCCGTTCGGCGACGCCGGAGGAGCTGAGGCCGGAACTCATACCGCCGCCGAACATGTCGGACAGCCCGCCACCCCGTCCCTTGTGCAGGAGGATAAGCAGGGTCAGCAGAAGGCTGGTGATGCCCAGGAGAATCTGCAGAATGACATGAAGAACGTCCACGACGGCCTTTCAGAAGATTGGAATTGCGGGAGCCTGGAGCAGGAGACGGACTAGTCCGTCACCAAGTGACTCTCGAACCTGACAATATTAGCAAACTCCGCGGGATCAAGGCTGGCGCCGCCGACCAACACGCCGTCGACGTCGCGTTCCTTCAGTATCGCGGCGACATTGTTGGCCTTGACCGAGCCGCCGTAGAGCAGCCGGATCTTTGCCGCGACGTCGTCGCCGAAGAGCGTGGCAAGTTCCGCGCGGAGGGCGGCGCACATTTCCTGGGCGTCCTCCGGTCCGGCCACTTCGCCGGTGCCTATGGCCCAGACGGGTTCGTAGGCCACCACGAGCTCTGCTGCCTGCTCGGCCGTCAGCCCGGCGACGTTGGCCCGGAGCTGCGTCAGCGTGTGCTCGACATGCGTGCCGGCCTGACGGATTTCGAGGCCTTCGCCCACGCAAAGAACCGGTGTGACACTGTGCTTGAAAGCTGCCTTGACCTTGGCGTTGAGCACTTCGTCGGATTCGTGGTGGATGGTGCGGCGTTCACTGTGCCCCACGAGGACGTAGCGGCAGCCCAGCTTGTTCAGGAACTGGCCGGAGGTGTCGCCGGTGTAGGCACCCGAGTCGAACTGGGAGAGGTCCTGTCCGCCGTAGGCTATGTCCAGTTCATCGCCCTGGACGAGGGTCTGCACGCCGCGGAGATCGGTGAATGGTGGGAAGACTGCCACCTCAACCCGGCTGTAGTCGTGCTTGGCGTCGGACAGGGTCCAGGCCAGTTTTTGCAGGAGGGTGATGCCCTGGACATGGTCCATGTTCATCTTCCAGTTGCCTGCAATGAGAGGCGTGCGGTCAAAAGCGCCGTTCGTTGACGTAGTCACGTGTTCTCCAAAAGTACTTGATATGTGTGCGGCCGGCAGGGTGCCCGCGGGCACCCTGCCGGCCGGAGGACTTGGCAGTCCAGGTTCCTAACGGTCCAGGACGCTGAGTCCCGGGAGTTCCTTGCCTTCGAGATATTCCAGGCTGGCGCCGCCGCCGGTGGAAATGTGCCCGAACTGGTCGTCAGCGAAGCCGAGCGTCCGCACGGCCGCAGCGGAGTCGCCGCCGCCGACCACGGTGAACGCGTCGACCTCGGTCAGGGCCTGGGCCACGGCGCGGGTTCCGCCGGAGAATGCTTCGAACTCAAAGACGCCCATGGGCCCGTTCCAGAACACCGTTTTGGCGCCCTTGATGCGGTCCGCAAAAGCGGCTGCAGAATCCGGGCCGATGTCCAGGCCGATGCCCTGGGCACCGAAGCTGCTGCCCTCGATGCCGTCCGCGGGGACGGTCTCGTAGTCAGCGTCGGCCGCGAACTTGCCGGCCACCACAACGTCGGTGGGCACAATGAATTCGGTGCCTGCACTGGCAGCGCGTTTAAGGTAGTCCTGGACGACCGGGATCTGGTCTTCTTCCAGGAGGCTGCCGGCCACGCTGTGGCCCTCGGCTGCCAGGAACGTGAAGAGCATGCCGCCGCCCACCAGGATGGCGTCGGCTTTGCCGATGAGGTTGTCGATGACCGCCAGCTTGTCGGAGACCTTGGAGCCGCCGAGCACCACCACGTAGGGCCGTTGAGTGTCAGCTGTCAGCTTCCGCAGGACCTCGACCTCGGTGTGCACAAGGTCACCCTGGTAGGACGGCAGCCGGGTGGCGACGTCGTAGACACTGGCGTGCTTGCGGTGCACGGCACCAAAGGCGTCGTCAACGTAGGCGCCGTTGGCTCCGGTCAGGGCCACCAGTTCGTCCGCGAAGGCGCCGCGTTCGGCGTCGTCCTTGCTGGTCTCCCGGGCGTCGAAGCGCACGTTCTCCAGTACGAGCACCTCGCCGTCCTGAAGCGAGGCGGCGAGTTCCTTAGCGGAGCTGCCCACGGTGTCCTGCGCGAGCGAGACCTTGAAGGCGGCAAGTTCGGCGAGTCGCGCTACGGCAGGCCGAAGGGAGTATTTTTCCTCCGGAGCGCCCTTCGGGCGTCCGAGGTGGGCTGTTACCAGCACGCGGGCACCGGCGTCCGTGAGCTTTCCCAGTACTGGCAGAGAGGCCTTGATGCGGCCGTCGTCAGTCACTGTAGAGCCGTCGAGCGGCACATTCAGGTCACTTCTGACAAGAATGTACCGCCCGCGGACACCTTCAGCGATCAGTTCGTTGAGGGTGTGGAATGTCATGTGTCTAACCCTAGCCCAGCTTGGCTGCGACGAGCTCCGTGAGGTCCACGAGGCGGTTGGAGTAGCCCCATTCGTTGTCATACCAGGAAACAACCTTGACCTGGTTGCCGATGACCTTGGTCAGGCCGGAGTCGAAGATCGACGACGCCGGGTCCCCGACGATGTCCGAGGAAACGATCGGTGCGTCCGTGTAGGTCAGGATGCCCTGGAACTCGTCGGACTCCGAAGCCCTCTTCAGCGCCGCGTTGACTTCCTCGACGGTGGTCTCGCGGGAGACTGTGACGGTGAGGTCGGTGGCCGAGCCTGTGGGGACGGGCACGCGGATGGCAAAGCCGTCCAGCTTGCCCTTGAGCTCGGGCAGGACCAGGCCGATAGCCTTGGCCGCACCCGTGGAGGTGGGGACCATGTTGATGGCGGCGGCACGGGCACGGCGGAGATCGTTGTGCGGGCCGTCCTGCAGGTTCTGGTCAGCTGTGTAGGCGTGGATGGTGGTCATCAGGCCACGCTCGATGCCGAAGGTGTCGTTGAGGACCTTGGCCAGCGGGCCCAGGCAGTTGGTGGTGCAGGACGCGTTGGAAATGATGTGGTGCGCCGCGTTGTCGTACAGGCCCTCGTTGACGCCCATCACGATGGTGATGTCCTCGTCGGAGGCAGGTGCGGAGATCAGGACCTTCTTGGCGCCTGCATCGATGTGCTTCTGCGCGGCAGCTGCCTTGGTGAAGAAGCCGGTGGACTCGATGACGATGTCAACGCCCAGCTCGCCCCAGGGCAGGTTGGCGGGATCGCGTTCGGCGAGAACCTTGATGACGTTGCCGTCGACGACGATGTTGCCGTCCTTGACCTCAACGGTTTCCTTCAGGCGGCCGCCGACGGAGTCGTACTTAAGCAGGTGGGCCAGTGCCTCAGGGCTGGTGAGGTCGTTGACGGCAACGATCTCCAGGTCCGCGCCCTGCGCGAGGGCGGCGCGGAAGTAGTTGCGGCCGATGCGGCCGAAGCCGTTGATACCAATACGGGTCGTCACTTGTTCAGTCTCCTTGGTGCTTGATTAAGCACAAACTAGTTGAGCGGGCATTGAGCCAACTAACAGATCCCGCACGCCATTGGGCAGAGATGATTAACAGATCGGAGGGCGACCAGCCACATTGCTGAAGGCAGACCGCCTTCCGTGATCCATCTTACGTTTAAGTAGGTCCGCCCCCGCAAGTGCGGGGGCGGACCTTCCACATTCCGGCCGAAATCACGCCGAAATGTGAAGTTTGTTACACGTTCATGTACAGCGGGTCACTACGGCAGGGTGATGAGGCCCGTGGCGTTGGTGCGTGCAGCAGCGAAGCGCTTGGCGACATCGGCCCAGTTGACGATGTTCCAGAATGCCTTGACGTAGTCAGCCTTGACGTTGACGTAGTCCAGGTAGAAGGCGTGCTCCCACATGTCCAGCATCAGCAGCGGCGTGGTGCCGAGAGCCACGTTGCCCTGCTGGTCGTAGAGCTGCTCGATGACCAGGTTGCCACCGATCGGCTCGTAGGCCAGGAAGCCCCAGCCCGATCCCTGCAGGCCAAGGGCAGCCGCGGAGAACTGGGCGCGGAAGGCGTCGAAGGAACCGAAGGCATCGTCGATGGCAGCTGCCAGCTCGCCCTCAGGCTTGTCGCCGCCGTCCGGTGACAGGTTGTTCCAGAACACCGAGTGGTTGATGTGGCCGCCGGTGTGGAACGCGAGGTCCTTCGAAAGGCGGTTGATGTTGGCGAAATCGCCCTTGTCGCGCGCCTCTGCCAGCTGGGCAAGGGCGTTGTTGGCACCTGCGACGTAGGCAGCGTGGTGCTTGCTGTGGTGCAGCTCCATGATGCGCGCCGAAATGTGCGGCTCAAGCGCCGCGTAGTCGTAGCTGAGTTCTGGCAGTACGTACTCGGTCACAAAATCCTCCAATGTCGTGGACGGTCTGTCCGGGTTGTAACTCTCGGATTGTGCATCCGGATGACTGGCATCCGGAAGATCAGGGTGGACGCTCTGATTCTAGGGGCGCCGCTACTCGTCCAGCATCTCAGGCGTCACATTGGCATCAGTGCCAGGGATCCCCAAATCGATGGCCCGCTTATCCGCCATGGCCAGGAGCCGGCGGATGCGGCCGGCGATGGCATCCTTGGTCATGACCGGATCTGCCAGGCGCCCCAGCTCGTCCAGGCTCGCCTGTTTGTGGGCCACCCGGAGTTCGCCGGCGTATTTGAGGTGGTCCGGGACGTCGTCGCCCAGTATCTCCAGTGCCCTGTCAACCCTGGCTCCGGCGGCCACGGCCGCCTGGGCGGAGCGCCGCAGGTTGGCGTCGTCGAAGTTGGCCAGCCGGTTGGCCGTGGCCCTGACTTCCTTGCGCATCCTGCGTTCTTCCCACACCATCAGGGCGTCGTGGGCGCCCATGCGGATGAGCAGGGCGGCGATGGTGTCGCCGTCGCGGATCACCACACGGTCCACTCCCCTGACTTCGCGGGCTTTGGCCTGGATGCCAAGACGGCGGGCGGCACCAACGAGGGCAAGCGCTGACTCGGGACCCGGGCAGGTCACCTCCAAGGATGACGAACGACCCGGCTCCGTGAGGGAACCGTGGGCCAGGAAAGCTCCACGCCACACGGCCTCGGCGTCGGCGGCCGAGCCGTTAACGACGGCCGAGGGAAGCCCCCGCACCGGCCGGCCGCGGCCGTCCAGGAGGCCGGTCTGCCGGGCCAGGGACTCGCCGTCGCGGACTACCCGGACCACGTATCGGCTGCCGCGGCGCAGTCCGCCGCCGGAGACGACGATGATCTCGCTCTGGTGGCCGTAAACCTCGGCGATGGCCGCCCGGAGCCTGCGCGCAGTGGATGCGAGGTCAACCTCGGCTTCGATCACGATCCGGCCCGAGATGATGTGCAGGCCGCCGGCGAAGCGAAGCATTGCCGAGACCTCTGCCTTGCGGACTGAGGATTTCTTGATGTCCAGACGGGACAGTTCTTCCTTGACCGATGATGTCAGTGCCATGGCACCTTCCTAACTGTTCCCGAAAATGTCGTGGTACGCCGCTGCCAGACGCAGGGGGTCATGGACGGGTCGGCGGCCCGACGCCCCCACTTTACCCAAGACAACCTCGGCGCCGATCATCCCGGCGGCTTTCTCGAACTCCTGCCGGTCCGGCACCGACGCGGGATCCGCCAGGACGACGTCGACGCTGAACTCCGGCGCATACCGGCGCAGTGCGTACAGGTGGTCCGCCGCCGACATGCCCGTGGTCTCCTTGGTGTCCGTGGCCAGGTTCATGGTGAGGCAGCGTTTCGCGGCTGTGGCACTCAGGGCGTCACGCATTTCCGGGAGCAGCAGGTGCGGCAGCACGGACGTGTACCAGGACCCCGGCCCCAGGATGACCCAGTCAGCCAGTTCGATGGCTGTCAGGGCCTCAACGCAGGCCGGCGCCTGTACGGGAAGGAGCCGGACTTGCTCCAACGAGCCGGCAACGGCGCACCGCGCCTGCCCGCGGACTGTCTGGAGCGCGAACGTGCCGTCAGGTGCAGTGACGCGGATGTCGCCTTCAATGGTCAGCGGAACGGTGGACATGGGCAGAACCTGTCCACGGGCGCCGAGCAGGGCGCCGGCCCACTTCAGGCCGGCCACGGTGTCGCCCAGCAGCTCCCAAAGGGTGACGATGAGCAGGTTGCCCATTGCATGCTCGTCCAGCGATCCGCCGCTGCCCTGGCCTGGCCGGAAACGGTGCTGCATCACGTCGCGCCAGGTGCGTCCCCAGTCCGTGTCATCGCACAAGGCGGAGAGCGCCATGCGCAGGTCTCCGGGCGGGAGGACGCCGTACTCGTCGCGCAGACGCCCTGAAGACCCGCCGTCGTCCGCCACAGTGACAATAGCGGTCAGCTCGGAGGTGAGCAGCCGCAGCGCCGAGAGCGAAGCGGAGAGTCCGTGCCCGCCGCCGAGCGCCACGACGTTGGGGCCCTTGTCCTGCTGGCCGGCCGCCGTTCCGCTGGAAACCGGTACGAGCGGGAGGGGCCCGGTGAGCATCCCCATTACTCGCGGCCCAGATCCCGATGCGTGGTGGTCACGGTCACGCGCGGATACTGTGCCAGTTTCTTGGAAAGCTCGACGGCGACGGCCACGGACCGGTGCTTGCCGCCGGTACAGCCGACGGCGATGGTGGCGTAGTGCTTGTTTTCGCGCCGGTAACCGTCCAGCACGGGCTCGAGCGCCAGGACATAGCGGTCCACGAAGTTCTTTACACCTTCCGCCTCGAGGACGTAATCGCTGACGTCCTTGTCCAGGCCCGTATGCGGGCGCAGCTGCGGGACCCAGTGCGGATTCGGGATGAACCGGACGTCAGCAACGTAGTTGGAATCCACGGGCAGGCCGTACTTGAAGCCAAAGCTCATCACGTTGAGCCGCAATGCCACCGGGCCGGTCTCACTGAAGAGTTCCGTGATGGCGGTGGCCAGGGCGTGGACGTTGTAGGTCGAGGTATCCAGTACGACGTCGGAGCTGTCGCGCAGTTCCTTGAGCACCTCCCGTTCGGCTGCAATGCCGTCGAGGATGCGGCCGCCTTCCTGGAGCGGATGGGGCCGGCGGCCCTGCTCGAACCGGCGGACCAGGACGTCGTCGTTGGCGTCGAGGAAAAGGACGCGGAACTTGACACCACTGGCGGCGAGGGCCCCCAGTGCCGCACGGACGTCGACAAAGAGGCCTTTGCTTCGGACATCCATCACCACGGCCAGCCGCGGAATGGACTGCGGAGCGTGGGAGACAATCTCGGCCAGGGTGCCAAGCATCTGCGGCGGCAGGTTTTCCACGACATACCAGCCATGGTCCTCAAGTGCGTCCGCGGCGGTGCTGCGTCCCGCCCCTGACATACCGGTGACCACCAGCAGTTCCGCTTCGAGGGGCTTGACCGGCGTCAGCCCGTCCTGCTCCGTCCCGGATTCCGCCGTAGAGTCTGCCATTCGTTCCGCCCCGTTTCTGTCCAGATGAAGGCAGGCGCCCGCAATGGCGGAAACCTGCGTTCCTTACCCTACCTAGGTTTCAATGATTTCGCCGGTGGCCATATTCACGGCCGGAAGCGCATCGCCGGCCGTGTCATCGCCGCTGAAGTGGGCCACGATGGCGTTGGCAAGGGATGGTCCAATGCCCTTGGCCGCTGTGAGTTCGGCCGCGGTGGCGGCTTTCACGCCTTTGACGGATCCGAAGTGGGTGAGCAGGGCCTTGCGTTTGGACTCGCCAAGGCCCGGCACTCCGTCCAGCGCCGAGACGGTCATGGCCTTGCCGCGCTTCTGCCGGTGGAAGGTGATGGCGAAGCGGTGGGCTTCGTCACGGATCCGCTGCAGCAGATAGAGTCCCTGGGACGTCCTGGGCAGGATCACGGGGAAGTCGCTGTCCGGCAGCCAGACTTCCTCCAGGCGTTTGGCCAGGCCCACCACGTAGACATCCTCAATGCCAAGGTCCGCCAGGGCCCGGGCTGCGGCGTTCACCTGGGGCTTGCCGCCGTCGACCACCACCAGGTTGGGCGGGTACGCGAATTTTGCCCGCGGGCCGGCCGTAGCGGTGTCCAGGACGGCGGCAGCGGCTGCTTCCAGGGCGGCCTGGTGCCCGGGCAGGGCGGACGCCTCGGACTGCGCCGACTTGTCCTGCAGGTAATGCCGGAAGCGCCGGGTCAGGACGTCGTGCATGGCGGCGGTGTCGTCTGCGGCGGCGGCCCCGGTGACGGAGAATTTCCGGTATTCGGATTTCTTGGGCAGCCCGTCCTCGACCACCACCATGGACGCCACGACGTTGGTGCCCTGGACGTGGGAGACGTCGAAGCATTCGATCCGCAGGAGCGCCACGGGCAGGTCCAGGGCTTCCTGCAGCTCCTGCAGTGCCTGGGAGCGCACGGTGAGGTCCCCCGCGCGGCGGGTCTTATGCAGTTTGAGCGCGTGCTCGGCGTTTTCACGGACGGTGGACATGAGCGCGGCCTTGTCGCCGCGCTGCGGCACCCTGACATCCACCTTGGCTCCGCGCAGGCCGCCGAGCCATTCGGTAAGTTCCGCGGCGTTGCTGGGTTCGACGGGCACCAGGACTTCGCGGGGCAGCCTGCCATGGCTGTCGCCGTCGTCGCCGTAGACCTGCTGCAGCAGGTGTTCCACGAGATCCGGGGTGGTGGCGTCCTCCACTTTTTCCACCACCCAGCCGCGCTGGCCACGGATCCGGCCGCCCCTGACGTGGAACACCTGGACGGCAGCCTCCAGTTCGTCCTCGTGCAGCGCGAAGACATCGGCGTCGGTATCGTCGGCGAGCACCACGGCGTTCCGCTCAAAGACCTTCCGCAGCGCGGCGATGTCATCACGGAGCCTCGCCGCACGCTCGTAGTCGAGGGTGCCGACGGCGTCGGCCATCTCTTTCTCGAGCTTGGTGATGAAGCGTTTGGCCTCGCCGCCCATAAACGCGCAGAAGTCCTCCGCCAGGGCCCGGTGTTCCTCGGGAGTCACCCGGCCAACGCAGGGGGCCGAGCATTTATCGATGTAGCCCAGCAGGCACGGCCGGCCGCTCGCCTGGGCCCGCTTGAGGACCCCGGCGCTGCAGCTGCGGACGGGGAAAACCCGCAGCAAGGTGTCCATGGTTTCCCGGATCGCGCCGGCCGTGTACGGGCCGAAGTAGCGTGTACCCTTTCGGCGGTCCCCACGCATGACCTGGACCCTGGGGAGCTTCTCGCTCATGGTGAGGGCCAGGTAGGGATAGGTTTTGTCGTCGCGGAAGACCACGTTGAAGCGTGGCTTGTATTCCTTGATCCAGGTGTATTCAAGCTGCAGCGACTCCAGCTCGCTGCCCACCACTGTCCATTCGACACTGCTGGCCGTGTGAACCATTGCGTGGGTTTTGGGCAGCAGGCCCGCCGGATTCGCGAAGTAGGAGTTCAGGCGGGAGCGCAGGCTTTTGGCTTTGCCGACGTAGATGACCCGGCCGTGGGGATCGCGGAACCGGTACACCCCGGGGTTGGTGGGAATTTCACCCGTCTGGGGCCTGTAACTTGCTGGATCTGCCACTACTTCATTCTACTAATCCGTGCTTTTACTTTGGTTGTAGCTGCTGGAGCGTTCCTGGCCGCTGAGTTCGGCGATCGCATCCATGATGCGGTCCGTTACCTGCCGTCGGGCCGGGAGCGAATGGTCCGGGCCCGTTTTGTCGAAATACAGGGGCTCCCCCACTTTCATGGTGAAGTGATGCGGCTTGAAGCCCTTCTCACCGGCCGGCTGCAGGTTCTCCGTCCCGATCAGGCCGACCGGGATCACGGGAGCGCCGGTTGCCAGTGCAAGCCAGCCCACGCCGGTGCGGCCGCGGTAGAGAATGCCGTCCCGCGACCGTGTGCCTTCAGGGTAGATGCCGATGCCCTTGCCTGCTTCGAGGATGTCCAGGAGGGTTTTGAGCGCCTGGACGCTTGCTGCCTGCTCGCCGCGCTCCACCGGGATGGATCCCACGGACTCAAAAAAGGACTTCATGACTCTGCCCTTGACGCCACCCGTGGTGAAGTACTCGGCTTTGGCGAAGAAGGCCACCGGCCGCGGCATCAGTGCCTGGACAATGACGCTGTCAAAGAAGGAAAGATGGTTCGGGGCCACAATGAAGGGCCCCTCTTTCGGGACGTTTTCCAGGCCGACGACGGTGGGCCGGCAGGTGCCCGCGACGAGCCCGCGAAATGTCCAGCGGACCGCCTCAAACAGCGCCATCGTTGCGCACCTCACTCATCGCGGCAGCGTGGATGGCTTCGAGGCGCCCGATGGCGGCGACCATGCCCGCGGTGGTGTCCACCACGGTGACGGCCCCGGCTTCCTCGAGTTCGCCGTCGGGACCGAATCCCCAGCCCACGCCGATGCAGTCAAGCCCGTTCGCGATGGCTCCGGCCACGTCCTGGGCGCGGTCACCCACCATCACGGCGTGCTGGGTGGACAGGTCGGTCAGGGCCGCGGAGATGATCTCCGCCTTACCCAGCGGACCGACCGTCGACGATTCGTTGTCTGCCGAACCCCTGATGGACTGGAACAGGTTGGCGATGCCGTGGTGGCGCAGCACAATCTGGGCCAGCCCCTCGGGCTTCTGCGTGGCGACGGCCACTGGCCTGCCTTCGGCAGCGAAGGTCTCCAGCGCTTCCCTGATCCCGGGGTACAGCCGGCTCTGGGCTATCCCCGTGGCCAGGTAGTACTGCCGGTAGGTCCGGATGACCTCGTCAAGCTTGTCGGCCGGAACCTTGCAGACACTCTGGAGTGCGTCGCTGAGTTTGGGTCCGATCATCGAGTTCAGGACGTCCTGGCCGGGAACCGGCAGGCCTGCGGCGGCCAGGGCTGCGGCGATTCCGCCGGAGATTCCGCCGGCCGGATCGACAAGAGTGCCGTCCAGGTCAAAGATCACGGGCACTGTTGTTTGAGTCACCGGCTTAGTTTCTCACGACACCGGGCATGCCTGAAACTCGCATGCCCGACACGGCATACGTCATCGGAGGCCAACCGCCTAGCCGAGTATTTCCGCGAGGAAGGATGCCGTGTGGCCCTGGGTGGATTTCGATACCTGCTCGGGCGTGCCGGTGGCCACGATCTGGCCGCCGCCCGAACCGCCGTCCGGGCCAAGATCCACGATCCAGTCGGCGCTCTTGATGACGTCCAGGTTGTGTTCGATGGTGATCACCGTGTTGCCCTTGTCCACCAGACTTTGAAGGACCATCAGGAGCTTGCGGATGTCCTCGAAGTGCAGGCCCGTGGTGGGCTCGTCGAGAACATACACACTGCGTCCGTTGGAGCGCTTCTGCAGTTCTGCGGCGAGCTTGACACGCTGGGCCTCGCCGCCGGAGAGGGTGGTCGCCGGCTGTCCCAGCCGTACGTAGCCGAGGCCCACGTCCACGAGGGTGTTCAGGTGCCGGGCGATCGGGGAGAAGGCAGCGAAGAACTCCGCACCTTCTTCGATGGGCATGTTGAGCACATCCGCGATGGTCTTGCCCTTGTAGTGGACTTCGAGGGTTTCGCGGTTGTACCGTGCGCCGTGGCATACCTCGCAGGGCACGTAGACGTCCGGCAGGAAGTTCATTTCGATCTTCAGCGTGCCGTCACCTGCGCAGGCTTCGCAGCGCCCGCCCTTGACGTTGAAGGAGAACCGGCCTGGCAGGTAGCCGCGGACCTTGGCTTCGGTGGTCTCGGCGAAGAGCTTGCGGATGTTGTCAAAGACGCCGGTGTACGTGGCCGGGTTGGAGCGCGGGGTACGCCCGATAGGGCTCTGGTCCACGTGCACCACCTTGTCCAGGTGTTCCAGGCCCATGATGCTCTTGTGGCGTCCGGCCACCTGTTTGGCGCCGTTGAGCTTGTTGGCCAGCACCTTGTAGAGGATCTCGTTGACCAGGGTGGATTTGCCGGAGCCGCTGACGCCGGTCACGGCGGTGAAAAGGCCCAGGGGGAAGGCCGCATCAACGTTGACCAGGTTGTTTTCACGCGCCCCGACGACCTTCAGCTCACGCTTTTTGTCGTATTTGCGCCGCTTCTTGGGGATGTCGATCTTCTTGCGGCCGGACAGGTAATCGCCGGTCAGTGAGTTGGTGTTGGCCAGGAGATCCTGGTACGAACCCGAATGCACCACCTGGCCGCCGTGCTCGCCTGCGCCGGGCCCGATGTCCACGATCCAGTCCGCCACCTGGATGGTGTCCTCATCGTGCTCGACAACGATGAGGGTGTTGCCCATGTCGCGGAGCCGGGTCAGGGTTTCAATAAGCCGGCGGTTGTCGCGCTGGTGGAGGCCGATGGAGGGCTCGTCCAGGACGTAAAGGACGCCCACGAGGCCGGAACCGATCTGGGTGGCGAGCCGGATTCGCTGTGCTTCGCCGCCGGACAAGGTGGCAGAGGGGCGCTCGAGATTCAGGTATTCCAGCCCGACGTCGAGCAGGAAGGTCAGCCGGGCCTGTATTTCCTTGAGCACCTGGTGGGCGATCTGGGCCTCGCGGCCGGTGAGGACCAGGTTGTTCAGGAAGTCCGCGCAGACGCGCATGGGCATGGCGGCGACATCGGCGATGGATTTGCCGTTGATCAGGACGGACAGCGAGGCGGGGTTGAGCCGGGCGCCGTTGCACGCGGGGCAAGCGATCTGCCGCATGTACTCTTCGTAGCGGTCGCGCGCCCACTCGGAATCCGTCTCACCGTGCTTGCGGTGGACATACTGGATGGCACCTTCGAAGCCGGTGCTGTATTTACGTTCCCGTCCGAAGCGGTTCTTGTACTGCACAACCACCTTGTGGTCCTTGCCGTGCAGGACGGTCTGGCGGACGTCGTCGCCCAGCTTCTCCCAGGGTGTGTCCATGGAGAAGCCAAGCTCCTTGGACAGCCCTTCGAGCAGGCGGTTCCAATACTCGGTGGTTGCGGTGCCAAGCGACCATGGCGCGATGGCGCCCTCGGACAAGGACAGCTCAGGATTCGGAACGATCAGTTCTTCGTCAACCTCGAGCCGGGTACCGATGCCGCTGCACGCGGAACAGGCGCCGAAAGGGTTGTTGAAGGAGAAGGACCGCGGCTCGATTTCATCGATGGCCAGGGGATGCTCGTTAGGGCAGGCGAGGTTCTCGGAAAATGCCCGCAGCCTTCCCGGCGCGTCTGCGTCCAGATCGACGAACTCGGCCAGCACGCGGCCTTCGGCCAGGCCAAGCGCCGTTTCAACGGAGTCCGTGAGGCGCTGGCTGATGCCTTCCTTGACCACCAGGCGGTCCACCACCACCTCAATGGTGTGCTTGAACTGCTTGCCCAGTTTGGGCGGCTCGCTCAGCTGGATCAGCTCACCGTCCACCCGGGCACGCGAATAGCCCTTGGCGGTCAGCTCCTTGAAGAGGTCCACGAACTCGCCCTTGCGCCCCCGTACCACCGGCGCCAGGACCTGGAATCGCGTGCCTTCGTCAAGCTCAAGCAACTGGTCCACGATCTGCTGCGGAGTCTGCCGGGCCACAACCTCGCCACAGACCGGGCAATGCGGCCGTCCCACGCGTGCCCACAGCAGTCGCATGTAGTCATAAATTTCGGTGATGGTGCCAACCGTGGAGCGAGGGTTCTTGCTGGTGGACTTCTGGTCAATCGATACCGCCGGCGAGAGCCCCTCGATGAAATCGACGTCCGGCTTGTCCACCTGGCCGAGGAACTGGCGGGCATAGGCCGACAGGGACTCAACGTAGCGCCGCTGGCCCTCGGCGAAGATTGTGTCGAACGCCAGGGACGACTTCCCGGAACCGGACAGCCCGGTGAAAACGATCATGGCATCACGGGGCAGATCCAGGTCCACGTTGCGCAGGTTATGCTCGCGCGCCCCTTTGACCACAAGGCGGGAGAGGTCTGGCCGGGCAGGCGCGGCTGGGGCCTGGGGAACGGCGACGGGGACGGATTCGACTGCTGTTTCTTCAGCTACGGCTTTAGGCACCCACTAATGCTAATCGAAAACTTCTTCGAATATCCATGCGGGGTCCGGCTAGTCGGCGTCGTAGGCTGCCGCCAGCAGCTGCACTGCTTCCGCAAAGCTTGCACCTTGGGCCTTGGCCACTGACGCATACGAGTTGGCGGCCAGGGAGAGTGCATCCGCCCGCTCATCACGCGCGCACACCACGGTGCCGTTCCTGCCCTTCGTGGCCACGACACCGGCTGCCTCCAGCTCCTTGTACGCCCTGGCCACCGTGTGGGGCGCGACGTCGAGCAGCCCCGCCAGGGTCCGCACCGCCGGCAGCTTGGTTCCCGGCGGAAGGCCCCCGCTGTCCGCGAGGCGGATCACCTGCAGGCGCAGCTGTTCAAACAGTGCCACCGTGCTGGACTGGTTGGGCTTCCAGGTTCCGGGGAACGGACCGGCTGTTGTCATCGTCCGGCCTCCAACGTGTCGGCGCGGCCCGGGCGGCCGGCGAACTGGGCGTTGTAGAGCCGTGCATAGCGGCCGTTGGCCGCCAGGAGGCTTCGATGGGTTCCCTGCTCTGCAATGCGTCCATGGTCCATGACCAGAATTAGATCAGCGTCCCGGACCGTGGACAAACGGTGGGCGATCACAAAGCTTGTTTTTCCACGGCGCAACCTTTGCATGGCCTGGCGGATCAGGACCTCGGTCCGGGAATCCACTGAACTGGTGGCCTCATCCAGGACCAGCACAGTGCGGTCCGCCAACTGCGCCCGGGCGATGGCGATCAGCTGGCGCTGGCCCTGGCTGAGCGGCTCTCCCCCGTTGCCCAGCATCGTGTCGTAGCCGGCCGGCAGCGACCTGATGAGGTGGTCCACGTGGCTCGCCTCGGCTGCCGCGGTGATCTCCGCAGCCGAGGCTCCTGGCCGGCCGTATTCGATGTTCTCCCTGATGGTGCCGGAAAACAGCCAGGCATCCTGCAGCACCACCCCGAATCCATTGCGCAGGACATCCCGCGGAATGTCAGCAATGTCGGTCCCCCCGATGGTGATCCGGCCGGCGTCGACCTCATAGAACCGCATGAGCAGGTTGACAACTGTGGTCTTGCCGGCGCCCGTGTGCCCGACAATCGCGACGGTCCTGCCCGGTTCCACCGTGAACGACAGTCCACGGACCACCGGGTCAGCCCGGGCATAGCCGAAAGTGACATCACTGAACACAATCCGCCCTGCCTGACCGGGTTTGTGACCGTCACTTTCGGCCTCGGCAGGGATCTCGGCGGCGTCGAGCAGGTCGAACACACGGCGCGCCGAAGCCACGCAGGACTGGATGACGTTGAGCATGCCGCCGATCTGGCCCACAGGCTGGGTGAAAAGCCGGCTGAACTGGATAAACGCCTGGATCCCGCCGATGGTCATGGCCCCCGCGGTGACCTGGAGCGCCCCCACCACCGCCACCGCGATGTAGTTGATATTGGCGATAAGGACCATCAACGGCTGGACAATGCCGGATGAATACTGGGCCCGTGCGGATGCCCGGGCCAGGCGGTCGTTGCTTGCCGTGAAGACTGCCGCTGCCTGGTCCTGGTACCCGAAGGCCTTTATCACCTCGTGCCCGGTGACGAACTCCTCCACGTGCGCGTTCAACTCACCCGTTTCGGTCCACTGGCGGGCAAAATGCGCTTGGGACTTCCGGGCAACCATAACGGTGATAAGCGTGGACAAGGGCACAGAAACAAGCGCGATCAGGGCCAGGAGCGGCGAGATCCACAGCATCATGGCCAAGGCACCGCACAGCATCAGGACGGACATGATCAGCTGCGTGAGGACCTGGCTGAGCGCTTGCGAAATATTGTCGATGTCATTGGTGACGCGGCTCAGGACATCACCCCTGGACTGCTCTTGGAAGTACGTGGAAGGAAGCCGGTGCAGCTTGTCCTGAACCGATGCCCTGAGGCGATACATCAGGCCGTGAACCGCGCTGGCCGTCAGCGCTCCCTGGATCCAGTTGAACAGCGAAGCGCCGATGTACATCGCGGCAACGGCAGCCAGCAGGAGTCCCAGGCGCTGCCCGTCGAGCGCTCCGCTGTAGACCCCACCCACCACCACATCGGTGGCATTACCGAGGTAGTGCGGCGCCGCGACGTTGAGGGCAACAAAAGCACAAGTGGCCGCAACTGCACCCAGCATCCGCCACCTGGACGGGCGCAGCAACGAGAGGACCCGGCGCGCTGTGGGCCAGAATCCGTCGGACGCCCCGGCGCCGGGCGAAGCGGTCATGGCGCGTCGTCCAGCGCCAGTTGGGACTCGGCGATTTCCCGGTAGGTGGCAGACGTCTCCAGCAGTTGCAGGTGTGTTCCCTGGGCAACCAGCCGGCCGTCGTCGAGCACCAGGATCTGGCTGGCCCCGGCAGCGGTGGAGATCCGTTCCGCCACGACAATGACCACTGCACCCTCAAGCGCAATCTCCAGGGCATCCCGGACCCGGGCCTCGGTGGCGAAGTCCAGCGCAGAAAAGCTGTCGTCAAAGAGATAGACGGGGACCCGCCGCAGAAGGGCCCGCGCTATGCAGAGACGCTGCCGCTGGCCGCCGGAGAGATTCGTTCCGCCTTGCCCGACCTCCGTGTCCATCCCCCGTGGCAGCGCACGGACGAAGCCGGCGGCCTGGGCCGTCTCCAAGGCTTCCCAAAGCTGGCGCTCGGTTGCCTCCGGAGCTGCGACGCGCAGGTTGTCAGCGATGGTTCCGGAGAAGAGGTGCGACAGTTGCGGCACCACAGCCATGGTCCGGCGCAGGAGGTCCAAGGGCATCGAGCAGATGTTCCGGCCGCCGATGCTGATGGTTCCGGCCGTGGCGTCCAGGAACCGGGGCACCAGGCTCAGGAGTGTCGACTTGCCGCTCCCTGTTGAGCCGACGATGGCAACAGTGGTTCCTGGCCGGGCCGTGAAGCTGATGTCTTCCAGTACCGGATTTTCGGCACCGGGGTAGGAGAAGCCGACGTTCCTGAAAGTGACGCAACCGCCCTCCAGGGAGCTCCCCTGGCGGGTCTCTTGGGGCGCCTTGTGGTCCTGGACTGACGGTTTTGCGCCGAGCACGGCACCCAGCCGTTCTGCGCAGGCAGCGGCCCGCGGAGCCGTCATGAACACGTACATGGCCATCATGATTGCCAGGAGAATCTGCAGGATGTAGGCGATAAAGGCCGTGAGGGCACCAATCTTCATCCCGCCGTCGTAAACCCGCTGACCACCGAACCACACCACGGCCACCGACGACAGGTTGACCACAATCATGATCAGCGGCAGCATGCCGGCCACGAGCAGCGATGACTGAAGGTTGTTTCCCGTGAGGCTGCTGTTGGCCTTCGCAAACCGGCGTGTTTCGTGTCCCTGCCTGACGAATGCGCGGATCACATTCGCACCGATGATCTGCTCGCGAAAGAGCTCCCCTGTTCGGTCCAGGAGCTCCTGCCCCTGGCGGTACAGGGGAACGAGGCGCCGGACGATGAGATACATGATGAGCAGAAGTATCGGCATGATGACCATCACAACGCTTGAAAGCACCATGTCCTGCTGCCACGCCAGCAAGACGCCCCCGGCCGCCATCACGGGGGCCGCCACCAGCATGGTGAAGACCAGGACGGCGAACGACTGGATCTGCTGGGTGTCGTTGGTGGCCCTGGTAACGAGGCTTTGCGTGCCGAAGGCTGCCATTTCCTGGGACGAAAGCGACTGGATCCTGGTGAAGACCTCGCCGCGCAGCTGGTGCCCAAGTTTCATGGCAACCACTGCCCCGAAGTAACCCGCGGCGATGGCCGCCGATGCCTGCACCGCTGCTATCAGAACCATGACAGTGCCCAGGCGGAAGATTTCCGGCGTGTTCCCCGCAACGATGCCGTCGTCGATGATGGCGGCGTTGATGGTGGGCAGCAGCAGGTTGCCTGCGGTCTGGACAAGCTGGAGAGCAACGATCGCGGCTACGGCGCCCTTGTGGCCGGCCAGCAGCCGGGTCATCAAGCCGAAAAGCATCGCACCTCCAGGACGGATTTGGGAGGCCGATGAGGGTCCGGCCATTTGCCATCCCCAGAAGCCGCTGTCGTCATTGTAATCAGCATCACATTTTCTTCTCAGTCATAAGGCATTTCCGACCAGAGAACTTCAAACGAATGGAGTTTATGCGCGTGCCTGCTTTTGCGCCACGGCAAAAATCCGCCGGAACGGAAATACCGTGCCATGTGCCGTCGCCGGGTATGCGGCCCGCAGGGCTGCAGCATACTCCGCTTCAAAGGCGTGCCCGTCCTCGGCCGAAAGAGCCGCCGCGACCGGGCGCAACGCCGTGCCCCGCACCCAGTCCAGCACCGGATCCGTCCCAGTGAGGACCTGCTGGTAGGTGGTTTCCCAGGCGTCTGCCGTGCAGCCAGCGTCCAGCATGATGCTGAGGTAGTCTGCGGGCTCCCCCACGGACTCGCCGCCGCGAAGTACGCCGTCGAGCTGGGGCGACCAGCGTGCCGAACCTGCGAGTTCCCGCATCAGGGCATGGGACGCGGCATTGAAGTTCCCCGGCACCTGCATGGCGAACCAGGCGCCGGGCTTGAGCGCCGCCAGCCAGCCCGCCAGCATCTCCTGATGCCCCGGCACCCACTGAAGCGCGGCATTGGTGACCACTACGTCGGTTTCAGCCGGGGGCGTCCAGGCTGCGATATCCGCCAGCCCGAAGCTGAGGCCCGCATGCCTGGCTGCGTGCGCGGTGGCCTTGTCCAGCATCCCCCTGGACGAATCGAGCCCCACCACTTGCGCTTCCGGCCATCTCCGGGCGAGGGTGGCCGTGAGGTTTCCCGGACCGCATCCCAGGTCCACAACGTGCTGTGGCCGGTCGGCCTGGATCCGCCCCGTCAGGTCGAAAAACGGCCGGTCACGGTAATCGCCGAACTGGACGTACTTTACGGGGTCCCACGTCACAGTTACCTCCATCGCCGGGTGCTGTCTGGCAGTACCGCGAGCCTAACCCGGGCCCGCCCGGATATCCGGCACCGGCTGGCACTAAGCTGGAAATCAATGAAACTCGTTGACCAGCTGCCTGTCCTGTCCGCCTCAGACCCCTCCGGCGCAGGCATCGACCCGGACGCCCTGTACACCCAATTCCTTGAGTGGACCGAAAGCCGGGGCCTGGAACTGTACGCTGCCCAGGACGAGGCCATCATGGAGCTCGCCACCGGAGCCAACGTCATCCTCGCCACCCCGACGGGCTCCGGCAAATCTCTGGTGGCCATCGCGGCGCACTTCCAGGCCATGGCGCGGGGCCAACGCAGCTACTACACCGCCCCCATTAAAGCGCTGGTCTCGGAGAAGTTCTTTGCCCTGTGCGACATTTTCGGTGCAGAAAACGTCGGCATGATCACGGGTGACTCCGGCGTCAACCAGAACGCGCCGATCATCTGCTGCACGGCAGAAATCCTCGCGAACATCGCCCTCCGCGAAGGGGCCGACGCCGAACTCGGTGCGGTCATCATGGACGAATTCCATTTCTACTCCGACCCCCAGCGTGGTTGGGCCTGGCAGGTCCCGCTGCTGGAGCTGCCCCAGGCCCAGTTCCTCCTGATGTCCGCCACCCTGGGTGATGTCAGCCGGTTCGAGGCCGGCAT
Organism: Pseudarthrobacter humi; assembly: GCF_024294965.1. Taxonomy (NCBI): domain Bacteria; kingdom Bacillati; phylum Actinomycetota; class Actinomycetes; order Micrococcales; family Micrococcaceae; genus Pseudarthrobacter; species Pseudarthrobacter humi. The sequence goes on from NZ_JANCLV010000003.1 coordinate 119,134, forward strand.
CACCGAACTTACGGGCCGCCCCACCACCACCGTCAGTTCAGCAGAGCGCCCCATTCCGCTGCATTACTACTACCACCAGACGCCGGTCCACGAAACACTCGAGGAACTCCTCGCCACCCGCCAGGTGCCCGCCTATGTGGTGCACTTCAGCCAGATCGAGGCCATTGACCGGGCCCAGACGCTGATGAGCATCAACGTGTGCACCCGCGAGGAGAAGGACAAGATCGCGGAGCTGATCGCGAATTTCCGTTTCGCCGCAGGCTTCGGCAAGACGCTCAACCGGCTGGTCCGGCACGGTATCGGGGTCCATCACGCCGGCATGCTGCCGAAGTACCGCAGGCTCGTGGAGCAGCTCGCCCAGGCAGGCCTGCTCAAAGTTATCTGCGGTACGGACACGCTGGGCGTGGGGATCAACGTGCCCATCCGCACCGTGTTGCTCACCGCACTGAGCAAGTACGACGGCGTCCGCACCCGCCCGCTTAACTCCCGGGAGTTCCACCAGATTGCCGGAAGGGCCGGCCGCGCCGGATATGACACCGCGGGGACAGTGGTGGTCCAGGCACCCGAGCACGTCATCGAAAACGTGAAGGCGATGGCCAAGGCCACCGCCAAGTTTGGTGACGACCAGAAGAAGCTCCGCCAGGTGGTCAAAAAGAAGCCGCCGGAGGGCTTCGTCTCCTGGGGGGAACCCACCTTCAAGCGCCTCGTGGAGTCCGTGCCCGATCCTTTGACGTCCAGCTTCAGCGTGACGCATTCGATGCTGATGAACCTGATGGAACGGCCCGGCGACCCGTTCACAGCGGCCCGCCGGCTGCTGACCGAAAACCACGAGACGCGGTCCTCACAGCTGCGACTGATGAAAAAGGCCCTGGGAATCTATCGTGAGCTCCTCGCCGCTGAGGTGGTGGAGCGCATCCCGGCAGAGGAGCAGGGCCATGATGGCAGGACAGTACGGCTCACCGTCCATCTGCAGGCCAACTTTGCCCTGAACCAGCCACTCTCGCCGTTTGCGCTGGCGGCGCTGGAACTCCTTGACCCGGATTCGCCGTCGTACGCCCTGGACGTGGTGTCCGTGATCGAGGCGACCCTCGAAAAGCCCCGCCAGATCCTCTCTGCGCAGCAGAAGAAGGCCCGCGGGGAAGCGATTGCCGCCATGAAGGCTGACGGCATCGAGTACGACCAGCGCATGGCCATGCTGGAGGAAGTCACCTATCCGCAGCCGCTCGCCGAACTCCTGGGCGAAGCCTTCGAGGTCTACCGCAAGGCCGCGCCATGGGTGGGCGACTTTGAACTGGCGCCCAAGTCCGTGGTCCGCGACATGTACGAGCGGGCAATGAACTTCGGCGAATTTGTCCAGTTCTACGGGCTGGCCCGCTCCGAGGGCATTGTATTACGCTACCTCGCCGATTGCTTCAAGGCGCTGCGCCAGACCGTGCCGCAAGACATGCTTCGGGAAGACCTTGAAGACCTCATCGCCTGGCTTGGCGAGCTGGTGCGGCAAGTGGACTCCAGCCTCCTGGACGAATGGGAGGAGCTGACGTCCGGGGCGATGCCCACCCCGCACGACGCTCCCCCTCCTCCGCCGCCGTCGCTGACGTCCAACGTCCGTGCCTTCCGCGTGATGGTCCGCAACGAGATGTTCCGCCGCGTGGAACTGTTCGCGGACGAAAACGCCGCAGCCCTGGGTGAGCTCGACGGCGTCGCGGGCTGGGATGCCAACCGCTGGGAAGACGTCCTGGACGACTACTTCGACGAACACAACGATATTGGCACCGGCCCGGACGCCCGCGGTCCCGGACTGCTCATGATCACCGAAGAGCCAGGGCTTTGGAAGGTCCGGCAGATTTTCGACGATCCGGCGAGCAACCATGACTGGGGCATCTCCGCGGAAGTGGACCTGGCGGCCTCGGATGAAACCGGTACGGCAGTGGTCCGTGTCACGGACGTCAACCGGCTCTAGGCTCTGACCGAATGGACTCCGTCCCCGACCTGACCGGCGGCCTTCGGGTTGTGGAAGCCCTGAAGGCCCAGCCCGTGGCACCTTCCAACGGTCCACGGCAGTGGTGGAACGGCCCGCTGGATGTCGAGGGGCTGGCCTTGGGGGCCGTCCAGGCAGCAGCCACGTCCCTGAACGCGCTGGTTGGCGTTCCGGACAGGTACTCCTTGGCATCCGGAGTCACCGCGGCGTCCTTCGATTCGCTGGGACACCTGCGGATCGCGGGCGTGAAACCCGAAGGCTTCGTTCCGCTGTCCGGCTTCCGGCGCACGTCGGACGGCTGGATCCGCCTCCACGCCAACTACCCCCACCACGCAGCCCGGCTGACGGCGGCCCTCTCCGTCAGCACAGCACAGGATGTGGAACACGCCCTGCTAGGTATGGCGTCGCTGGCGGCCGAGGAAGCCATCACGGCAAACAACGGCGTCGCTGCTGCCGTGCGCACACGGGACGAGTGGATCGCGACCCCCATGTATGCGGCGGCCAGCTCCGGTCCATGGATCAGGATCTCCCGTCCGCCACCGTCAGCCAGTGAAAGTCCGCAGCTCTCCGGGTGGGTTCCATCGGCAGTTCCGCGCCACCCCTTGGCCGGGCTCAAGGTACTGGACCTGACGCGCGTCATTGCAGGGCCCACTGCCACACGCCTCCTGGGCGCCCTGGGCGCGGACGTTCTGCGCATCGACCCGCCCCAGCTTCCGGAGTTGCGAGATGTGTTTATTGACTCGGGCTTTGACAAGCGCAGCGCCGAGGCGGACCTCCGGGATCCTGCCGCCATGGAAGCGGTCAGGCGTCTCATTGAGTCTGCCGACGTGGTGGTCACGGGTTACCGCGACGGCGGGCTGGACCCTTTTGGGCTGGCGCCCGAAGCGCTGTTGCTTGCCCGGCCCGACCTCGTGATCGTCACCCTCAGCGCCTGGGGCAGCGGCGGCCCTTGGAACGGACGGCGCGGTTTTGACAGCCTGGTACAGGCCGCGTGCGGCATTGCCGATCGGTATGGCCGCACGACTGATGACGGGTGGCAGCCGGGGGCGCTTCCAGTGCAGGCACTGGATCATGCCACGGGTTATGGATTGGCAGGGGCAGCCATTGCCTTGCTGGCCGAACGGCTCCGAAGCGGACGTGGCGGCACTGCCCGGCTTTCCCTGGCCCGCACCGCTGAAGAATTGTTCCGGCTGCCCGCAGTGGCCGGTCACGGCGGTTTCCTGCCTGACCCGGACCTCCGCGTGATGGACAGCCCCTACGGCCGCCTGCGATACGTTGGGCCGCCCATCCTGGCGGACGGCGTGCCGCTGGAGTACAGCAAGGGACCGGTCCGCTACGGAACATCGCAGCTTCGCTGGAACCAGGGAGCCTGGGCGTAGCGATTACGGCCCCGCTAGTAAACTCGGACCATGAGTGTAATCCGCCCCGCCACCCAGGAAGACGTGCCCGCCATTCTGCAGATGATCCACGAACTGGCCATCTACGAGAAGGAACCGGACGCGGTCCGCAACACGCCGGAAATGCTGGCTGAGGTCCTGTTCGGCGAGAACCCGCGCGTGTTTGCCACGATGGCTGAGGACAGCGCAGGCGAGGTCCGGGGTTTCGCGCTCTGGTTCCTGAACTACTCAACCTGGGAAGGCGTCCACGGTATCTACCTGGAAGACCTCTACGTCAGCCCGCACGCCCGCGGCGAGGGCCACGGCAAGGCGCTCCTGCAGCACCTGGCCGCCATCGCCGTCGAGCAGGGCTACGCCCGGGTTGAGTGGAGCGTCCTGGACTGGAACGAACCGTCCATCAACTTCTACCGCAGCCTCGGCGCCCGGCCCTTGGATGGCTGGTCCACGTTCCGGTTGACCGGCGACGCGCTGGAGAGCTTTGGCACCAGAACGGCAGCGTCCATCCGTGGCTGAGCAGGACGCTTCCTCCCCAACGACGCAAACGCGGACCCCTGTCCCGCATTTTGTGAAGGCCCGGCACGAATTCCGTGGCATGCGCACCGCCGAGCACTACTTCACCGTTCCCTTGGACCACTTCGCTCCGGGGAGCGGCGACGACCCCGAGACCATCACCGTCTTCGCCCGTGAGTACGTCTCGTCGGCCCACACCCAGGCTGAAGCCGAAGATCTTCCCTGGCTGGTGTTCCTTCAGGGCGGGCCGGGCGGCCGCGGCAACCGGCTGGCTTCGCTGGGCGGCTGGAGCAAGGCGGCTGCCCGGGACTTCCGGATCCTGATGCTGGACCAGCGCGGCACCGGGCTGTCGACCCCCCTTGACCGGAACACGCTGGCCACGCGCGGAACAGCCGAAGCACAGGCTGCGTACCTCGAGCATTTCCGTGCGGATTCCATCGTGGCCGACGCCGAGCTCATCCGCGCGGCGCTCGGCTCCGGCCCCTGGAGCATCTACGGCCAAAGCTACGGCGGATTCTGCGCGCTGACGTACCTGTCTTTTGCCCCGGACGGCCTGAAGGAGGCTCTCATAACCGGCGGACTTGCGCCGCTCGCCGGCCATGCCGACGACGTCTACCGCGCCACGTTCGCGCGCGTTGCAGCCCGCAACACCGAGTACTTCAGCTGGTATCCGGAGGACCGCCGGACAGTGGACGCGATAGCATCGCACCTTCGGCAGACCGAGGAGTTCCTTCCCGACGGCGGGGCGCTCACGGTTGAACGGTTCCAGATGGTGGGCTCCTTCCTGGGCGGAAACACACGTGTGGACGGCCTGCACTACCTGCTGGAAGACGCCTTCACCGAGACACCACAAGGGAACAGGCTCTCCGATGCCTTCCTGGAGCAGGTCCAGGGCATCGTGTCCCGCCTGGCGAACCCGCTCTATGCCCTGCTGCATGAGTCCATCTACGGGCAGGGACAGGCGACCGACTGGGCTGCCTGGCGTGTGCTGCAGGAAAATCCGGCATTCCACCCGGATGCGGAGTCGCTGCTGCTGACCGGCGAGATGGTGTACCCGTGGTATTTCGAACAGGATCCAGCCTTGGTGCCGCTGCGGCCGGTGGCCCATCTGCTGGCCGCCAAAAATGACTGGAAGCCGCTGTATGACCCCACACAGTTGGCCGCGAACAGCGTGCCTGTCGCCGCAGCGGTTTACCAGGACGACATTTACGTGGACCGAAGCCTGTCACTGGAGACCGCGGCCGCTGTGCGCGGACTCCGGGTATGGGAGACGGCCGACTTCCACCATGACGGCATCGCGGACGACGGCGAGGCTATTTTCGGCCGGCTGCTGGGTATGGTGCGCTCGGTTGCCGGCTCAACCGGCTCAACCGGAGGCTGAACCGGCCGCCGGGCTGCGGCGGCGCGCCACCAGGGCAACGGCGGCGGCGGTCAGGACAGCAGCCCCCACCAGTCCGCCTGCCATGTTGAGCCCCAGGTAGCCGGCCCAGCTGAGGATCAGTCCGGAACTGGCCCCGCCCACCGCACCTGCGGCGCCCATCAGCATGTCTGACACCCCTTGGACCACTACGCGGGACTCCTGGGGGACGCTCTCCGCCAACAGCGTGGACCCGGAAATGGTGGCCGCAGACCAGCCCATGCCCAGCAGCACAAGTCCCACGGCCACCGCTACGGTGGACGTCTGGCCAAATCCGGCGACGGCGACGGCAGCGATCAGCGTGGCGAAGCCGATCATGATGGTCTCAGTCCTGCCTGCCTTGTCCGTCAGCCAGCCCATCACCGGCGACAACGCGAACATGCCTGCGATATGCAGGGAGATGGCGAAGCCGATAATCACCAGGACATCGCCGGAGGCGGCGTGGCCGGCATGGGAGGCACCAGGCCCGGCCACGAGTTCCTGCAAATGCAGCGGGGTCATGGACATCACGCCCACCATCACGGCGTGCGCCCCGACGACGGCGGCAAGCGCCAGCCAGGACGCCCTGGAATGGCGGATTGCCCGCAGCCCGCGGACGAGCGATCCCCCGACTGCATTGCGCGCGGTGGCGCCTTGTTGATTTGCCGTACGTGGCGCAGCCTGCATCTTCCCGGCAGTTGGCGGGGCATCGGGATCCAGCGCGGCGGGTTCCTGAGTGGCAAGATTCCGGGTGGCAGGATCATGGGCGGCGATTTCCCGCGCAAGTAGGAGCGGGTCCGGCCTGAGGCCAGCGAACAGCACCACAATGGCCAGCAGGAGTCCGGCTGTGGAGATCACGAACGGTCCGGCGACGGGAGGCAGGCCGAGGGCCAGGCCCACCACGGTGCCGGGCTGGATCAGGTTGGGTCCGGCCACGGCACCGACCGTCACAGCCCACACCACGGCGGATAGCGCCCTGCCGCGATGTTCAGCGTCCGCAAGGTCGACGGCGGCGAAGCGTGCCTGCAGGCTGGCCGCGGTACCCACCCCGATACCCACCGCCCCCAGCACCAGCAGGACGAACAGGCCGGACACCACCGACAGGACTATCAGAACTGTGCCGGCCAGGGCGGCGGAAAGCCCCGTGACCTGCCCGGCCCGACGGCCCCGCCGGTCCGCCAGCGAAGCAAGGGGCAGAGCTGTCAGCGCCGCCCCCAAGGTCATAACCGTGGCCACGGCACCCGCCCACACGCTGGAACCGGAAAGTTCCACGGCCAGGATGGAGCCGATCGAAACTGTGGCTCCGGTACCGAGGCCGCCGAAAACCTGGGCCGCGCTCAGCAGCACCACGGTGCGCCGTTGCACCTGGCGCACTCCTCTTTCCGTCATCAGGGTGCGGGCCATGGTCCGAGCATAGTCCTGGGCGGCCGGCTCCTGCAGGGGCAGATTAAGCCACTGATCCCGGCCGCAGTGCGGCCGGGATCAGTGGAAATGCAGTGTGCGTCAACGAAACGCGGAGACAGCCTACTCGGCTTCGCTGAGGCTCTTCTTGGCGTCTTCCTCAAGGCGGGGGTCCAGGTGGGCCGTCTTTGCCTTGGAGCTCATGAGGCTGGCAATCACGGCAACGATGATGGTGCCCACGATGACGGCCAAGGAGACGAATGTCGGAATCTCCGGGGCCCACTCGATGTGGTTGCCGCCGTTGATGAACGGCAGTTCGTTCACGTGCATGGCGTGGAGCACCAGCTTCACACCGATGAACGCCAGGATGAAGGACAGCGCGTGCTTCAGGTAGACCAGGCGGTTCATCAGGCCACCGAGCAGGAAGTACAGTTGGCGCAGGCCCATCAGGGCGAACAGGTTGGCGGTGAAGACGATGAACGGGCTCTGCGTCAGGCCGAAGATCGCCGGAATCGAGTCAACGGCGAAAAGGAGGTCGGTCAGGCCGATAGTGATGAACACGATCAGCATGGGGGTGAAGACCTTCTTGCCGTCCACCGTGGTGCGCAGCTTGCCGCCGTCGAACTTCTCCGCCATGGGGATGACCTTGCGGATCCGGGCGATGAGCGGGTTTTCCTTGTCCTCTTCGTCCTCGCCTTCGTCCTGGGCCTGCTTCCAGGCGGTCCAGAGCAGGAACGCGCCAAAGATGTAGAACACCCAGCTGAACTGCTCGATCACGATGGCGCCGAGGAGGATGAAGATGCCGCGCAGGATCAGGGCGATGATGATGCCCACCATCAGGACTTCCTGCTGGTACTTACGGGGCACGGAGAAGCGGGCCATGATGATGATGAAGACAAACAGGTTGTCGATGCTGAGGCTGTATTCAGTGACCCAGCCGGCCACAAACTGGCCGCCAAATTCGGCGCCGGTAAAGAAGAACATGGCCCCGGCGAACAGCAGGGCCAGGGAGACGTAGAACGCAACCCACAGGCCGGCTTCCTTCATGGAAGGCTCGTGGGGGCGTCGGACGACCAGCAGAAGGTCAATGAGCAGGATCAGGCCAAGGACGACAAGTGAGCCGACCTCGAACCATACGGGTAATTCGGGCACAGGTTGGCCTTTCGCAGGGTACAGAGAAATGGTGTAAGTCTCTCCGGCCAGCCTGTGCACTTGGTGCTGAAATGGCGGCCCGCTACGCCCGGCCAGGCAACTTTGCCTGGCGTGTTGACGATCGTAGCGCTCGGGATACTCCCCTACGTGACGTTAACTGTACAGCAGGCGTCCCGACATGCGGAAACATGCCCCGACTGCTACGTCCTCTCGGCGCCCGGGGGTGGACTAGGCGTGGCCGGCCGCCTGCATCTGGCGGAGTTCCTTCTTAAGGTCACTGACCTCGTCCCGGATCCGCGCGGCCAGCTCGAACTGGAGTTCGGTGGCAGCGCCGTGCATCTGTTCGGTCAGCTGTTCGATGAGGTCCACGAGGTCTTCGGCCGGTGCCGCGGCGAGGCCGTCCTTGCGGACGTGTGCCGCGCCCTTGGCCGCGGACTTGCCACGTTTGGCGCCTTTGGCCAGCCGGTTGTTGTTGAGCAGCTCCTGGGTGTCCGCGTCTTCCTTGGCCAGCTGGTCGGTAATGTCGGCGATCTTCTTCCGCAGCGGTTGCGGATCGATGCCACGTTCCGTGTTGTAGGCAACCTGGATGGCGCGGCGCCGGTTGGTCTCGTCGATAGCCTTGGCCATGGAGTCGGTGATGCGGTCCGCGTACATGTGGACCTCGCCGGACACGTTGCGGGCAGCACGGCCGATGGTCTGGATCAGCGAAGTCGCCGAGCGCAGGAAGCCTTCCTTGTCCGCGTCCAGGATGCTCACGAGGGAGACCTCGGGCAGGTCCAGGCCTTCGCGAAGCAGGTTGATGCCCACCAGGACGTCGAAAACACCCATCCGGAGTTCCCGGAGCAGTTCGACGCGTCGGAGGGTGTCCACGTCCGAGTGCAGGTATTCGACCTTGATGCCGTGGCCCAGCAGGTAGTCGGTGAGGTCCTCCGCCATCCGCTTGGTCAGGGTGGTGACCAGGACGCGTTCGTTCTTTGCTGTGCGGGTCTTGATCTCGCCGAGGAGGTCATCGATCTGGCCCTTGGTGGGCTTGACCACCACCTCGGGGTCGATCAGTCCCGTGGGCCGGATGATCTGCTGCACAAAGCCGTCAGCCTTGCCGAGTTCGTACTTTCCGGGCGTGGCCGACAGGTAGACCGTCTGGCCCACGCGTTGGAGGAATTCGTCCCATTTCAGGGGCCGGTTGTCCATGGCTGACGGCAGGCGGAAGCCGAAGTCCACGAGGTTCCGCTTGCGGGACATGTCGCCCTCATACATGGCGCCGATCTGCGGCACGGTGACATGGGATTCGTCGATCACCAGCAGGAAGTCGTCCGGGAAGTAGTCGATGAGACAGTGCGGAGCGGTCCCGCGGGCACGGCCGTCGATGTGCGACGAGTAGTTTTCGATGCCGTTGCAGAAGCCCATCTGCTGCATCATTTCGAGGTCGTAGGTGGTGCGCATCCGGAGCCGCTGGGCTTCCACCAGCTTGTTCTGGCCTTCCAGGACGGCCAGGCGTTCGGCGAGTTCGTCCTCGATCCGCTTGATGGCCCGGGCCATCCGCTCTGGCCCGGCCACATAGTGCGAGGCCGGGAAGACGTACATTTCCTCTTCGTCCCGGATCAGTTCGCCAGTCAGCGGATGGAGAGTGTGGATGTTCTCAATCTCGTCTCCGAAGAATTCGATGCGGATGGCGAGTTCCTCGTACATCGGGATGATTTCCACGGTGTCGCCGCGGACCCGGAACGTGCCGCGGTGGAAGTCCATGTCGTTGCGCGCATACTGCATGGAGACGAATTTCCGGAGCAGGTCGTCGCGGTTCATCTGCGCCCCTTTGCGGAGCGTGACCATGCCGGCAATGTACTCTTCCGGCGTGCCCAGGCCGTAGATGCAGGACACCGTGGCCACCACAATAACGTCCCGGCGGGTCAGCAGCGCATTGGTGGCGGAGTGGCGGAGCCGTTCCACTTCCTCGTTAATGGACGAGTCCTTCTCAATGAAGGTGTCCGTCTGCGCTACGTAGGCCTCTGGTTGGTAGTAGTCATAGTACGAAACGAAGTACTCCACCGCGTTGTTGGGCAGGAGTTCACGGAATTCGTTGGCGAGTTGTGCGGCCAGGGTCTTGTTCTGCACCATGACCAACGTGGGCCGCTGGACCTGTTCGATGAGCCACGCCGTGGTGGCGCTCTTGCCGGTACCGGTGGCACCCAGCAGGACAACGTCCTTTTCGCCGTTCCTGATCCGCTCCGTGAGTTCGGTGATGGCCGCAGGCTGGTCGCCGGCCGGCTGGAACTCGCTGATGACTTCAAACGGAGCGACGACGCGGTTGATTTCCTGGGCAAGGCTCATGCATCTAATCTACAACCGGGGACCGACAGTGACAGCCGGATCAGTTACCGGCGAACAGCCAGCCACAGCGGCCGGAGTTCACGTGATGTACGACGGCGGCACCCAGCCTGTGCGCGCGGCCCAACCGTCCATACGCGGCCAGGCGACGTCCGTGAACCACGGTTCCTTCGCCTCCGCGTAGGCGTGGGTACCTTTAATGCCGGAAAACTGTTCGGTCAATGCGCGTTTATGGCCTTCATACATGGCGGCGGCTTCCGGATCGTTCCTGAGCCAGTCGCGGAAGAGCAGCGCGTACCGCCAGCCGGATGACCCGGCAGCCCGTACGTGGACGTTCACGGCGCGGCCGGGGTCCGCGTTGGCGTGGAAACGTTTTTGCCACTGCGCCGGGTCCGGATCCGTCGGTTTCGGTGTGTCATAGGCCACGCCCGGCACGCCCGGGAAACCCGCGGCCGCCAGCAGCGGCGCAATCCGGTCCGCGGCGATCAGATCCGACACCGTGACCTGGAGGTCGATGACGTCCTTGGCTGCCAGGCCAGGCACGGCTGTGGAGCCGATATGGTCCACAGCAAGGATGTCGTCCGGTGCTGCGGCCTGGATTCGGGCGCCAAGCCGTGCAGCCTGGACCGCCCAATCCTGCTGCGGCACCGACAAGACTGCCCTGCCTGCCCTGACCGCCCTGACGCTGCGCCGGAGATTGCGCGCGAACGGCACCAGTCGTTCGGCCCACAGCCGGTCCACCTGTGCCGTCACGTCCGCCAGCGATCCGGAGTTGTCCAGCACGACGTCGGCAGCGGCCAGCCGCGCCTCGCGTGAGGCTTGCGCCGCCATGCGTGACCGCGCGTCCTCCGCCGTCATGCCGCGGTGTTCGAGCATGCGGGCGATCCTGACGTCGTCGGGCGCGTCCACCACAAGGACAAGATGGAAGCCGCTCCCCTGCCCTGTCTCAACCAGCAGCGGAATGTCCTGGACCACAATGGCGCCGGGCGGGGCTGTGGCGATGATGCCGGCCGCTGCGTCCCGGACCAGGGGGTGCACTATGCCGTTGAGGACGGCCAGCTGCGCGGGATTGCCGAACACCACCGAACCCAGCCTGGACCGGTCCAGCCGGCCGCCGGCGTCGAGCATCTCCGGGCCAAAGGCTTCCACCACGCTGGCCAGGCCGGGCGTTCCAGGTTCAACAACCTCCCTGGCCAGTGCGTCCGCGTCCACCAGCACCGCGCCGAGCCCGGCGAGGCGTGACGCGACCACCGACTTCCCTGAGGCGATGCCGCCCGTCAATCCGATCTTCAGCACTCCACCACCCTACTATTGGGCCCTCCCATAGACTTGAGCCGTGCAAGAGGAAGAGAGCCGGGCAACCAGTTACACCACGCTCGCGTTGGGGCCGGAGTTTCGGCACGAGCTGGAGATCAAACGCTCCCGGTTCATCACGGTGCTGTGCCGCGCCGACAGCGAGGACGCCGCCCGGAACCTGGTCGCAGGGCTGCGCCGCGAATTCCATGATGCCCGCCACCACTGCTCGGCGTTCGTGCTGGGCCCGGACCGGGACATCCAGCGCTCCAATGACGACGGCGAACCCTCCGGCACCGCCGGCATCCCCATGCTGGAGGCCATCATCAAAAGGGAAACAGCGCCGGGTGTGACGGACCTCAGCGATGTCAGCGCCATCGTGGTCCGCTACTTCGGCGGGATCCTGCTGGGCGCGGGCGGACTGGTGCGCGCGTATTCCGAGTCGGTGTCCGCGGCCCTGGAACGGGCCCCGCTGGTCCGCCGGAGCCGGCTGCGCATCTGTATGGCTGCCGTGCCGCATGCCGCTGCGGGGCGCCTGGAGAACGATCTTCGGGCGGCGGGGTTGGTGATGGCGAAAACCACCTACGGAGCCCGGGACACCACCCTGCGCCTGGCCGTGCCTGACGCACCCGCCGAAATCGCCGCCGCCACCGAACGTGTCCTGTCGCTCACCGCAGGGAAAACGGAACTGGCGGCCGCCGGAACGGAGTGGATTGATGTCCCGCTCACCTGACGTCCGGCTGGCTGACGTCGATGAACCAGTGCTGGCCAGGCTGCTCTGCCTGGCGCAAGTGGACGCATCCGCGGATGAAGTCACACCCAGACTTGGCGACGGGCCGGCCTGGAACGTGGAACGCCTCGACTGGTTCCGCGCCTACCACCGGGCCGCGGCAGCGGGACTGGACGGCCCTGCGGCGGAAAAGAGCTGGGCGGTGCTCTGCGATGGCAAGCCGGCGGGCTCGACCAGGCTCAAACGCACCGGACAGGACAACACGGCCGAGACCGGCATCTGGCTGGGCCGGAACTACCGGGGGCTCGGTGTGGGCGGCGCCGCGTTGCGGCTGGTATTGGCGGAAGCCCGCCGCGCCGGACTGCACCAGGTCGTGGCGAACACGACGGCGGGAAATGTCGGCGCCCAGCGCCTCCTGTCGGCCGCCGGTGCAGTCCTGAGGCACGACGACGACGGCACGGTGAGTGCCGCCGTCGTGCTCTGATCTGACTCTCAGCAGACGAACCGAAACGCGCGTTTGGGTGCATCAAGTGCTGGTCAGATGGCCGGTTAACCCCGGTTGTCGGTTAAGCACAGCGGGCCCCTGCTTTCGCAGGGGCCCGCTGTGTTGGCCCGGGAAGCCCCGGGCCGGTGGCAATTAGTTGCCGGTCAGCTTCTCGCGCAGAGCTGCAAGAGCCTCGTCCGAAGCAAGGGTACCGGCCCCGGCGTTGGACTCGGCAGCAGGCTCGGAGGAGTAGCTGGTGGTGCCGGAATCGCTGTCACCGGACGTTGCAGCTGCAGCGTCGTCGGCAGCGTGCTGGGCAACCTGCTTCTTGTGTGCTTCCCAGCGGGTCTGGGCGTCAGCGTACTGCTGCTCCCAGACGGCGCGCTGGTTCTCGTAGCCTTCAAGCCACTCGTTGGACTCCGGGTCGAAGCCCTCCGGGTACTTGTAGTTGCCCTCTTCGTCGTACTCAGCGGACATGCCGTAGAGAGCCGGATCGAATTCGGTGGACTCGGCGTCAACGCCCTCGTTAGCCTGCTTGAGGGAGAGGGAGATGCGGCGGCGCTCGAGGTCGATGTCGATGACCTTAACGAACAGTTCGTCACCAACGGAGACAACCTGCTCAGCCAGCTCCACGTGGCGGACTGCCAGTTCGGAGATGTGCACGAGGCCTTCGATGCCGTCTTCGACGCGTACGAACGCACCGAACGGAACGAGCTTGGTGACCTTACCCGGTACAACCTGCCCGAGGGCGTGGGTGCGGGCGAAGGTCTGCCACGGATCTTCCTGCGTAGCCTTGAGCGACAGGGAAACGCGCTCGCGGTCCAGGTCGACTTCGAGAACCTCGACAGTGACTTCCTGGCCAACTTCGACAACCTCGGACGGGTGGTCGATGTGCTTCCAGGACAGCTCGGAAACGTGAACGAGGCCGTCTACGCCGCCCAGGTCCACGAAGGCACCGAAGTTGACGATGGAGGAAACGACGCCGGGACGGACCTGGCCCTTTTCCAGCTTGTTGAGGAACGTGGAGCGGACCTCGGACTGGGTCTGCTCGAGCCATGCACGGCGGGACAGCACAACGTTGTTGCGGTTCTTGTCCAGCTCGATGATTTTGGCTTCGATCTTCTGACCGATGTACGGAGCGAGGTCGCGCACACGGCGCATCTCGACGAGGGATGCGGGCAGGAAGCCGCGCAGACCGATGTCGAGGATAAGACCACCCTTGACAACCTCGATGACGGTACCGGTGACAACACCGTCTTCTTCCTTGACCTTCTCGATGTCGCCCCAGGCGCGCTCGTACTGAGCCCGCTTCTTGGAGAGGATCAGGCGGCCTTCTTTGTCTTCCTTGGTGAGCACCAGGGCTTCGACGAGATCGCCAACGGAGACAACGTCTCCGGGATCTACGTCGTGCTTGATGGACAGCTCGCGGGAGGGGATGACACCTTCGGTCTTGTAACCGATGTCGAGCAGAACTTCATCGCGGTCGACCTTGACGACGGTACCTTCGACGAGGTCTCCGTCGTTGAAGTACTTGATGGTGGCGTCGACTGCTGCGAGGAAGTCCTCAGCGGTACCGATGTCGTTAATGGCGACTACGGGGGTACCGGGCTTCTCGGTGGAGGTGATGGTCATGTAGTAGGGGCTCCGTTGTGGATAGTTAGTCGGTCAGGCAAACCGCCGCGCCCGCGTTATGGAACGCAGGCGCAGGTCTTCGGGCGATCGCAGGGATCTTCCGGGTCTTCCTGATTTGTGGATTCTAGAAACGCGCACGTAGTACGCGCCCACTTATTCTAGTCGCAGCGGCCAACAGGGGTCAAAGCGCATGGCAACACGTCGCCCAGGCGGGCAAAGGTGGTTCCGGCGCCCTGTAGCCGTGGCAGCTCCTGCCTGAAGCCTGCCGCAGTGCCGCTGCCTGGTTTGTTGAAATGGGCAATGACGATGTCGCCCGGGCGCGCGGTCGCCAGTGCAGAGCCGACAGCCTCCGGTGACAGCGTGGCGCCAGCGTCGGCGTTGACGCTGAAGTTGACCGGCAGCATGCCCAGACGCCGCGTCATGGCGGCGGACACTTCATCGAAATAGGCTGTTCCGGGGCGGAAGAACTGTGGCTGCCGCCCCGTTAATTCGCGTAGGACGTCCATGCAGCCGGTGAGTTCGTCATACGCGTCGGCCACGCTCCCGGTGCCGGCGATGCCATAGGCTGATTTGCCCGTCACGGACAGGGGCCTGTGCGCCTGGCCATGGTTGGCCAGTTCAAAGAGCGGATCGTGCCCTAACTCGGCGGCGAGCTGCCGGTTTGCCTGGATCCACCTGGCATTCATAAAAAGAGTGGCGGGGATGTTCAACCGCCGCAGCGTCGCGATCAGCTCCTGGTCGACGCCGGATCCGCCGGGACCTCCGCAGGCATCCAGCGTCAGCACCGTCTGGCTGTCTGGCGATCTGGTGACCACTCCCGTCACCGTCAGGCCCCATTCCGCGGGCAGCCGGCCGCCGAATTCTGTCACCAGCTGCGCTTTTGACGGAAGTGGGACCGCGGCCGGCGAGACGGGTCCAGCCGACGTCGGCGTTACCGGCGATACAGTCGGCACGCCTGGCTCCGGCACTTCGGGCACGGAGGGGGCTGCACTGGCGGGATCAAGGCGTTCATCCTGAAAAGCCGCAGGCTCAATCGCGGCTATTTCCGTCGACGAACACGATGTCACAGCCGCGAGAACACCGGACGCCAGGCCGAGCAAAACAGCCCGGCGGCCGGGCTGCCCGGGCATACCAAAATCCCCCACGGATTGTCCTTGATCGAGGCAGGGGCCCCTAGAAGTGGGTCAGGCAGTGGGTGGCCCGCTCAACCGCAAACATCCCCCGCGCCTGGAGCGACGCGCCCTGCTTGTGTTCGCGGATCCGCCCAGCTGCCGTCAGCGTAACCGGACAGACCCCACCCAGATAAATTGATGACAGCGCGGAGACATCCAGCGTCAGGTCAGGAACGGCGGTCTCTTCCAGGCGTACGACGGCGGCCTCGCCGCCGCTGACGTCCACGGCAAAGGTTCCAGCGGTGAGCCCAAGCGGGTCCTGCACCTCAAGCACCAGCCTGCCGTCCAGTGGGTAATGCCGGGCTTCCAGCGCCTGGGCCATGTCCAGGATGCGGAGCCAGAGCATATCCCGGCTGTCTGAGGAGTCGATGCAGCGGGGATCGGCCAGTGCCCACGTGAGCGGGTCATCCAGCGGTGCTTCCTCCCACGTGATGCGTTCCACCAGGTCGATGGCGGCCAGGAACTGCCAGAGTTCCAGGTACGCCTCGTTCGTGGCCGCCACGAGGTCCACCACCTGCATCGTGTAGGGCTCGGTGTCCCAGCCGAGGAATTTGTAGGAGACGTAGCCGTCCACGGCGCCGTCGGGGCCGTAGTGCAGTGCCGCCTTGACGGCAGGGTCTTCCTTGCCCTCGCGGCCCAAGGACCCTGAAGCAAGCCGGCGGTACCAGTCCTGGCGGCCGATCGATCCAGGCGTCAGGCGGTGCACGCGGTCGAAAACCTTCGGCGCCAGATCCAGCAGCACTCGCGGGTCCGCGACGTCCACGGTACCGACGGCGTGATGGTTGAGCCGGAACCGGGCGGTGGTGTCCACTTTCACGGTCCGTTCGAAGCTGGCCACGCCGTAGCCGAAGCGCCCATAGATGGAGCCCTCTGACGCTGTCAGGGCGGCCATTGCCAGGCCATCGTCTTTCGCCATGGCCAGGTCCTCAGTCATCATCCGGCGCAGCAGGCCGCGCCGCCGATGTGAGGTCCGGACCGTCACGGCTGTTACCAGTTGGGTTTCCACCAGCCGGCCGAAGCCGATGTTGAGTGTTTTGCGCAGGGTGCCGAAGGTCGCCACCGGTACGTTCGCGGGGAGCGACCCCGGTGCGACTTCCCGCGTCTGGTAGGCGCCGGTGAAGATCCGCCGGTCAGCTGCGTAGGTCTCCAAGGACTTGGCAACATGCTCCGGTGTCCGCGTGGATTCGTGGAAGCCAAAGGCCACCGCCTTCACCCATGATTCGGCGTCGGGATAACCAGCCTCGCCCTGGGACGCCGCTGGGAAGCGCCGGATTTCATAGTCATCACTCAGTTCAGCCACACCGCCGAGCCTAACCAATGATTCCGGGGCCTGGCCAGCAGCAACACGCCCGCAGGCAGGAAGTTCCGCAGAGCCGCCGGGAAATGCCTCAGAACCGCCGCACGGGTTGCCGGAGGATGGTTTTGAGCTTTTCCGGTGCCACCCTGCGGGCGTCGCTGAGGTAGATCTCGTGGTGCAGGCCGGCAAATCCGAAGCCGTTGGCCGGCATGTATTCATTGTGCAGGCGGCGCAGCGTGGGGGCCTCGTCGTCGTAGCTGCCGATGTGCAGGATCTGCACCGAGAGGCCTTCATCGAGAGTCTCAAGGCGGAGCAGGTCCAGCCCCGGAACGTTCTTGGCCGCCGCCTCCGCGATGCCGTCCTGCACGTCGGACGCGCCGATCCAGCCTGGCTGATGGATCATCATGGTCCACTTCCAGCTGTCCTTCTCGCCCCGTGTGAAGGCGTCCGGATCGTCTGCTGTCCACAGGCCCTCCAGCGGCGCGACGACGTAGTCCCGGCCCGCGTGCTTGCTGGCGAACTTGACGGCGTAGGACACCGAATACAGGGCCTCGAGGGCGGCGGCGTAGGCGGGGGCCGTCCCCGGATTACCTTGCCCGTCCAGCATCAGGTAGCTCAGCGGAGGGACGGTAACCACCTCGAAGTCCCGGGCCCGGGGCGCGTACAGATCCTTGAACTGTTTCTTGACGTCGTACTTGTCCATCGCGCCCAGCCCATTCGTTCCCGGCAGCTCATTCGTTTCCGAGCAGCCCGTTCCAGCAGCCTAGTGGCCGGCGTCGTACCAGCTGGGGCCCACGCCGATCTGGACATCCAGCGGGACGCTGAGGTCCGCGGCGGAGCCCATCTGCTCGGTGACGAGCTTCTCCACCGCGACACGTTCGCCGGCGGCGACTTCGAGGACCAGTTCGTCGTGGACCTGCAGGAGCATGCGCGACTTCAGGCCCTGGGCCGCCAGTTCAGCGTGCACGCCCAGCATGGCGCGTTTGATGATGTCTGCGGCCGATCCCTGGATGGGTGAGTTCAGTGCGATGCGCTCCGCGTTTTCGCGCAACTGCCGGTCCGTGCTGGTGAGGTCCGGCAGGTAGCGGCGTCGCCCCTCGATGGTGGCCGTGTAGCCGTCCACCCGGGCCTGGTCCACCACTCCGCGGAGGTAGTCGCGGACGGCGCCGAACCGGTCGAAGTACTCCTTCATCAGGGTGCGGGCCTCGTCCACGGAAATTTCCAGCTGCTTGGACAGGCCAAACGAGGTCAGGCCGTAGGCGAGGCCGTAGGACATGGCCTTGACCTTGGAGCGCATGGCACTGGTGACTTCTTCGGTGGGCACGTGGAAGATGTTCGAGCCCACAAACCGGTGGAGGTCTTCGCCGTCCCGGTAGGCCTGGATCAGGCCTGCGTCGCCCGAAAGGTGCGCCATGATCCGCATTTCGATCTGTGAGTAGTCTGCGGACAGCAGGCATTCGTAGCCGTCACTGACCACAAAAATGCCGCGGACGCGACGGCCTTCCTCGCTGCGGATGGGGATGTTCTGCAGGTTGGGGTTGTTGGAGGAGATCCGGCCCGTCGCTGCCACGTTCTGCGCGTACGTGGTGTGGATCCGGCCGTCTTCGGTCACGGACTTCTTGAGCGACTCCAGCATCTGGCGCAGCTTCGAGGACTCGCGGTGCGCCATCAGCTGCACCAGGAATTCGTGCCCGGTCTTTTCCAGCAGGTTCTTCAGAGAGGCGGCGTCGGTGGTGTAGCCGGACTTGATCTTCTTCGTCTTCGGCAGCTGCAGTTCCTCAAAGAGCACGGTCTGCAGCTGTTTGGGCGATCCCAGATTAACTTCGTGGCCGATCGCGGCGAAGGCAAGTTCCTGCGCGTTATCGATCACTTTGGCCAGATCGGCGATCTGCTCGTCCATGCGCGGCAGGTCGATGGCGATGCCCGCGGTTTCCATGTCGGCCAGCACCCGGCTGACGGGCAGTTCCAGGGTGGTCAGCAGGTCCCCGGCCTTGCGTTCGGTGAGCTCAGATGCGAAGTGCCGGCTCAGGGCCTGCACTACGGCCGCCACCTGGACCAGCGCGCCGGCCGCGGCGGCATCGTCGCCGTCGAACGCCAGCTCCAGCTGGCCCGCCTTGGAGGTCTCGGACGGAACACTGACGTTGAGGTGGTGTTGGGCCAACTCGGCGAGTTCATAGGTGCGGCGGTCCGGTTGGATGAGGTATCCGGAAATGGAGGTGTCATCCACTACGCCTTCCAGTCCCAGGCCACGGTTGGACAGGGCCTTCAACGCAGCCTTGTAGCCGTGCATGACCTTTGGCGAGCTTTCATCGCGCAGCCAGTCTGCCAGGACGTTTTCGGCTGCGGCGTCCTGCGCGGCGAGGTCGATATAGACGGCGGCATCGTCACGGACGATGGCCAGTGCGGCGGCGTCCTCGCCGATCCGCCCGGGCACCAGGTCGACGGCGACTGCGGACGTCTTGCCAACGCCGGCCGCCAGGAAGGCACCCAGCTCGGCTGCCCCTGCGGGATTCACGAAGTCCGGCGCGGCGATGGTTTCGCGCTCCGCAGATTCCACGTCTTCACTGCCGTACAGGGCAAAGAGCCGAGTACGGATGGTCTTGAATTCAAGTTCGTCGAACAAAGCCTCCAGCGCGGCTTCGTTCGGCCGCGGTTCCGCGAGATCGTCCAGGGTGAGCGGAAGTTCGAGATCCGTGTGGAGCCTGTTCAGGCGTCGGTTGCGTTTGACGTCCTCCACGTTTTCCCGGAGGGCATCGCCCACTTTGCCTCCGATCGCGTCCAGGTGCTCGAGGACGCCCTCAAGTCCGCCGTAAAGGTTAATCCACTTGGCCGCGGTTTTCGGGCCGACGCCCGGAACGCCCGGGAGGTTGTCCGCGGTCTCCCCCACCAACGCGGCAAGGTCCGAATACTGGGCGGGCGTGACGAAGTACTTTTCCTGGATGGCTGATGCGTCCATCCGGGGAATGTCGCTGACGCCCTTCCGCGGATACAGCACAAAAACGTTGTCCGTGATCAGCTGGAAGGCGTCACGGTCGCCCGAGACGAGCAGCACCTCGAAACCGGCCTTTTCCCCCATGGCGGCGAGGGTCGCCAGGATGTCATCGGCCTCATATCCGGGCAGTTTGATGGTTTTGATGCCCCAAGCGCCCATGACCTTGTCGATGAGGTCGATCTGGCCGCTCATCTCACGGGGTGTTTCGTTGCGTCCCCCCTTGTACCCGCTGTACTCGGCTTTGCGGTGCGTGGTGTCATCCGAGACGTCGAAGGCGACACAAATATGGGTGGGCTTCTGTTCCTTGATCAGGTTGATCAGCATGGACGTGAAACCGTGGATGGCGTTGGTGTGCTGTCCGTTGGCGGTGGAGAACTTGTCCGCCGGCAGGGCGAAGAACGCGCGGAAAGCCATCGAGTGGCCATCCAGCACCAGGAGCCGCGGCTGTCCGGTGACGGGAACCACGGGGGCTTCAGTGGCGGAAACCTGGCCTCCGGCCGGCAGGACGGTGATGTCCTGCAGGGCAGCATCAGCGTCAAGCACTGCGGTCTCGGACGGGAAGGGGGCCGGTTTGGTAGTTTCACTCACAAGTGCCAGCCTAGTTCCCATGATGGACAATTTCACGCCCGGGCCCTTCACTGAGGAATTGGTCACAGCAGGCATCCCGGCGCACCTTCACGGCTGGCTCGGCAGCCTGGGCATCGGTGCCCTGGTGGTGAAGATGGGGATCCACTTCCTCGAGATGAGCCCGGAGCGAACGGTGGCCACCATGCCGGTGGAAGGGAACACCCAGGTGGCGGGCATCCTGCACGGCGGCGCCCATGTGGTGCTGGCCGAAACCCTGGGATCCTTCGCCGCCGGGATGCACGCAGGCGCAGGCAGGCACGCCCTGGGCATCGAAGTGAGCGCCACCCACCACCGTGCAATCGCCGCGGGCACCGTGACAGGTACGTGCACCGCGATCCACCTGGGCCGGACCCTGACAACCCATGAAATCGTGATGACCGACGAACAAGGCCGGCGCCTCTCCACCGCACGCATCACCAACATGCTGCGGGACAACGGGCCTGCGGAGGCCTAAGCGCCTCAGTCGGGAAGCCCCTAACCGGCCGGTTCCGGGGAGGTTAGGGTGTAGCGGAGCTCCACTATGCCCCGTCCCAAGGTGCGGGACGCCGTCAACTCAAGTGGCGGCGTCGGGCCCTCCAAGGGCAGCAGCCGTTTGCCGTCGCCCAGGACCACGGGGATGACAGAAAGGATGAGGTCATCCAGCAGTCCTGCGTTGGCGAACTGTGCAGCAAGGTTGCCGCCTCCCACCACCCAGACGTTCATGCCGCCGGCGTGGTCCCTGAAGTCCTGGATGAACTCCTGGACGGGTCCGCGGACGAAGGTGATGTCCGTGCCGGCCGGGGCAACGTGCTCGTGCCGGGTAAACACATAACAGGGCGTGGAAGAGTACGGCCAGTTGCCGGGTTCATGCTCCATCAGCCAGGCGTACGTCTCGCCGCCCATCACGATGCAGCCGACTCCGGCCATGAAGGTTTCGTAGCTCTCCTTGCCGCCCTCGAATCCATCGAACTCGAGAAGCCAGGCGAGGTCATCCTTGGTGGTGGCGATGAACCCGTCAATGGAGGCCGCGACAAAATACTGGATCCTTGACATGGAACCAGATTAGCCCTGCGGCGTTG
The DNA here is from genome assembly GCF_024294965.1 of Pseudarthrobacter humi. Classification (NCBI taxonomy): domain Bacteria; kingdom Bacillati; phylum Actinomycetota; class Actinomycetes; order Micrococcales; family Micrococcaceae; genus Pseudarthrobacter; species Pseudarthrobacter humi. The sequence goes on from NZ_JANCLV010000003.1 coordinate 140,578, forward strand.
ATGCGCTGAAGGCCTACTTGCTGAAGTACGGAATGATCAGGTAAAGCCCGAACAGCACAGCCACGCCGCAGAGGCCAAAACAGGTGTAGGCGAAGTAGCGCTTGGTGCGGGGTGAGGCCTGCCGGGCGTCACCGGCGATGGCCGTCAGCCGCACGCCCAATGAATACAGGACCACAACGGTCACCGCGGATACCAGGGTGGCACCTGCCACTGTCAAGAGTTCCAACCACTTCATCGCTGAACATCCTTGTGCTGGTTCGCCTTGGCGCGGGCCCGGGCGAAGGCTTTCTTCTTGGCAAAGCGGACGGCCTGGCCCGCTTCTTCGACTTCCACGGCATTGTGGTGGCCCACCGCGGACTTGCGGGAGTAGGCGAACATCAACAGCACCGCGGCGGTGCCGGCGACGGCGGCAATCACCACACCCACCACGCCGGTCTTCACGAGCAGCGCGGTCAGCGCGCCCACAACGCCGGCGGCGGGAAGTGTAAACAGCCAGCCCAGGGCGATCTTGCCAACCATGTTCCACCGCACCGTGGTGCCCTTACGGCCCATTCCGGACCCGATGACGGACCCTGACGCCACCTGGGTAGTGGACAGGGCGAAGCCCAGGTGGGAAGACGCAAGGATGGCAGAGGCGGTGCTGGTCTCGGCCGCGAATCCCTGGGCAGGCTTGACCTCGGTGAGCCCGGAACCCATGGTCCGGATGATGCGCCAGCCACCTGCGTAGGTTCCGACGGCGATGGCCAGGGCGCATGCCGTGATGACCCAGAACTGCGGGCCCGAACCCGGGGACTGCGTGCCGGCGGAAATCAGCACCAGGGTGATGATGCCCATGGTCTTCTGGGCGTCGTTGGTGCCGTGGGCCAGCGCCACAAGGCTGGACGTGAAGATCTGGCCGGTGCGGAACCCGCCCCGCTTCTGCGTCAGCTTGGTGCCGGTTTCCGGATCGTGCCTGGACGTCAGGGCATACGCGAGCCGGGTGCAGAGGTACGCCACCAGGCCGGCAATGAGCGGGGCGAAGATGGCGGGCAGGATGACCTTCTGCAGCAGGGTTTCCAGGTTCACGGAATTGAACCCGATGCCGGCGATGGCCGCGCCGATCAGCCCGCCGAAGAGTGCATGGGATGAGCTGGACGGCAGACCCTTGAGCCAGGTGATCATGTTCCAGAGGATGGCGCCCATAAGGCCCGCGAAAATAATGTCAGGGGTGATCTGGACACCGTCGGAGCCTTCCCGGATGATGCCGCCGGAGACTGTTTTGGCCACTTCCGTCGAGAGGAAGGCGCCGACCAGGTTCAGGATTGCGGCGAGCGTCACAGCGGTCTTCGGTTTGATGGCACCGGTGGCGATGGGCGTAGCCATCGCATTCGCGGTGTCATGGAATCCGTTTGTGAAGTCGAAAAATAAAGCCAGTCCGATGACCAGCGCCACCATAAAGGTGATATCCACCTGTTGCCCAATCTGCAGAGTCGACGTTCAGCAGTTCCACTACCCGCCGTGCCCTGCAACGCATTATTCACCTGCAGTTCATGTGAAATGACCTGTGGAGTTAACAGAACCGGCGTGAAACCTTATCGATCGTACGCGTCCCTGGCATCAGGTCAAAACAGCTGCTCCGTGACAAACCCCCCGACGGCGGCCAGTTCGGCGGGAGAGATTCCCCGGCGTGGATCGGGCGACACCGTGAGGATGCGTGGGCCCAGGAATCCGGCCCAAGCGAGTGCCTGCTGTTCATAGCGGAGCTGGTCGTCAATCCACACGATGCCATCCGGGGGGTTGGCCGCCAGGTCCTCCTGGAGGGCGGCAAGCTTCCACCAGCCCTCCCCCGTTCCGGAGCCATCCGCTGTCAGGCAGGGCCAGTGGCCGCCTGCAAGTCCGATGGCAGGGCATAAGTATTCCGCGGCCATCTCCTCCCAGCTGGTGAGCCACACGCACCGGACTCCAGGCAACCGGGAAAGCCGGTTCAGCCCGTCAACCAGCTGGCCCGCATATGCCACTTCGAGCACGCCGGCGTTCGCAAGTATCCAGGCGGAACCCCATGGGGTCTTGCCTGTTGCTCCGAACGGGCAAACGACGCCGTCGACGTCCAGGTACAGGGTGACGTTCCGCACTGCCGCTCCCGGTCAGTCCGGGAGGCCCGGAGCGGCGCTTAGATGATTGAGGGGCTGCACGCATCAATGGTTGCATTGCGTGCAGCCCCTGCTCAAGGACTCGCGGATAAGCGCGTATCCCAGGCAGAGCAGGCCTTTGGTCCATCGTTCTCTGTCCTGGTTTGACGTGGGAGCCTATGTCGCGGGAGCGGCCTGGGGGTTGTTGACGTTGACCAGCCAGGCGGTGCCGAACTTGTCGGTACACATGCCGAAGATGTCGCCCCAGGGTGCCGGCTCCAGGGGAACGGTGACCGTGCCGCCGTCGGCGGACAGCTTTTCCCAGTAGCCGCGCAGTTCGGCTTCGTCGTCGCCGCTGAGGGAAACCGAAATGGAGCTGCCGGCCGCGAGGTCCATGCCGTTCGGCGTGTCTGCCCCCATCAGGACCAGGCCGTTGCTGGAGGTCAGCATGCCGTGCATGATTTTGTCGGCTTCCGCCGGATCTTCGCTGGCGTGGAACTCCCCGAACGTGCTGAGGGCCAGGTCGCCGCCGAAGACGGACTGGTAGAAGGTCATCGCCTCGCGGGCGTTCTCGCGGAAGCCAAGGTAGGGGTTGAGCGTCGTTGACATGGCCGGTTCTCCTTGTGATGCGGAACTGAAACGGAATCGGAACAGTCAACATCCTGCCGCACTTCCCACCACGTTCATAGGGGTTCACGGCAACCTGGTGCCCCGCGGTTTTCAGGGCATAAAGCGGTATCCCACACCAGGTTCCGTGAGGAGGTGACGGGGTTTCCCGGGATCGGCCTCCAGCTTCCGCCGCAACTGGGCCATGTACACACGCAGGTAGTTGGCTTCCGTCTGGTAGGCCGGTCCCCAGACGTCCAGCAGCAGCTGCTGCTGGGTCACCAGCCGGGTAGGGTTCCGGACCAGCAATTCCAGGATGTTCCATTCGGTCGGCGTCAGCCGGACAACGTCCCCGTCCCTCCTGACCTGCCGCTGGGCCAAGTCCACCGTGAAGGAGGATGCGGCCACCGTGGGTGCCGACGCCGGATCCGGAACGCGGCGCAGGAGCGCCCGCAGTCGGGCCAACAGCTCATCGAGTCCGAACGGCTTGGTGATGTAGTCATCCGCCCCGGCATCCAGGGCGTCGACTTTGTCCGATGAGCCGTGGCGTGCGGACAGCACCAGTACGGGCAGGTTGCTCCATCGACGGAGTTCCCGCAGGACTTCCGCTCCGTCCAGGTCCGGCAGTCCGAGGTCCAGGATCATTACGTCCGGCGGACGGTGGGAAGCGGCACGCAAGGCTGTCCCGCCGTCGGCCGCCGACTCCACGGCGTAGCCGTGGGCCTGGAGCGTGATCCGGAGTGCCTTCAGCAGGTGGGGATCGTCGTCGACAACCAGCACGCTGGTCCGGCGGCTTCCCTGCGTGCCGGAAGAACCAGCCTGGTCCGTGTTCATGTGGCCTCCTGACGCGGCTGGCCGGCCGCGTGGCGTGCGCCCGGCGAGCCGGTGGAAAGGGCCAGCCTGATCACCATGGTCAGCCCGCCGCCGGGAGTTTCCTGTGCAGTCAGCGTCCCGCCCATGGCCCTGACGAACCCGTCGGCGACAGCCAGGCCCAGTCCCACTCCGGTGGCCTGGGCCCGGTCGTCGAGCCGCTGGAACGGCTGGAACATCTCAAGCACCTTCCCGGCGGGCACACCGGCGCCGTGATCGATGATCCGCAGTTCGCCGGACGGATAGCCATCCAGCGTGGCTGCACCCATGCCGTCGGAAGCGCCTGTGATGGTGATCCCCGAACCCGGCGCATATTTGACGGCGTTTTCCACAATGTTCGCGATCACGCGGTCCAGCAGCACCGGATCAGCCTCGACGGTCGGCATGTTGGCGGGCAGCTCCACCCGGACGGTACCGTCCGGGAGCCCGCGCAGGGCCGGGGCAATAACGTCGTTCCACCGCACGGGTCCCAGCAGCGGCCGGACGGAATCGGCGGTGATCCTTGACATGTCCAAGAGGTTTCCCACCAGCTGGTCCAGCCGGTCCGTGCATTCGTCAATGGTTTCCAGCAGCTCCCGTTCTTCCGCGGGCGTATAGGTGACGGTCCGCTGCAGCAAGCCACCGGCGGCGAGCTTGATCCCCGCCAGGGGCGTCCGCAGGTCGTGGGACACGGCCCGCAGGATCGCCGTGCGCATGGAGTTCCCTTCGGCCAGCCGCAGCACCTCGCGCCGGCTGACGGCCAGTTGGCGGCGTTCCAGCTGGGCTTTGACGTGGACCGCAAATGCACCCAACAACCGGCTTTCCATTGCCGGCACCTCCCGGCCGAACAACACCAGCCAGGTGTCGGCGTCGACCGGTTCCGCGGTGCTGCCCGGCAGTCCGGTGCTGCCCGGCAGTCCAGTGACACCATGCTCCCACCCGGCGGTATCCCCCGCGCCGGCCACGAGCGACCAGATCCTGCCGTCCGCGCCACGGACTCCGGCGGGTCCCGACATCCGACCGGAACCTTGCGCTGTGCCCTCCCGGCTGCTGTACACACCGGCACCGGTGGCGCCAAAAACGTCCAGGGCCTCCGCCAGGATCCCGTCCAGGGTGTCCTCCGAACGGGAGGCGCCCAGGGCGAGGTCGCCCAGCGTCGCCGCCTCCGCCTGCGCGCGGGCAGCCTCCTTGGACCGGCGGGCAGACCCGTCCACCACCCCGGCGACTGCCACTGACACCCCCACAAAAACGGCCAGGGACAGGAGGTCCTGGGGATCACTGATCGCCAGGTCCCCCAGGGGCGGTGTGGAAAAGTAGTTCACCAGCAGGCTGCTCCACAGCGCGCCGACCACGGCAGGCCACAACCCGCCCACCAGCGCCACCGCAACGGCGCCGGCAAGCTGGATCAGGACGGCAGTGGCAACGCTGTGGTCGAAGGCTGCGAGCAGCAGCTGCAGCAGGGCAGGCAGCGCTGCTGCGAGCGCAAAGCCAATGGCAACCCTGGTGCGGCCCAGGTCAGGCCGCCGGCGTGGTGCGTTCCGCTGGGGCGGGACGCGGGGAACTACCTGGACATCAACGTCGCCCGCACCGCGGACCACCCGGGCTTCCACGGTGCCGCCGGCGAACAACCCTGCGAGCACACCGGCAAGCGGTCCGCGGCGGGACTGCCCCACAACAATATGGGTGGCACTGGACTTGCGGGCGTAATCGAGCAGGGCCCGGGCCGGATCCGTCGCGGAAACAGTGTGGTAGGTCCCGCCCAGGTCATTGACCAGCCGCCGCTGTGCCTCCAAGACCTGGGGAGACTCGCCCGCGGTACCCCCGGTGGTGCGGACGTGGACGGCCACCAGCTCGCCGCCGTCGGTCCTTTCGAGAATCCTGGCGGCGCGCCGGATGAGCAGTTCTGCGTCATCGCTGCCGTTGAGGCCGATGACTATCCGTTCCCGTGCCATGCCGCCATTCTCCCACCCGGATCCCCGCGTCCCGTGCGGGCCTTTCCCGGGGTCGGTGGCTGTGCTCATACGGGCGTTAAGGATGCGTCAAGATCCGCCCGAATGCGGCGCCAAGGCGAGTGGGCGGTACTAGATTCGGCTGTGCCCGCGGTGCTGTGCCGCAGACTGAAAGGCTTTCATGACCACCATGAGCAGACCCCCTGCCGATCCCTCGGCACTCCGTGCGACGCGGAAGGAGGCCCTTGGCAGTTGGCTGCTGCATGGATTGGAGGATGCCAAGGGCACCCATCAGGGGCCGGGCGGGCTCGCGGACGAACAAAGGAAGCACCACTGGTGGCAGGTGATGTGCCTGACCGGCGTGGACTATTTCTCCACGCTGGGCTACCAGCCGGCCATTGCGGCGCTCGCGGCCGGTGCCATCTCCCCTTTGGCAACGCTTGTCCTGGTGGCCGTGACGCTGTTTGGCGCCCTCCCCGTCTACCGCCGGGTTGCCGGCGAGAGCCACCGCGGCGAAGGGTCCATTGCCATGCTGGAGCGGCTGCTCCCCAAGTGGCGGGGCAAGCTCCTGGTGCTGGTGCTGTTGGGTTTCGCGGCCACGGACTTCATGATCACCATGACGCTGTCCGCCGCCGATGCGACGGCACACCTGATCGAGAATCCGTTTGCACCGGGCGCCCTGCACGGCCAGGAGGTGGCCGTAACGCTGGTCCTGCTTGCCCTGCTCGCTGCGGTTTTCCTGCGCGGGTTCAAGGAGGCCATCGGCGTCGCCGTTGTGCTGGTGGTCCTGTACCTGGGGCTCAACGTGGTGGTCATCGCGAGGTCGCTCGCGGAGGCAGCCGCCCATCCGGTGGCCGTCGGTGACTGGTGGCAGACTCTTACCACCTCCCACGGGAATCCGCTGATGGCGGTGGCCATCGCCCTGCTCGTCTTCCCCAAGCTGGCGCTGGGGCTGTCCGGCTTTGAAACCGGCGTGGCGGTGATGCCGCAGGTCCGCGGCGGCGTGGGCGATACCCCGGAGAACCCGGCTGGGCGGATCCAGGGGACTCGGCGGATGCTGACCACCGCCGCCGTGATCATGAGCTCCTTCCTCGTGACCAGCAGCTTCGCCACGGTTGTCCTGATCCCCGAGGCTGAGTTCCTGCCGGGCGGACAAGCCAACGGCAGGGCACTGGCGTTTCTGGCCCACGAATACCTCGGGCCGGGTTTCGGCACGGTGTATGACGTGAGTACCATCGCCATCCTGTGGTTTGCCGGTGCGTCCGCGATGGCCGGCCTGCTGAACCTGGTCCCCCGGTACCTGCCTCGGTACGGCATGGCCCCTGCGTGGGCGAAGGCAGTCCGGCCGCTCGTGCTTGTCTTCACGCTGATCGGGTTCCTGATCACTTGGCTGTTTGAGGCCGACGTCGATGCCCAGGGCGGGGCGTACGCCACCGGCGTCCTGGTGCTGATGACCTCGGCTGCAGTGGCCGTGACACTCTCGGCGCGCCGGCTTCGGCAGCGTAAGCGGACCATCGGCTTCGGCATCATCACGGTGCTGTTTGTCTACACAACGGTCGCCAATATCTTTGAACGTCCCGAAGGCATCCGGATTGCCGGCTTCTTCATCCTGGGGATCATCAGCATCTCGCTGCTCTCAAGGGTGCTGCGGTCCTTCGAACTGCACGCCACGCACGTCCGGCTGGACACCCAGGCCCTGGAGTTCATGGCGGAGAACCTGAGCGGGCCGATCGGGATCATCGCCCACGAGCCGCTCCGCCAGTCGGCGGACGCTTACCGGCAGAAACTGGCGTCATCCACCGAAGCAAGCCATTTCCCGTCTGATTACCGGCCGCTGTTCCTGGAAGTCACTGTGGACGATTCCTCCGACTTCGAGACGGCATTGGAGGTCCGGGGTGTGGTGCGGCACGGGTTCGCCGTCCTGGAAGTCCACGGACCGGTTGTGCCCAACACCATCGCCTCGGTGCTCCTGCACATCCGCGATGTGACCGGGCTGATGCCCCACGTCTACTTCCGCTGGACCGAAGGAAATCCTGCCGTGAACCTCCTGCGCTTCCTGGTGCTGGGCGAAGGCGAGATCGCCCCCGTGACACGCGAGATCCTCCGCGAAGCCGAACCGGATGTCACCAAGCGGCCGTGGGTGCACGTGGGCTGACCGTTCACGACGGCGGGACATCACCCGCCGAGCTGGTGGACCGTGAAGGCCGTCAGGAACCCGACGGATGCGGTCAGCCCGGTGAGGTTGTGGTGCTCTTCGAACGCCTCGGGGATCATGGTGTCGGCGAGCATCGCCAGGATCCCGCCCGCCGCGATCGCGGTAATGAAGGCGACGACGGCGCCCGGAGCGTTCTCCAGCGCCACGTACCCGAGCAGTGAGGCGAGTCCGCACATCACGGCGATGCCGCCCCACACCCCGAAAATGTAGCCGGTGCTGCGGCCCGCCTTTTTCATGCCCGCGGTTCCGGAAAGACCCTCGGGAACGTTGGAGATAAACACAGCCACCAGCATGGCTGGACTGACCGATCCAGCGGTGACGAGTCCGACGCCGAGCACTATCGACTCCGGGATCCCGTCGAGGAGGGCGCCGAACGCGATGGCCGCGCCGCTGCCCGGGCTGTCCTGCTCCGTCGGTTGCTGGCTGCCTGAGCGTTTGCGGTGTTTGGCGCCGGCCCGGGTGAGGAGCATGTTCGCTCCCACGTAGACGACGGAGCCGGCCAGGAATCCGGTCACGGTGGGCCACAGGCCCCCGCCATCAACCGCCTCGGCAACGAGCTCGAACGCCAGGGCCGAAATCAGCACGCCCGCCCCGAACGACATGATCGAGGAAACAAGTTTTGACGGGATGGCCCATTTCCACGACGCGGCGGCCCCCAGCACCAGGGCGGCTCCGGCCACGGTTCCCCACATCAACGCCTGAAGCCACACCGGCACGCTGCCACCTTTCGTTTGTCCGCCCGGCGCTTACCCGGCTGACTGAACCTATCCTCCCTGAACCTATACGCGATCGGTGTCTGCTCACGACGCCGTGCCTGTCTACTGGCCGGGGCGCCACTTGTCGTAGGCTCAGGAGCATGGCCAGATACTTTGATGTTCATCCCCAGGATCCCCAGCCCCGCGCGATCACGCAGGCCGTGAAGATCGTGCTCGACGGCGGGCTGATCGCCTACCCCACGGACTCCTGCTACGCCCTCGGTGCCCAGCTGGGCAACAAGGATGCGCTGGACCGGATCCGGAATATCCGCAAGCTCGACGACAAGCACCACTTCACGCTGGTGTGCAAGGACTTCGCCCAGCTGGGCCAGTTCGTGAACATCGGCAACGACGTCTTCCGCGCCATAAAAGCCGTCACCCCGGGAAGCTACACGTTTATCCTGCCAGCCACCAAGGAAGTGCCGCGCCGGCTGCTGCACCCGAAGAAAAAGACGGTGGGTGTGCGGATCCCGGACAACCGGGTGGTCCAGGCGCTGCTGGCCGAGCTTGGCGAGCCCCTCCTCTCCAGCACCCTGCTGCTCCCGGACGAGGAAGACCCGCTGACCCAGGGCTGGGAAATCAAGGAACGGCTCGAGCACGAGGTGGACGCAGTCATCGATTCCGGCGACTGCGGGGCAGAGCCCACCACGGTGATCGACTATTCCAGCGGAGTGGCCGAGGTGGTGCGTCGCGGCACCGGGGACCCGTCCCGGTTCGAGTAGGCCCTTCCTCGTACGCGAGGACCGGCTCGAACGGACTCAGTCCTGTTTGCGGGCCCGGCTGGGCTGCACCCGCGGGGGCTCGCCGGGCATTTTCGGGTAGTCCGGCGGGAACGGCAGTTCGCCGAGCCCGGCCTTGAGGTCCCGCTCCCACCACTCCAAGAGCACGTTGATGGTGCCGGGATGTTCCTTCATGTCTGCCCAGGGATCGCCCACGGCCCTGAGCCGCTCGGGGACCGTCAGGATGGTGAAGTCCTTGGGATCCGCGCTGCCCAGTTCGTCCCAGCTGATGGGGCAGGAGACGGGCGCATGGGCCAGCGCGCGGGGGCTGTACGCGCCGGCGATGGTCCGGTCCCGGTTCGCCTGGTTGAAGTCCAGGAACACCTTCACGCCGCGTTCCTCCTTCCACCAGGCCGTGGTGACCTTGTCCGGCATCCGCCGCTCCAGTTCGCGGGCCGCAGCGATCACCGCGTGGCGGACGTCCAGGAATTCGTGGTTGGGCTCGATGGGAGCGTAGACGTGCAGGCCGCGGTTCCCGGATGTCTTGATGAACGTGTCCAGCCCGGCCTCCGCCAGCACCTCCTTCAGCGCCAGGGCAGCCGGGACGGCGTCGTCGAAGTCTGTGCCCGGCTGCGGGTCAAGGTCGATGCGCAGCTGGTCCGGGTTATCGGTGTTCGCTGTAAGGGACGGCCACGGGTGGAACACCACCGTATTCATCTGCACCGCCCATACAGCCGCGGCGGGTTCGTCCAGGACCAGCATGGGGTGCGAGCGTGCGCTCGGAAAGGTCACGTTCACTGAGCGGATGAAGTCAGGTGCTCCCTTGGGCGGGTTCTTTGAAAAGAACTGGTCCCCCTCGACATTGTCCGAGTACCTCTGCAGCGCCACCGGCCGGTCACCGTTCGCGGCGATGAACGCCTCCCCCACATCCACCATGTAGCGTGCGAGGTCCAGCTTGGTCAGACCGAGATCCGGCCAGAGCACCCTGCTGGGGCTGGAAACGCGCATCTCGCGCTCGCCGTGAGGTCCCGGGACAGTGAGGGTGGTCTGTTCGCTCGCCATGGGGACAACCTACCCTGCGCCATGCGTGGCGTCAGCACCCCGGCACCCAGCGCTGCCGGTGATCCGGCATCATGGACCTATGGCCGTAGCTGAATCCCCTGTCACCTTTCCCGTCGGCGACGTTGAGGTCTCCGGCGTCTACGCCCGCCCGGACAGCCCCTTCGCCACCCTGGTGCTGGCGCACGGGGCAGGCGCCGGTATGGAGCACCCGTTCATGAGCGGTTTCACCCGTGGACTGAACGACGACGGCGTTGCCACCCTGCGCTTCAACTTCCCCTACCGCGAGGCCGGCCGAAAATTCCCGGACCGGCCGCCGGCAGCCATCGCCGCCTGGCGCGCCGCCATGGACGAAGCCGCGCGCCAGGCGCAGGCCCACGGTGATACGGGACCGGTGTGGGCCGCCGGCAAATCGTTTGGTGGCCGGATGGCGTCCATGGCAGTTGCCGAGGGAATGGACACTGCCGGACTCGTCTACCTCGGCTATCCCCTCCACCCGCCCGGAAAGCCCGAAAAGCTCCGCGACGAGCATCTCTACGGGCTCACGCTGCCCATGTTGTTCCTGCAGGGCACGCGCGACACCTTCGCGACGCCGGATCTGCTGGAGGGTGTCATCTCCCGGATCGGTCCGTCCGCTGTCCTGGACTGGATCGACGGTGGTGACCACTCCTTCGCCGTCGCCGGCAAGAAGCGCGACGCTGCAGAGATCGGAGCGTCGCTGGCGCCCAAGGTGGCCGAGTTTATGCGGAGCCGCGGCTGACCGAACCGGCCAGCCGTAACGGCCACGTGCCCCGACCAGCTACGCAGCGTCCTCGTGCCACCAGCCTTCCCAGGCGGTGGAGGTCAGCCGGCCTGTGGGGAAATCGGTCTTCCCGATCCCTCCATTGTGCGGGTGGCTGCCCTCTCCGCGGCCGGCGTCAAAGAGGAAGTTCAGGCTACTCAAAAGCAACATAATTGTGTCCCTTCGTGTGGTGGTCTGGACCACGCTGTCCAAGTAGGAACGAGCCTAACTGCGCCATGTTTCAGCGGGTCGACGCAACGTTTCGGCGACGTATCGGACATCTCACCGGTGCAACCGGCGAAAGAAAGGCCGCCGGCGCGCCGGCTACATCCGGGCTTTGGTCCGGGCCGTCGGCAGTGCCGTCCAGGGATCCTCCGGCCAGGGATGCCTGGGGTAGCGGCCGCGCATCTCGGCCCGCACCTGCGCGTACGGCCCGGACCAGAACGATGCCAGGTCGTCCGTCACGGCAAGCGGCCGCCGCGCAGGCGACAGCAAGTGGAAGAGGACAGGAACCCTTCCGTCCACCAGCCGTGGGGTCTCAGCCCAGCCAAAGCACTCCTGCAGCTTGACCGCGACAACCGGCCGGCCGCCGTCGTCCGCGCGTGCCTGCCGCGGTGCTTCCTGCCCGGGTCCTGCCTGGTCCGCCGCGGCACCATCTGACCCGGCACCGCCTGGCGCCGCTCTGTCCGACACCTCGGGGTAGTCGATCCGCACCATCGATCCGCTGGGCACTTTCAGTGCCTCCGGTGCCAGCTCCGCCAGACGGACCGCCTCCGGCCAGGGCAGCAGCCGCCGCAGGGGGTCGGTGAGGTCAATGCTGCTGGTGGCGGCGCCGCCGGCCAGTTTCTCGAGCTCCGGTCCCAGCCAGGAGTCCAGCCGGGCCAGCAGGGCCGGTTCGGAAACGTCGGGCCACGGCTCACCCAGTTCGCGGCGCAGCAAGGCGAGGCGGCGGCGCAACGCGTCAGCCGCCGTCGACCATCCGATGGTTCCCAGCCCCTCCGTGGCGAGGGCACGGGTCACCGCGGCACGGCCCTCCTCGGCGGAGGGGCGGACGGGCGTGGAGGACAGGCTGATGGCACCCAGCCGGCGTTCCCGCCTGGCCTTCACCCTGCCCTGGCTGAACTGCGCTTCCACGGCGTCGGTCAGGAGGTGCCCGGCGGCCGCCTCGGCGGTGTCGGCGCTCAGCGGCGCGGCGGACCGGACGACCGCGCCGGTACCGGCTGCGGCCCGGCCGGCGGCGCGTGAAACTTCCGCCACTGCCAGCCACTCCTGTCCGGTGAGCGGACTGCCCGCCGGTAACCCCGCACGGGTGCCGGACGACAGCAGGTACCGCGCCGGGCCATCGCCCGGGACGCGCCGGGCCACGCGGTCCGGGAACGCCAGCGCGACGACGACGCCCACCGCCTCCGCGGCCGTCACCGGCGCGGACCTCACCAGGGACGCAATGGCGGGTTGTCCGATGGCGGCGCCTTCAGTCCGCGCAATGCCCTCCAGCCGGCGGACGTCCTCTGCCCAGCGCCTGGCGGCGGGGTCCTTTCCGGCTCGCAGGCCGGACAGGAGCCGGGTGAGGTCGGCCCCCGGGGCCCGCTGGTCCCCGGCTACGAGTGCCACCGCTTCCGCTGCGGCGCGGTGACCCACGGCCGCTGCGCCGTCGAGCAGTGCGCGGGCCAGCCGCGGATCAGCCGGGACCCGTACCAGCGTCCGCCCCAGTGCGGTGGCGTGCCCGTCCCGCCCCACGGCTCCGAGTTCGCGCAGCACCTCTACAGCCTCGCCCATGGCTGCCGCGGGAGGCGGATCCGGAAGCGCCAGCCCGGCGCCGCCCGGTGATCCCCAACAGGCCAGGACCAGCGCAGCACCGGTCAGGTCCGCCACAACGATCTCGGGCGTCACGTGCGCCGGCGCGGCACCATAGGTCCTTTGGTCGTAGCACCGGACCACCCGGCCCGGGCCCTGCCGTGCGGCCCGGCCGGCCCGCTGTTCGGCTGATGCCCGGGAACAGGACACCGTGACCAGCCCGGACATCCCCCGGCTGGCATCACGGCGGGGTTCGCGGGTCAACCCGGAATCGATGACCAGGCGCACTCCAGGGACAGTCAGGGATGACTCCGCCAGGTCCGTGGACACGATGATCCGTGCCGGGCCGCCCGGCGGGCGCCCCGACACTGCCTGGTCCTGTTCGGCCGGGCTGACCTGGCCGTGGAGCTCCAGCACCTCCGTTCCGGGGGCAGCCCGGCCGCGGAGGCGGGCCGCCACATAGGAAACCTCCCAGGCCCCCGGGACAAAGACCAGCGCATCGGTGCGCGTGTCCTCCGCCACGGCGGCAGTATGGGCCTGCGCGGCTGTATCCGCCACATGGTCGAGGAATCCGCGTGTGACCCCACGGTCATCCAGCCGCGCCACGGCGCCGGGTACCCACTCCACTGCCAGGGGGTACAGCGCTGAGGGGCAGTCGACAACGGGAGCCGGCCCGCCGCCGTCATCCGCGGTCCCTGCCTGTCCTGTCCCTGCATTCGCGGCTGCGCCCCCGATCAGGGCGGCGAAGCGGGGCGCGTCCAGGGTGGCGGACATGGCCACCATGGTGAGGTCGCCGCGGAGCTGCCGAACTTCGGCGAGCATCCCCAGCAGCAGGTCGGTTTCGAGGCCTCGTTCATGGACCTCGTCCAGGATGACCGCGCCCGTGCTTTCCAGGCCGGGATCATCGAGCAGGCGCCGCAGCAGGATGCCCGGCGTGACAAACTCCACCAGGGTGGCTGGCCCGGCCTGGTGTTCACCGCGGACGGTGTACCCCACGCGGTCTCCGATCCGGCTGCCGTCGAGGGCGGCAAGGCGCCGGGCGGCGGCACGCGCCGCGACCCGCCGCGGCTGGGTGACCACCACCCGATTGGCCATTCCTGCAGGCGCGGCAAGGTTGGCGAGCAGCGGCGGGACAAGCGTTGTTTTTCCGGTGCCGGGCGGCGCCTGCACCACTGCCGTACCCGCCGTACCGCCGGCGCGCAGCACAGAGGACAACTCGGCGAGCGATGCAGCGAAGGCCAGATCGGTGCCGATGGCCGCCAGATCAAAGGTGCCGGCACCAGGGGTGCCAGCAGGGACGGCGGCGGAGTCGGTTGGCGATGTCACTCGTCCATTGTCGCCGCAATCCCCCACCGCCGTAGGCGCACGTGCGGTGGAATAGGTCAGACTGGAGGTCATCGACCACGAAAGCAGGACTTCCCTTGATCAACCTCCAGCAGGACTCCGAAGGCTTCATCCGTATGAAGAGGCACTTTCCCGCCACTGCCACGGTGACTGTCACGTTCAGCGACGGCTCCCAGGAGGAGTTCTCCGGCCGCCGGCTCAATGAGATCTACGACGACGCCCTGGCCGTGTACCGCGCCCAAAACCAGCTTGATGCCAAGGGCTTTTCCCGTGGTCCGCAGAAAAAGGTGCAGACCACTATCGAGTTTGTCCCCGTCCGGCCCGGGATGGGGCAGTAACCCGGGCCACCGCGCCAATCGGCTCCAGAGCCAGCGGACCACGTATGCTCACCGCGCCGGGTTGACCACCATCGCCGAACCGCCGCCGCGCCGCAGGGGCTCGGCAACCGCGGTCATGCTCTTGCCAGGCCCAAACTCGATGGCTGTCGCGGCGCCGATCTCCGCAGCCGACGTGAAAGCGTCTCCTGCGGGCACCAACTTGTGACCGTATGGTGCCAGGGCGTCTCCATAGGCCTTGATGAAGTCCGGCTCGGCCGTGACATTGGGCGTGTTGCGCTGGGATGCACGCGGGGCCGCGAGCGAGTCCAAAACGCCCATACCCAGGTCCACCCTGTTGAGGATGGTCTGCAGCACCGTGGTGATGATGGTCGATCCGCCCGGGGAACCGAGCGCCAGGAACGGCTTCTCGTCCTCAAGGATGATGGTGGGCGACATCGAGGACCGTGGGCGCTTGCCCGGCTCAATCCGGTTCGGGTCCTCCGGATTGGTCGACGTATAGGAGAAGTCGGTGAGCTCGTTGTTGAGCAGGAACCCGCGGCCGGGCACCACGATGCCGGAACCGCCGGTCTGCTCGATGGTGAGGGTGTACTCCACGACGTTCCCCCACTTGTCAGCGACCGTGAGGTTGGTGGTGGAGATGTTTTCGGTATCTGTCTCGGCCGCCGCAGCCGCAGGCGAAACCGTGCAGACGCCGTCGAACCCGGAAACATCACCGGCGGCGACGGGCTTCGGTGTCGCCGCATGCTTCGGATCGATGGCGCACGCCCGTTCCTTGCCAAACAGCGGGTTGGTCAGCGCATCGGTGGGGACGTCGACAAATGCCGGGTCCCCGAGGTACTTACCGCGGTCTGCGAAGGCGAGCGCGCTGGCTTCGAGGTAGTGGTGCAGGGCGTCCGGCTTGGTCATCTCACCGAGGTTGAACGGTTCCAGGATGTTCAGCGCTTCGCCCACGGTGGTCCCGCCACTGCTGGAGGGCGCCATGCCGTAGACGTCGTAGCCGCGGTACTCCACATGTGTGGGCTCCTGGTCCAGCGTCCGGTATGCGGCGAGATCCGCCGTCGTCAGGTAGCCCGGAAGGGCTGGAATGCTGGTGGGCGGGACAGTCACAGGAGGCACCCAGGTGGGGTCTTTCGGCGGAGCCTGGACCGTTGCCGCGATCTCCGTCGCGAGCTGTCCGCCGTAGAACGCATCCGTTCCCTCCGTCGCGAGGAGCCGGTACGTCTCCGCGAGGTCTTTGCTCTGGAAAATACTGCCGACGGCGGGAGCGTCACCGCCGGGCAGGAAGAGACTCGCCGTGGCGGGGAAGGCCGAGAACCGTACTTTGTTGTCGAGCGTCTGCTGGCGGAAGGTTTCGTCCACCACGAAGCCGCGGTTGGCCACCCTGATGGCAGGTTCGAGGGCCTCGCCAAGGTCCAGTGTGCCCCAACGTTCCAGCGCCCGTTCCCACGTCGCCGGCGTTCCGGGGACACCCACGGAGACGCCGCTCGAGACGAGCTCTGCGAACGTGTATACGACGCCGGTGGCCGGATTCACGAACGCAGTGGTCGGCATCGTTGCCGGAGCCGTTTCCCGGCCATCGATGGTGCCCACTTTGCCGGACTTCGCGTCGTAGAACACGAAGTATCCGCCTCCGCCGACGCCGGCGCTGTAGGGCTCGGTCACACCCAGGGTCGCGGCCGCGGCGACGGCGGCATCCGCCGCATTGCCGCCGTCGCGCAGGACTTCGATAGCCGCAGCGGACGCCTCCGGGTCAACGGTGCTCACCGCCCCGCCGTACCCGGTAGCCAACGCCTCCTTCTTGATTTCCCGGGGATCAGCAAACGCAGGACTGGTCACCGCCCCACCCGTCACGCTCAAAGCCAGAACAGCCGTTACAGCAGCCAATTGACGTCGCACACTAGGCATGATCTCTCCCAAGTCGGGGTGTTGCGCAGGGTGGGTTTGCGCCACGATACTCCGCCGTGTTGGGACTCTCAAGGCTCAACTTTTTGTGCCGAGGCCATGGCTTCAGGCCGGTGTGCCGGCTTCGGTGGTGGCAGTGTCGGCCGGCGAGCGCCGCCGCCGGCTCGCCAACAGGAACGGCACGGCGAACAGCTCGATCACACCGCTGATGGCCAGCGACAACGGATAGCCGTATACGTCCGCTGCCCGGCCCATCAGCGGCTGCACCACAATTCCACCGCTGGATCCCATGAGTGAATCGAAGCTGAGCACCGTTGCGCGCTGCTTTGAAGCAATCATGTCGTTCAGATAGGCCTGCCGCACCGGAGTGCCCGCCGCCGAGATCAGGGCCCACAGCACCAGCAGCAGCAGCGCCACCCAAAACACACGCGTAATGCCCAGGGCCACCAGGATCAAGGCGCCCATGCTGCTGCTCACTACCAGCACCGTGGTGCGTTTGCGGACCACGCGCCGGACCATGGGCGCCAGCCAGCCGCCCACCACCTGGGCCCCGGCCACAATGCCCGCCGCGAGTCCAGCGACAGAGTAGGCGCGCGGGTCACCGAAGAGCTCCAGCAGGTAGGGCTGCAGAGCATAGAAAACATAGATTCCGACGCCGGCGCTGAAAGGCGCGGCGAGCATGATGTACCGTACGGGCGGGTTTTTCAGTCCGTTGTCGATGGAGGCGGACAGCACGTCCCGGCTCGCCTTGAGCGGATGGGGAGAACGTTCCGGAGTGAAGCCCACATCGCGCATCAGCCAAAAGGCCACCCCGAACATCGCCAGGAGCACTCCAACGCGCAACAGGAACGGCACGCCGAGGTCGGTGGCCTGGGCAATCACGCCGCCGCCCGTCGAACCGGCGAGCATCGCGATGCCGGAGACCATCAAAGCCCGCCCGAACACTGCCTCCAACTCACCGTCGTAGCCGGAGAAACGCAACGCATCCACCAGCCAAGCCTCCACGGCCCCGGAGAAGAACGTAAAGCCCAGGCCCAGCAGGACCGACACCACTGCCCAGGCCCAAAAGGGAGCGGACAACTGCCAGAGCAGGTAGTACAGGTAGGTGGAAGCAGCCAGGGTCACCGTGCCGAGCAGGAATGAGACCCGGCGTCCCCAACCGTCCGCGATGACCCCGGTAGGCACTTCGAACAGGACCATGCCGGCCGTGAAAAACGCGTTGGCCGCGAATGCTTCCAGGTTGCTCAGCCCGGCATCCAACAGAAAGAGCGTATTGATGCCCCAGATGAAGGAGGCCGCAAGAGTGTTGCCCAGGGTCAGGGTGAGGTAGATGCGCTGGATTTTCCGCGCGGTGGCGTTCATGACGATCCGTTCATGCGGTGGCGTTCACGACGATCCGGTCATCACGAGGCGTTCATGAGCCGCTGGGCACCGGGTCATGCCGGAGGTACCGGCGCCGGAACCGGCCGGTCCCTGCTGTCAGCGCCCGCAGCTCCACAGCGTACTTCAGCAGTTCCTGGTCCGGGACTTCCGCGCTGATTTCGGTCAGCTCACTACCGGAGGTGGCCGTGCCGGTGAGCCGTCCGCGGCGTGCTGAGAGGTCACTCATCACGGCCCCAACGTGCGCCTCGGACACGGTGATGCTGACCGCGGAAACAGGCTCGAGCAGCTGGATACGACCGGCCGCGGCAGCCTCCCGGAGCGCCAGGGCCCCCGCCGCCTGGAAGGCGGCGTCGGAGGAGTCAACGCTGTGGGCCTTGCCGCCCACCAGCGTGACGCGGAGGTCCACCACGGGGAACCCGGCAGCCAGCCCTTTCTGCATCTGCGCACGCACCCCTTTCTCCACGGAGGAGATGAACGTTCCGGGGATCACCCCGCCCACCGTTTTGTCGACGAATTCGAACCCGCCGCCACGGTCCAGCGGCTCCACGTCGATGTCGCAGACGGCATACTGCCCGTGGCCGCCGGACTGTTTGACGTGCCGGCCGTGGCCCGTTGCCGGGGCCGCGAACGTTTCCCGCAGTGGCGTCACGACGTCAATGGTGTGCAGCTTCACGCCCTGGTCGCGCAGCCTGTCCAGCACCACCTCGGCATGGGCCTCCCCCATGCACCAGAGGATCAGCTGGTGTGTTTCCGCGTTCCGCTCAACACGCAGCGTGGGATCGCCGGCGGCCACCTTCG
This sequence comes from Pseudarthrobacter humi, assembly GCF_024294965.1. Classification (NCBI taxonomy): domain Bacteria; kingdom Bacillati; phylum Actinomycetota; class Actinomycetes; order Micrococcales; family Micrococcaceae; genus Pseudarthrobacter; species Pseudarthrobacter humi. Next base: position 159,178 of record NZ_JANCLV010000003.1, read on the forward strand.
CCAGGCTCCGGGCCAGCGCGTCCTCGTCACTGCGCGAGTCCGCCTCGACGGCCACCGGCATCAGTGGCTCAGGCATCTCCCAGGTAGCCAGCAGGAGCGGCTGGTCCTTCGCCGAGATGGTGTCCCCCGTTTCGGCGCTTCCCAGTTTCGCCACCGCACAGATATCACCGGCCACACAGTGCGCGACAGGACGCAGGTTGGGGCCCAGCGGAGAATACAGGTGGGTGACGCGCTCGTCGGTGTCATGGTCCTGATGGCCGCGGTCCGCGAGCCCGTGCCCTCCGACGTGCACGGGAGTATCAGCACGCAAAGTACCCGAAAATACACGCGTCAGGCAGACCCTCCCCAGGAACGGATCAATGGTTGTGCGGACCACCTCAGCAGCCAGCGGCCCGTCCGGGTCACAGGCCAGGGCCGCCGCTGCAGCGCCCGTCAGGTCAGTCACCTCAGGGAGGCCGCCCTCCACCGGCGACGGGAAGCCCCGGGTCAGGACTTCCAGCAGTTCCGCCGTGCCGAGGCCGGTGACAGCCGAGGCCGGTACCACCGGGAAAAAGGAACCGCGGGCGACGGCGGTTTCCAGGTCCGCGATGAGGACATCGGTATCGATGTCCTCACCACCCAGATAGCGGTCCATCAGGGTCTCGTCCTCGCTCTCGGCGATGATCCCTTCGATGAGCCGGCCCCGGGCGGCTTCCGACGCCGCGCGCTCACCGGCGTCAGCGTCCCGGGAACCTGCGGCCGCCTCCCCGGCGGAGTAGTCAGAGACTGTGCCCGTCAGCAGTCCCAGCAGCCCGCTGGTTTCGCCGCCGGACCGGACCGGGACGTACAACGGCAGCACCGCGTCGCCGAACGCCTGCTGGCAGGCGGCCAGAACGCCGTCGTAATCTGCCCGGGGGTGGTCCAGGCGGGTGATGACCACAGCCCGCGGCATCCCGAGGCCTTGGCATTCGCCCCAGAGCGCCGTAGTGGTGGCGTCGATGCCGTCAACGGCGGAGACAACAAAGAGGGCGGCGTCCGCAGCCCGGAGCCCCGCCCGAAGTTCGCCGATAAAGTCCGGATATCCCGGAGTATCCAGCAGGTTCACCTTGATCCCGTCGACGAGCAGCGGAACCAGGGACAGCGTGACCGACCGTTGCTGCCGCACTGCCGAAGGGTCCGAATCGCTGACGGTGGTGCCCTCCGCGATGGAGCCTTTGCGTGTGATCATGCCGTGGGCGGCCAGCATCGCCTCGATCAGCAGGGTCTTCCCGGCACCGGAATGCCCCACGAGCGCCACGTTGCGCACCTGTTCCGGATCTGTTGCCGCGATGCCGTGCGGAGCATCACCCCGGCGCACCTCCGGCCCTCCCCGCCCCGGTGTCCGTGCTGCGTCCTTTGCGGCTTTCACTGACATGGGAACCTCCTGGCGTCTTTGCCATGCACCGGGCCGAATCGTGTCCTCTGATTCGACACCCTGGCGGGCGCAAGGGCAAGAGCACGCGCCGGGACGAGGTGGCCGCAGCGGAGGATAATGGCAGCCAGAGCCCACGAGTCCGTGCCAGTGTGAGGGGGTCCCATGCAGCAGGTTCCGCGCATCACGGTGGAGGTTCCCGTCCTCACGGTTGGTGCGGGTCCGTCCGACTACGAGGCACTGGCCAGCTATGTCAATGCCCTGCGCAGGCCGCAGGGGCTGCACCTGACGCTGCTGCATATCGGAATCCTGGCTGATTTTGCGCAGGACGTCGCGGACTGGACCAAGGGGATCACCTCGGCCGGTGAAGCCGCCCGGCGCGCGACAGGCTGGTTGCAGGGCCTGCCCGTTCTGGACGGGTTTGCGGGAACTTCGGAACAACTGATCGTGCTGGGTGGCGGCGGCATCTCCGGGCTCGAAGTGGATGTGCCCGATCGCGTGCACGACTACCAGGTGTTTCTGGTGCAGGGCCTGCATGATCTGCTGGACCGGCTCCTCGTGGACAATGTGGACGACTTTATCCTCAGCTCCCCGGCACTGGGCTACCGGTACCCGCACTGGGTGCCCCATGTCGCCGTCGGCCGTCCCCTGTCACGGGATCGCCGGCCGCGGACGATTGCCCCGCTGACCGTCGTCTTTGGCCCGTCGCGGATCAGGAACGGCCGGTTCCTGACGGCTGACTGAGCAGCCAACGCGTCAGAGCGCGGCACCGTTCCAGGCCCGCACGCTGCGCGAACAGACACTTGAGGTCGCCACGCGAAAAACTTTCCCAAAGTATTTCGCGTCACTGCCTGGAGGGGACCTTAAATGTCGGTGCCTCGCAAGATGATGTGAGCATGACAAGGACAACCGCGGTGGAGGCGTTGGAGGCCATTAGGGCTTCCGTCGCTGCGCTTGCCCTGGTGATCCCCGGCGCAGTTCCAACGCGTCAAGGGGAACCGGATCCGCTGCGGCAGCAGTCTGACGGCTGGCTGGACACGCTGGCGGAGGCTGCCCGGCTGCAGGCTGCCACGGCTGCCCTGGTAGTCCACGCCGCCGCCGGGTTCGCTGATACTACGCGGGCGATGACCTTCCCGAACGCGTTGCCGCAGGGCCGCATCGCTCAGGAGATGGCGGTAGTTGCTGAGGTCGCGTGCGTCCTGGCGGTCAGCGAACGGACCTCCGGTGCGCTCCTGTCCGAGGCCCACGAACTGACCACCCTGCCGCTGACGCTGGCCGCCCTGCAGGACGGGAAAATTTCGTGGCAGCATGCCCGGGCCATGGTCGACGAAACCGCTAGCCTGAACCTGGCTGGCGCCGCCGCCTTGGAAGCCCACTTCCTGGACCCCGACGCAGCCAAACCGGCAAGCGGCTGTCCCGCCGGGGAACTCGTACCGTCCGAGTTCCGGCGCAAAGCCCGGACCTGGCGCGAACGGCACCACCCGGACAGCATCGAAAAACGCCACACCAAAAGCGCCCTGGACCGCCGGCTGGAGTTCGCCCCGGACCGGGACGGCATGGCCTGGCTGAGCGCGTACCTCCCCGCAGACCAGGCCGCCGGGATCTGGGACCGCGCCACCACAGCAGCCCGTGCCCTCCAAGGACCCCAAGAGGACCGGAACCTGAGCCAGATCCGCGCCGATGTGGCCGCCAGATGACTCCTTGGCGGCGCCGCGGAGCACATGCCGTCACCCTCGGCGCAGGTGCTTGTGACCGTGCCGGTATTCGCGCTGATGGGCCTCACCGACGAACCGGCCATGCTCGACGGATATGGGCCCATCCCGACGTCGATGGCCGGCCGGCTCATGGCCGAAAGTTCCACATCATTCCACCGGGTCCTTACCGACCCCCGCGACGGGGCGCCGCTGGAGATCGGGCGCACCAGCTACCGCATCCCCGTCAGCATGCGGCAATGGCTCCGCCTGCGGGACGGCAGATGCCCGTTCCCCGGCTGCAGCAACCAGTCCCTGGACAACGAAGCCGACCACCTTCTCTCCTGGGCCGACGGCGGAACCACCGGGATCAGCAGCCTCGGCCAGCCATGCCGCAAACACCACAGGCTGAAACACACCACAGGTTGGACGCCAGCCGGGGCGAGCGCCGACAAGCCACCCGGCTGGACTTCGCCGTCAGGCCGTCAGTACGCCAGCGAACAACAGGACTGGGAGCCACCCGATTGGCCATCCCAGATGATGGGCCGACTGAGACACCCTGAACCTGGCCTGGCCATGCCTGAAGAGATCCTGTCTGGAGACTCGCTGCCCGGCGCACCGCCTAAGGAGCTACGCCCGGTCTGTTCCGTGCCGGAGTGGAGCTGGCAACAGGCACCGGTCGACGAGCCCTGGCCGGAGTGGAGCATCCCCCAAACGGTCTAGCTGGGCCTATGCAGCAATCACCGCTACTGCCGGTCAAGCGCGTCGAGCAGCCGTTTGATCGAGCCGCCAAGGTTCCATTCGATGGCGAGACGCTCCAGTTCGGCGCGCGATTCGCCGTCGACGGTGTGCAGCTGTGCCCCGGCTTCCTCAAGGGTGGGAAGCGGGAGGTCGCGCACGATTTTCACAACCGCCGGCGCAACCGTGAGGTAGCCGGCGGCCGCGGCCAGCTTTGACCGAACCGAGGCGGATACTCCGCCGCCACCGTCAGCGGCTGCAGCGAGCAGGTTCTCCAGTGTGCCGTACTCGCCAAGGAGCGAAGCAGCGGTCTTCTCGCCGATGCCGGCCACGCCTGGCAGCCCGTCGGAGGCGTCGCCGCGAAGGGTCGCGTAATCGGCATACTGTTCGGGCAGCACGCGGTACTTCCCGACGACGACGGCGTCTGTCACGACTTCGAGGTTCCTCATGCCCCGCGCGGTGTAGATCACCCGGACCTGACGGTCATCGTTGACGGTCTGGAAAAGATCACGGTCGCCGGTGACCACATCCACGGGGAGGTCCGCGTGGCTGGCATAGGTCCCCACGACGTCATCGGCCTCGTGTTCTGCGGCCCCCACGATGGCGATGCCGGCGAGTTCGAGCACGCGGCGGATCATCGGAAGCTGCGCCTCGAGCGCGTCCGGGACGACCTCGACGTCGGGGGCATCCGACACAAGCTCGGCGACCCGGTGCGACTTGTAGGTCGGGATGAGGTCCACGCGCCACTGCGGACGCCAGTCATCGTCCCAGCAGGCAATCAAATGCGTTGCCCCGTAATCCGTGGTGAGGCGGGCGATCATGTCCAGGAGGCCGCGAACCGCGTTCACCGGCGTTCCGTCAGCACGGCGGATCGTGTCCGGCAAGCCATAAAAGGCGCGAAAGTACAGTGACGCAGTATCAAGCAGCATCAGGCGGTGCGGCATACCTGATCCTGACACGGAAGCGGCTGCCGGGCCATGAGCATTTGCCGGCGACAGAACGCTCCCATGGGGTTACGATGCCTCTATCGGTTCAAGCAGCGGACCAACCTTTCTGTGTTTGTGAGGTTTCCCCGTGGCCGAAGATGCACCCGTAAAGACTGCGCCCCGAGTGCCCTTGAAGCAGGCTTCGGACCCGCACCCGCCGCCACGTCATCACGACGACGAACGGAACGGCCCCGCCGCAGCGGCTGACCGGGATGCTGCTCCCAACCCCTATGGCTTCGACCGGGAGCACTGGCCGGGCCCGTGAGCCCGGGTGGCGGTCCTGCGATGAGCGCGCGAACTCCAGGCTGACGACATGCCCCACGTCAGCGTCAACGGTGTTGATCTCTACTACGAAGAGAGCGGCCAAGGGACACCAATACTGGGCGTGCACGGAACACCCAGTTCGGCTGTGATGTGGGCGGACGCCGCAACCGAACTCGCCCGGCATGGCCGCTGCATCATCTACGACCGCAGGGGTTTCCACCGCAGTGCCCCGCCGCGGCCGTTCGCGACCTTGGACCTGGTGGATCATGTCGACGACGCAGCCGCAGTCCTGGCGGCGCTCCGTGCCGGGCCGGCAATCGTGATCGGCCGCAGCACAGGCGGCCTGATCGCCATCGAACTTTCCCGCCGTTTCCCGGACAAAGTCAAAGCGCTGGTCCTATTGGAACCGGCGTTTTTCACCATCGCTCCGGATGCAGACGCCTGGGCCCGCGGCCTGCGCCGCCGTGTGCTTGAGCGCACGGACGCCCAGCCCGGGCTTGCCGCCGAGATTGTGATCCGGGAAGCCTTGGGGGATGCGACGTGGGAGTCGCTTCCCGCAGGGCTCAAACAGATGCTTGCCGACACGAGCCACGCTGTCCTGGCCGAAATCAACGGCCACGGCCTGGATCTCAGCGACGATGCTCTGGAACTGAACGAGGAGCAACTCGCCGGGATCCGCCGGCCCACCCTGATTGTCTCCGCCGAGGACTCCCCCGAGGCCTGCCGGTCCGTGAACGCCAGGTTGTCGGGTGCACTGCCCTTCACCCATACGGTGCTGGTCCCGGGCGGGCACCTTATTAATCCTGCCCATCCGGCTGTCCTGGACTTCATCGACCGGAACGCCGGACCGGACCCTTGGGCCTAGAAGGATTGCCTTGATCCCGGCGGCTGCCCGGACCGTCCCCGCCGTCGGGGAGAATAGACAGCATGACCCTTACGACCTTCGCCCTGATCCGCCATGGCCAGACAGACTGGAATGCGCAGCGTCGGCTCCAGGGAGCCACCGATATTCCGCTGAACGACGTCGGCCGTGGGCAGGCGCGCGACGCCGTCGACGTCCTGTCAGACTACGAGTGGGATGCGATCGTGTCCTCGCCGCTTAGTCGTGCCGCGGAAACCGCCAGCGTGATTGCGGACGGGTTGGGGCTGAGTGTTACGCGGCACATTCCGGCGCTGGCCGAACGCAGCTTCGGACCGGCAGAGGGGTTGCAGGCCGGCCCCGAGCTGGAGGCCCTGCGCATACCCGGTGGTTACCGCGGCGCCGAAACCGAGGAAGACGCGGCCGCGCGCGGGTTGGGTGCACTGGAAGCGCTGGCCGAAGAATTCCCCGCCCGCCGCGTCCTTGTGGTCGCCCATGGCACACTCCTCCGGGTGAGCCTTAACCGCGCCATTGGCCGCACATTGCACAGGATCGACAACGCGGTGCTGAACCTGGCCCACTACCATGCCACCGAGGGCTGGCACCTCGAATACTTCAACGGCGAGCGCGTGGTGGCTACAGCCCAGGGCTGATAAACCTAGGCGTCCGCCCTAACCTAACCTCGAACGCTTCGATGTTCCCGCGCTCCAGCCGCGGAATGATCAGTGCAGCCCCGATCTGCTCGATGTGTTCAGTGTTTCCGGGCGGCGGCAAAACCCGCGGCATCCGTGTAGCGCTCCAGAATCGCGATCTGCGCGGGGTCCTCCATCAACGGACAGGCCTCATAGCCGCAGGGCTGCGATGATTCCGGAGTCTGGAGAGCTGACGGCGCGGATCCTGACGGCGATGAACTGCTGGCCCGGAAGCTCCACGCGGAACCGCCCCGTGACCGTGCCGGGCAGGGTATCAATGGTCATGTTCCAGGTGTCGATGATGTCCACCTCGTACTTCCGCCCGGCCGGCATCACGAAGTTCCGGTACGAGGGCTGGTTGAAGCCGAAGTAGCTGAGCTCGTACTCATACCGGATGCCCGCGGTGGGTACGTCCCAGGCGCTGGGCAGCGGCTCCAGGTAACCGCCGGGCGTCTCTGCCTGGATGCGGCGAAGGAAGGCGATGCGTTCCGGGCTGCTGCCGTGGAATGCCCCGCCCTTGGCCCACCACAGGATGTCATCGGCGTGCATGTAGGTTTCCCCGTGGCCGACATAGCCGCCGCGGACGGCGCCTTCCCAGAACCGCCGGGTCATTTCCTCGCCGGTGATGTTGCCCCAGCCCTGGTCGATGGTGCCCTCGTAGGCGCACTCGTCGATGACCACCGGTTTCTGCCAGCGGTCCCGCCATTCCCCCGTGAACTCGGCGGTCTTGTGGACGTCCTGGCGCTGGATGCTGCTGTGCGTGATCCACGGCCGGCTGTAGTCGTAGAAGTCCTGGCAGTTGTGGATGGAGAGCAGGTGGCCGCTGGGGTCGTTGGCCTGGACGATTCCGGCGAAGCGCTCCCAGTCCTCGGTTGTTTTGCGGAACAGCAGGTCGTATTCGTTGGCCAGGGACCACCAGATGTTCCGGTGTGCAGCCAGCCGGGCCACCACGTACTTGAGGTAGCGGTCGTCCTGGCCCGGGGTCATGGTAGAGAAGCCCCAGCGGTCGTAGGCGTGGAGGAGGATGAGGTCCGCTTCGATGCCGAGCTCGTCCAGCTGGCTGATGCGCTGTTCGAGATGGCGATAGAAGGCAGGGTTGGGCCGCTCGTAGTCGAAGCCGCCGGCCAGGGAGCCCTCGAACGGGTACAGGTCCGGTTCGTTCTCGTTGAACAGGTACGACTTGGGGAAGACGCACATCCTCATCTTGTTGAACGGGCCCGCGGCGAGCGTGTCGAGGGTCTGCTTTTCGAGGGCGTCGCCCTGGTGGGTCCAGGCGTACGCAGTGGTGCCAATCGGCAGGTAGGGGGTGCCGTCGTCGTACGCGAAGTGGAAGGTGTTGGCCACCCGCACCACGCCCCTGGCGCCTGCTGCAGGCTCCGCAGCGGCGAAGGAGCCGGTGACGCCGTCGAGCGAGCGGGCGTTGCTGAACGTAGTGAAGCTCCAGTCCCCCGGTTCCGGAACCAGGAGCCGGACCTTGTAGCTGCCGTCGCCGTCGTAGAAGCCGGGCACGCTGAGCACCTTGCCGGAGGGTGCGGTGAACAAGGCGCGGAGTCCGACGTCGGTGAACGGGTTGCCGTGCGAGGGCCCGGCGAAGGTGACTTCGAAGCGTTCCTGCGCTGTCGCCGTCGTGGTTAACGAAACAGCGGCGCTGCCCCGCTCCACGGTTTCCGGTTCGTAGTCGGCAGACGGGGCGGGAACGTCGACGGCGGCCGCTGCAGCCCGCTGCGCCACGGTGTCCTCCGGCTCCAGCTCGCTGATCAGGCGGAGGATCTCCGCCACCTCGGCGGGATTGCCCTTCAGGGCTTCCTCGGTGCCCAGGATCATGCCCACCTCGTGGAAGTAGAGGGTGTGCAGCAGGGGGTTGTTGGTCAGCGTAGGGACGTGCTGGCTCAGGATACGGTTGCCTTCGGCGTGCCGCATCACAAAATACAGGGGGCTAGCAGCAGTGAAAGTTGTCATCGGTGCCTTCGTGATTTCAGGAGTTGGGATTCCGGACTTGGGAGATCAGGAGTTTTTGGGGGTTTTGGCGGCGCGGTTGCCGCTGAGGGCGGCCAGCGCGGCGGCGATGTCCTGCTTGACCGCCGGCTGGGTGAAGATCAGGCTCTGTTCCAGCGTGGTCTGCCGGTACCAGACGGTGTCCCTGCGAAACGCAGCAGCCGCGGCCGGGTCATGCACGTCGATGGCCTGCCAGACTGCGGCGTAGGCCTGGGGGTCGTCCATGATGGCCGCGAGCGGGGTATGCAGGGAGGCAGCGCCGGCTGCAGGCGCCGGGGCCGCGGCGGGAACGTCCCAGCTGTGCCGGCCAGAGCCGACCTCGAACTCTGCGGACCCGTCCGGGAGTGAGACGACGGCAGCGGTGCCGGGCGGCACGGTGGCATCCACCAGGATCCGGTCCCCCACGCGCTTCCACGCGACCCGGGCCAGGCCGTACGGCGTTTCGTGCGACGTCGACGCGTGCGTGAGGCTGTTCAGCGGGCGTGGTGCGACGCTGAGTTTCCGGTACCCGGGCGCGGCCGGTGCCAGTCCGGCAACAGTGCGGTGCATCCAGTCGGCGATGGCGCCCAGCGCATAGTGGTTGAAGGAGGTCATTTCGCCGGGGTTAACGCTGCCGTCCTCCAGGATGGAGTCCCAGCGTTCCCAGATGGTGGTGGCGCCCTGCGTCACGGGGTACAGCCAGGACGGGCATTCGGTCTGGGTGAGCAGCCGTTCCGCGGCATCCAGATGTCCGGTGGCTGTGAGGGCGTCCGCGATCAGCGGCGTTCCGACGAATCCGGTGGCGATCCGATAGCCGCCCAAGCGGGCGAGTTCGGCGAGCCGGTCACCGAGGGCCTGGCGCTGGGCAGGTTCGGTGCTGATGCCGAACATGAGGGCCAGGGAGTAGGCGGTCTGGGCGTCCGAGACCATCCTGCCGGCAGGGGTCACGTACTCGGCCAGGAAAGCCTGCCGGGTCTCCTCGGCGAGCGTCGCGTAGGTGCCGTGGTCGGCGTCGTTCCCCAGTACGGCTGCAGCCTGGGCCACCAGGTCCAGGGACCGGAACAGGTAGGCGCTGGCCACGATGTCGCCGTGGGTGCGGGCGGCACCCGGCTTGTCGGGCGGCGCGGCGGGGTCTAGCCAGTCGCCGAGCTGCATCTGTCCCTGCCACAGACCGGAGCTGTCCCTGACTTTGAGCAGGGCATCGGCCCAGTCCCGCATGCTGGTGTACTGCCGGCGTAGCAGTCCGGTGTCCCCGAAGCGCTCAAACAGCACCCACGGGACCACCGTGGCGGCGTCGCCCCATGCGGCCACCGGCGATTCGAGCATGCCCAGGACGGACGGCACGACGATGGGGACCACGCCGTCGCGGCGGCCCTGTTCGAGGGCGAGGTCCCGCAGCCAGGAATCCAGGAAGCCCAGCGAGTCATAGAGGTAGCCGGCGGTGGGGCTGAAAACCTGGATGTCGCCGGTCCAGCCCAGCCGCTCATCACGCTGCGGGCAGTCGGTGGGCAGAGCCAGGAAGTTTCCGCGCATCCCCCAGAGGGCGTTTTCGTGCAGCCGGTTCAGCAGCGGGTCGGAGCAGTCGAACCAGCCGGTGCGGCGCATGTCGTTGTGGATCACGACGGCGGTGATCGCCGCCGGGTCCAGCTCGCCGGGCCAGTTGTCCACCTGGGCGTAGCGGAAGCCGTGGAACGTGAAGCGCGGTTCCCATTCCTCCTCGCCAGCTTCTCCGATACCGCCGGCGAGGGTGTAGGTGTCGGTGGCGGCCGCCTGGCGCAACGGGCGGAGGGACAGCTCGCCGTCCTCAAGGACTTCGGCGTGCCGGAGGGTGATGGTGCGGCCTGCCTCGCCGGTGACCCGGATCCTGAGGTGTCCCACCAGGTTCTGGCCGAAGTCCAGCACCGTGGCGCCGGAGGGCGTGGTCAGCACTTCCTTGACGGGCAGTTCCTGGATGCGGCGCACGGGCGGGGCGGTGGCCGGGGTCGCCTCCGGCCAGTCCCCTTCGGTGAGCGGCGCGGGGAGCCAGCGGGCGTCGTCGAAACCGTGCGCGGACCAGCCGGCCTCGGCGCGACGGGCGTCGTAGGCTTCGCCGGCGTAGATGCCGCTGGAGACCAGCGGACCGCCGGTGGTGGCGCGCCAGGCCGGGCCGCTGGCCACGGTTTCCTGTGTGCCGTCCGCGTATTCAAGGCGCAGCTCCACCTTCACGGCAGGCTGCTCACCGTAGAACGGTTTCGCGAAGCCGTGGAAGCCGTACTTTTCGGTGAACCAGCCGCCGGCCAGCCAGATGCCGATGGCGTTGGGGCCCGGCGTCAGGAGTGCGGTGACATCCGTTGTCTCGTGGTTGAGCCGGTCCGCGTAAGCCGTCCACCCCGGCTTGAGGACCTGGTCATCCACCTCCGTGCCGTTGATTTCGGCCTGGTAGACGCCGTGGGCGGTAGCGAAGAGGGTCGCTTTGACCAAGCCCTCCCCCACGGTGAATTCATGTCGCAGCTGGCCGGGCTGCCCCAGCCGCGGTTCCTCACCGGCCGGGGCCGGCAGGCCGATGGCTTCGGCCCGCCAGGAACCGGCAACAAAACCGCCCACCAAAGCCAGGGGCTCGCTCCAGTCCGTCGTGCCGCCGTCGTTCCCGGTCACGCGGACTTCCACCTCCACGCGCTCACCGCCGGCGATGGACCCGAAGGGCCACGCCACCAGCACGGACTCCGGACCGTCCTGCACCACGGACTCCACGGCTCCGCCACGGGTGATACGTAGCTCCGCCTGCGACTGCTGCCAGCCGGTGCTGTCCGTGTCGGTGACCCAGCTGAGCCGGGGACGCGGCTCAGCCACGAACGGGGTGTCAGTCCGGTACTCCGCCGTCAACCGGCTGACGGCGGCTTGCTGGCGGGTGACTGACTGCGGTGTCAGGGACGTGGATGTCACGAAAGGCCTTTCGGAAATGAGGTGGATGAGGCCTGGGCACCGGCCGCGGTGAGCTGGCCGGTTCGCGGCCTGGGTGAGCGTTCCTAGCTGGGTTCGCGGCCGGAGCTGCGGAACCAGTCGAAGGCCACGGTGCCGCGGCTGGCGAAGACGCCGGACACCCGGCCGGTGAAGGACGCGGCGGTTTCGGCCGAAAGGTACCGTCCGTCGAGTTCGGCGAGGGTAACCGTTTCGCCGTCGATGACCGCCTGCAGCGCGATGGTGTCCGAGCTCAGGTGACTCAGGCCCGCACCACGTTCGGGCTCGCGGGTTTCGATCCGCAGTTCCACCGGGCCGCCGGGGGCCGCATGGGTCCAGCTCTGCTCGATCGAGGAGATCCTGGCCCGGGCAGTGATCGTGGCGCCGTCCGTCTCGATGGAGTAGTGGTGCGCCTCGTCGTAGCGCACGGCCAGGCCGCCGGAGCTGCGCTCGCCTGCCGCGGCGCCGCTCCCGGATTCAGGAGATCCCGCGTCCACCAGCGCGGAGATGGTCTCCACCTGCGACTCCTGGCGCCGGCCCAGGAACGCGGGCCGGGCATCGTCCAGGCCGGTGCCGTCGCTGCTCAGCGTCAGGCGGCCGGGGTCCTTCTCGGTGGAGGCAAACGCACCGGGGAAGCGCCGCACGGCGATCCAGCCGCCGTCGAGCTCGGCATCCGCAAAGTCGTCCTCGAACGCGAAGCCGCCCTCGCGGGGATTAAGAATCACCGGTTCCGCTACCGGCCAGCCGTCCTCCCACGTAACCGTCGTGATGAAGGTTTCCCGGCCCAGGGCCGAGAATGCGCGGGTCATGCCCTTGGGACGCATGCCCAGGAGCACCATGGCCCAGCCGCCGTCGGGGGTTTCCACCAGGTCGCCGTGGCCGGTGTTCTGGATGGGCCGGTCGGTGCTGCGGGCACTCAGGATGGGGTTTGCCGGGTTGCCCACGAAAGGCCCGGCCGGGGACGTTCCGCGGGCGATGCTGACGCTGTGGCCGCGCTCGGTGCCGCCCTCGGCGATCATGAGGTACCAGTAGTCGCCGCGCTTGTAGAGGTGCGGCGCTTCGGGGAACATCAGTCCGGTCCCGGACCAGACGCTGCGGGGTTCCTCCAGTGCCTTGCCTGCCTCAAGGTCCACGCGGACCTGCAGGATGCCGCCGTGGTCATTGATGTTTCCGGTGACGGTGTCGAGTCCGGAGTAGGTCATGTAGGCGGTGCCGTCCTCGTCCCAGGCGAGGTCCTGGTCGATGCCGATGGCGCCTTCGATGACCAGTCCGTCGCTCCACGGGCCGGCGGGGTCTGTGGCAGTGAACACCAGCGTGCCGCGGGCCATGGCGTCCGTGACGGCGACGTAGAACAGGCCGTTGTGGAAGCGGATGGTGGGAGCCCAGGCACCGCCGAGGGTGGGCACCTCGCGGGAGCCCAGCTGCCCTTCCCGGTCCACCACATGTCCGATCCGGGCCCAGGTGACCAGGTCGGTGCTGTGGTAGACCGGGATGCCGGGCAGGTATTCGAACGTGGACGTGGCGAGGTAGTAGTCCGCGCCCACCTTGACGATGCTGGGGTCCGGGTTAAAGCCGGGGATCAGCGGGTTGGGCAGGTTCATGCTGCTCCCTCCTGGGAGATGTCGGTCAGGGTCAGTGTGGTTTCCAGCGGCAGGTCGGTGACGGAGGTGCCGATGCGGAGGGTGTAGTCGCCGGGTTCGTAGGTCCAGCCATTGTCCCAGTAGGCAAGTAGCCGGGTGGGGGCGTCCAGGACGGCGGTGACGGTTTCGCCCGGTCCGGCCCAGACGGGCGTGGAGGCCACGAGCCAGCGGACGGGACGGTCGACGGCGGAACCTGGCTTTTCGGCGTATACCTGGACCACGTTCTTGCCGGCGCGGGTGCCGGTGTTGGTGAGGGTCACGGTCAGGGGGACGGCGGTGCCGGGTTCCGCGGTCGCGGGGGCGTCCACAATGTCAAGGCTCCAGTCGGTGTAGCCGAGGCCGTAGCCGAATTCGTAGGCCGGTGTGGTGCCCGCCCGGAGCCAGGCGCGGTAGCCGATGTGGATGCCTTCGTCGTAGGTCAGGGTCCCGTCCTCGGCGGGGGTGACGTTGATGACCGGCACGTCTTCCTGGGTGGCCGGCCAGGTGGTGGGCAGCCGGCCGCCGGGTTCGCTGGCACCGGTGAGGATGTCCGTGAGGGCGTTACCGAATTCCTGGCCGCCGAAGTAGCCGATCAGGGTTGCCGCCACCTCATCACGCCACGGCAGGAGGACCGGGGAGCCGGAGTTCACGATCACGATGGTGCGGGGGTTGGCGGCTGCGACGGCATGGACCAGGCGGTCCTGCAGTCCCGGCAGCTCAAGCGTGGTCCTGTCATAGCCTTCTGATTCGACGCGGGAGTTGGTGCCCACCACGACGACGGCGATCTCGGCTGCGCGGGCGGCCTCCACTGCGTCGTGGATCAGTGCGTCCGGGTCGGCGTTGTCCGCTTCGACCCCGATGGTGATGGCCAGCGCGTTGGAGAGGGCACCTTCACGGTCCGCCGTGTCCAGTTCAATCCGGACCTGCAGCTGTACCCCGGCCGTAGCCTGGATTTCAACAGACGCGGACGGCGGGGCGAGGAACGCCGCCCCCAGGTCCGTGCCGGTTGCCTCGATGGTTGCTTCGCGGGTGAGGACCCCGTCCACGAAGATCCGGCCGTGGCCCACGGTGGAGAAGCCCAGCTTGACCGGACCGGTTTCTGCCGGGGTGTAGAGGGTGTGGAACTGTACCGTGGAGGACGCCTCGATGGGGGCATCCCCGCCGAACCAGACCAGGGCGGTGGAGCGGCGGTCCTCGGCAAACAATTCTTCGCCGTTGGCATCGAGGAAGCGCACCCGCACGCCCGGAGTTCCGGTGACAGGGTTGGTGATCTGTTCCAGCGGGAGTTCGGCGATGCCTTCCTGTACCACGGCGCCCACGCTGTAACTGACATTGTCCGGACCGAACGCGGCACGGATCCCGTCCAGCGGGGTGACGATCTTCTCCGGGACCACGGTGGCGGAGCCGCCGCCCTGGGTGCGGGCATACCGGGCGTTGTGCCCGATCACCGCGACTGACTTGCCGCCTGACTTGAGGCCCGCCTTCCGCACTGAGGGCACATCGAGCGGCAGGACGCCGTCGTTCTTCACCATTACGGTGCCCGCGGCGGACGCTTCACGGGCAAAGGCGATGGGGTCTTCCCTGTCGGCCGGTTCAGCCTGGACGGCGCCGAAGCCCTCGAGTGCACCTACCCGGGCGGCGAGCTGGAGGATCCGCAGCACCTTGCGGTCAATGGCGGTTTCCGCCACGTCCCCGGATTTGACGGCCACCACCAGCGCTGCACCCCAGGGGCCGGCCGGACCCGGCATGGCGAGATCCTGGGAGGCGTTGGCGCTGTTGATGCTGCGCACGGCGGTCCAGTCGCTGATGACCACGCCGTCGAAGCCCCATTCCGTGTTCAGCGGGGTTTCCAGCAGGTCGTTTTCGGTGGCGGTGGCGCCGTTGATGGAGTTGTAGGAGCTCATCACCAGCCAGGCCTTGGATTCGACGATGGCCTTCTCGAACGCCAGCAGGTACAGCTCTCGCAGCGGCCGCTCGTCCACTTTCACGTCCACCGTGAACCGGTCGGTTTCGGAATCGTTGGCGATGTAGTGCTTCGGGGTGGCGCCCACGCCGTTGCGTTGCACGCCGGACACGTACGCTGCTGCGAGTTCCGCCGTCAGGACGGGGTCCTCGCTGAACGCCTCGAAGTGGCGGCCACCCAGTGGCGAGCGGTGGAGGTTGATGGTGGGGCCCAGGACAACGTCCACGCCCTTGCGGCGGGCCTCGACGGCGGACGCGGCGCCCAGCCGGTCCGCGATGGCCGGATCCCAGCTGGAGCTGATGGCCGCGGCGGAGGGGAAGTTCATGGACGGCTCGCGCTCATCCCATACTTCGCCACGGACCCCGGTGGGGCCGTCGGAGAACAGCATGCGGCGCAGGCCGATTTTTTCCAGCGGCCAGGTGGTCCAGAAGTCGCGGCCGGTCAGGAGCTGGACCTTCTCTTCGAGGGTGAGTTCGGCGAGCAGGGATTCCAGGCGCACGTCCGTGGCGCGGTGGTCGGGGGTGAGGGTTTCCATGGTGGCTTTCCTAGCTGTTCCGGTGGCGGAGGTATCGATGCTCATGCCGTGGCACCGGCAGTGACGGGTGCTGTTTTCGCAGCAGGACTGTGGGCGGCGATAGTGTCCCGGTACCAGTAGGCGCTCTGCTTGGGGATGCGGGTTTGCGTGCCGTAGTCCACGTAGACCAGGCCGAAGCGTTTGTCGTAGCCCTCGGCCCATTCGAAGTTGTCCATAAAGGACCAGGCGAAGTAGCCGCGGACGTCCACGCCGTCGGTGATCGCTTCGCCCACCGCGGAGATGTAGCCGCGGAGGTAGTCGATGCGCCGGGGGTCCCGGACTTCGCCGTTCGGGTCCACGTAGTCGTGGAAGGTCACGCCGTTCTCGGTGACGTACAGCGGCAGCTGCGTGTATTCGGCGGCCACCCGGGTAAGGACTGCCTTGAGGGCCTCTGGCGTGTTGGACCAGCCGAAGGACGACGGGGCCGGCTGAACGTGCGTCCAGCTGGGGGTGCCGTCCGTGCCGGGACCCGCGGAGACCAGCATGTTGGTGTAGTGGTTGACGCCCGCGAAGTCGCCCGGCGCGGAGATAATGTCCAGGTCGCCCGGCTGGACCAGGTCCCCGGCTCCGGCCCCTTCACCGGTGGCGGTCAGGCCGTACTTTCCGTACGCGGCGACGGTGGCGTCGGCGTAGCGGCCGCGGTAGACCGGATCCAGGAAGATCCGGTTGCTGACGGCATCCCAGTACTCGGTTGCGTCGAGGTCGGCCTGCGAGCCGCTGGCCGGGTTCAGGTTGCCGATGATGTTGGTGATGCCCAGCTTGGTGCCGGGACGGCGCGTGCGGAATGCGGCCAGCGCCAGGCCGTGGGCCAGGAGCAGGTGGTGCGCGGCGGCCACGGCCAGCCTGTCGTCCTTGAAGCCGGGGGCCTGCATGCCCCAGGAGTGGCCCAGGAAGGCCGCGCACATCGGTTCGTTGATCGTGATCCAGTGTTCGGCGAGGTCACCCAGGGCATCGGCCACCAGCCCGGCGTAGTCGCCGAAGCGGTAAGCCGTCTGCCGGGCCGGCCAGCCGCCGTCGTCCTGCAGGGCCTGCGGCAGGTCCCAGTGGTAGAGCGTCACATAGGGGGTGATGCCACGGGCAATGCAGCCTGCCAGCAGGTCCCGGTAGAAGTGGACACCCTCGGGGTTCAAGGGACCGGTACCGGTGGGCTGCAGGCGGGACCACGACAGCGACAGGCGGTAGGACGGAATCCCGAGCTCCGCCATCAGGTCCAGGTCGGATTCCCAGCGGTGGTAGTGGTCGCAGGCAATGTCGCCGTTGTCATCGTTGATGGTGGTGCCTGGCTGGTGCGAGAAGGTGTCCCAGATGCTGGGGCCGCGGCCCCCTTCGTTGACCGCGCCTTCGATCTGGTACGCGGCGGTGGCCACGCCCCAGGCAAAGCCGGCGGGGAAGGTTGCATCGGAGGATAGCTGAGGGCGTGGGGAGGCTGCTGGCTCCGTCATGGGCGCGCCTTTCGTAGGGTGTGGGAACCTTAACTAGGTCGCAGTTGATGTCGTTTTGAGGGCTCTAAACGACATCTGCTGCTACTCAGTTGGGCGGGGGGAACAGTTGGTCAGGCGGCGCCGGCTTGGAGATCCTGCTCCTGCTGGAGTTCCAGGAGCCGGAGCCTGTCTGCGCGGTGCTTGGCCTGCCGGTCGGGATCGGGGATGGGGGCGGCCATAAAGAGCCGCTGCGTGTACGGGTGCTCCGGTGCTCCGGTGACCTGTTCGCCGTCGCCCCATTCGACAATTTCGCCGTGGTACATCACTGCCACGCGGTGGCTGAGGTGCCGCACCACGGCGAGGTCGTGGGAGACGAAAAGGTAGGCAACGCCGGTGCGTTCCTGGATCTCGATGAAGAGTTCCATGACGCGGGCCTGGGTGGAGAGGTCCAGGGCCGAGACCGGTTCGTCGCAGACGATCAGCTTCGGATCCAGGGCCAGGGCGCGGGCGATGGCCACGCGCTGGCGCTGGCCGCCCGAGAACTCACGCGGCAGCCGGTGCGCGGCACCGTGCGGCAGCCGGACCTGGTCCAGCAGCTCGGCCACGCGCTTGTTGGCTGCCTGCCGGTCCACTTTCCGGACGGTGAGCGGCTCGGTGAGGATCTGTTCGATGGTCATGGACGGGTTCAGGGACGTATAGGGGTCCTGGAACACCACCTGGATCTCGTGGCTGAGTTCCTTGCGCTGGGCACGGCTGGCCCTGGAGATCTCCTGGCCGCGGTACTTGATGCTGCCGCCGGTGACGGGCGCCAGACCCAGCACGGCGCGGCCCAGGGTGGTCTTGCCGGAACCGGACTCGCCCACCAGGCCCACGGTCTCGCCCGGGCGGATGTCCAGGGAGACGCCCCTGAGCGCTTTGAACGGTGCGCGGCGGAAACCCTTGAGGGGATATTCGACCACGACGTCCTTGATGTCGAGCAGTGGCTCGGTCATGGCGTCACTCCTTTCAGTTCTTTGTGCCCACCGGTTGGAACCGCACCGGCGGTGATGTACTCCCCGCGGGGTGCGGTGTCTTCGAGGATGGCTGCCAGCAGCTGCCGGGTGTACGGGTGTTGGGCGTCGTTGAAGATGGCGCGGACGGGGCCGGTTTCCACCACGCGGCCGGACTGCATCACCGAGACCCGGTCGCAGAGATCGGCCACTACGCCGAAGTTGTGCGTCACCAGGATGACGCCCATGTTCAGCTCCGCCTGCAGTTCGCGGAGCAGGTTCAGGACTTCGGCCTGCACGGTGACGTCCAGGGCCGTGGTGGGTTCATCGGCGATCAGCAGGTCCGGTTCGCAGGACACGGCGCCGGCGATCAGGACGCGCTGGGCCATGCCGCCGGAGACCTGGTGCGGGTAGGAATTGAACGTACGTTCCGGGTTGGGGATGCCCACCTTGGCCAGCAGCGCGAGGGCGCGTTTGCGGGCTTCGGCTTTGGAGATTCCCAGGCAGACCCGCATGGGTTCCATCAGCTGGCTGCCGATGGTGAAGGCGGCGTCCAGGTTGGACATGGGTTCCTGCGGGATGTAGGCGATGCGCTTACCGCGGACCTTGGTCATCTCCTTCTCGGAGAGCCGTGCCAGGTCCTTTCCCTCGAAGAAGATGGAGCCGCCGGTGATGCGCCCGCCCTGCGGCAGGAGCCGGAGGATGGAGAAAGCGGTCTGGGTCTTGCCGGAACCGGATTCGCCCACCAGGCCGTGGACTTCGCCGCGGCGGACGGCCAGGCCAACGTGGTTCACCACGTGGGTGGTGGAACCGTCGGGCTGGTCGTAGCCGACGCCCAGGTCAGTGACTTCCAGGAGCAGCTCGCCGACTGTCTTGGTGGCTCCGGCCGGCTCTTCGGGATGGACGACGGCGGCCTCGCCGCGTTTCGCTGCGGCCTCGGCAACCGCGGTGGCGGCGTCGGTGGTGGCAGCCTTGCGGCGCTTGACGGGCCCCCGGCTGCGTTCCAGTTCATCGCGCATGGCGTTGGCCAGTAGCGTCAGGGCGATGCAGACGAGCCCGATGATCAGGGCGGGCCACAGGACCAGCGTTGGCGACTTGAAGATGTTGATGAAGCCGTCGTTGAGCATGCTGCCCCAGGTGGGGATGTTGAGGTCGCCCAGGCCCAGGAATTCGAGGCCTGCCTGGATGGCAATGGCAATGCCCAGGATCATGGCGGACTGGATGATGACGGGCGCCCGGACCACTGTGAGGATATGGCGGCCGATGATCCGGAAATCGCTGAGTCCGGAGACTCGGGCCGCGTCCACATACAGTTCGTTGCGGACGGCGGTCACCGAGGCGTAGACCAGCCGGAAGTAGGCGGGCGAGAGCATGATGCCGAAGATCATCATGGACAGCCACATGGACGGGCCAAGGACTGCACGGGCGGCCAGCAGTACCACCATGCCGGGAAGGGCCATCAGCAGGCCGGTGAGCCAGGAAGCTGCGGAGTCGAACCAGCCCCCGTAGTAGCCGGCGATCAGGCCGCCGGTAACGCCCAGCACCAGAGCCACCACGAGGGCAACCAGTGCCCCGGCGAGGCTGAACTGGCCGGCGAAGAGCAGCCGGCTCAGGACGTCGCGGCCGGCACTGTCGGCACCCAGCAGGTGCTCGGATCCGGATTTGGCGAGCACATCCTGCAGGCTGGCGGTGCTGGGATCATGGGTGGCGAGCAGTGGCGCCAGGATGGAGGCAAGTGCCACGATCAGCAGGACCAGCAGCGATGCCGCGCCGGTGGGGTTGGTCAGGAGCTTGCGGAACAGGGAAACCTTGGCTGCCGTGACGGGCAGTGCGATGGGAGTTTCGATCATGACAGCCGAACTTTCGGATTGAGCCAGCCCTGCGCGAGGTCGATGATGAGGTTGACGGTCACCACGATGGCGGCAGTCGCGACGACGACTCCCATCACGACCGGGATGTCGCCCTGGCCGGTGGCGGTGACGGTGATCTGCCCGAGACCGGGCAGCGCGAAGATCTGTTCCACAATGACGGCACCGCCGAGCAGGCCGATGAACTGCACGGCCAGCACAGCGAGGGCGGGGCCGCCGGCGTTGCGCAGCACGTGCTTGTAGACAACGCGGTTGAAGGACAGGCCGCGGGCGCGGAGCGTCCGGACGTAGTCCTGGCGGAGCGCGTCAATGAGGGAACCGCGGACCTGCTGGACGATCGCCGCGATGCAGCCGATGGAAAGGGCGATGATCGGAAGGGTGACGGTGGCTGCCCAGCCGCCGAACGACGTCGTAAGGGGGACGTAGCCGGTGGCCTTGAACCACTTGAGGTTCAGGGCGAAGAGGGACACAAGCCCCAGGGCGATGAGGAAGCCCGGGATGGCGTGGCCCAGGACGCCGACGAGCTGCGCCACCCGATCCACCGTGCCGCGGCGGACAGCGGCCAGGACGCCGAGAACCACGGAGATAACCGCCGCGATGATGGTGGCGCCGAGGACCAGGGAGAGGGTCACGGAGACACGGCCGGTGACGCCGGCGGTCACCAGCTGGCCGTTGAACCAGGACCGGCCAAGATCGCCGGTCAGGGCGCTGGTGAGCCAGTCCCAGTACTGGACCAGGAGCGGGCGGTCCAGGCCCAGCTGGCTGGCTTTCAGCGCAACCTGGGCATCGCTGGCGGTGGGTCCCACGATGCGGCGGGCGATGTCGCCGCCGCCGGCATACAGCAGCAGGTAGGCGACCGTAGTGATGACGAACAGCAGGAGGACACCGGAAAACAGGCGCCGCAGCACGAATCGGTACATTCGAAAATCCTTAGGGAAGGTTCCTGGGCTGCCGGACCGGACCGCTGTTGTGCGGCCCGGTCCGGAAGCTGTCCGCTAGGAGGCGGGGGTGAAGGACCAGAGGAACGGGTAGGCGTTGCCCGTCTGGACCTCGACGTTGGTCTTGGCGTCGGTCACGAAACTGGACTGCGGGCGGAACCACGGGGCGAACCAGGCCTGCTCCACGATGTACTTGTTCAGTTCCTTGGCCGCTGACTTCTGCTCGTCCGCGGAGCCGACGTGGATCTTGTTGACCAGTTCATCCACCTTGGGATCCTCGTAGTTGTACGGGTTCCACGGGGCGTTGGGAGTGAGCTTCATGTTGATCAGCTGCCAGTCGGACTGCTGCTCCAGGATCATGTAGCTCACGCCGTACTTCGGGGCCAGGAGGTCGGCGATGAAGTTGTTGCCGGTATCGGTGAACTCCGCAGTGATGCCCACATCCTTGAGCTGCTGGGTGATCAGCGCCGGAATGGTGTTGCCCAGAAGGGCGGAGGACGGCAGCGTCAGGGTCAGGCCGCTGGCGTAGCCGGCCTCGGCCAGCAGTGCCTTGGCCTTGGCGGGGTCGTAGGCGTAGCGGGAATCCAGTGACTTGTCATAGGCGTCCGACGACGGCGGGAACACCTGGGCGGTCTGCTCGCCGTGGCCCTGGCCGATGGACGCCAGCAGCGCCTTTGTATCGAACGCGTAGTTGAGGGCCTGGCGGACGCGGACGTCCTTGAGTGCCGGGTTGGTGGTTCCGGCGCGGTCGAAGATCAGCAGGCCGGACCAGTTCAGCTGGAGCGGGTTAACCTTATAGCCGGCAGCCTCGATCTCCGTGAGCGTGTTGTTGTCAATGGTGTTGGCGCCGTTCAGGGTGCCGGACTTGATGGCGTTCAGCAGGGACGTCTGGTCGAGGTAGACGTTCAGGACCAGCTGGTCGTAGTGGACCAGGTCCTTGGCCCAGTAGTCCGGGTTGCTCTTGTACGTGTAGGAGGTGCCGGTGACGGTGGCGGCCGTGTCCAGGATGTACGGTCCGGAACCCACGGGGTTGGTGGCGATGTCCGCGTTGGCGAAGGAGGCCGGGCTTTGCATAAACGACGCGTCCTTGGACAGGTAGTTCAGGAACGCGGGATCCGGGGCGGAGAGGGTCAGTTCCAAAGTGGTGGCGTCGACGGCCGTGGCTGTCTTCAGGGCCGCCAGGAACTGGGCATCCGGGGAGGTTCCGGCCTTGAAGCGCTCGAGGTTCTGTTTGGCGGCGTCGGCGTTGAAGGCCGTCCCGTCGGTGAACTTCACGTCGTCGCGCAGCTTCAGGGTCAGGACAGTCTTGTTGTCGTTGTACTTCCACTCCGTCGCCAGCATGGGCACCAGCGTGCCGTCCGGCTCCATGCGGAGCAGTGTGTCGTAGACGGCCTGGTAGAACGGCGAGAGGTTGGCGAACTCGGACTGGCTGGCATCGAACGTCTTGGGCGACTGGATGGCGCCGAGGGTGAGGGTTTGTGAGGACTGTTCTGCGGAGGCATCTCCACCGGCGGAGCAGCCGGCGAGGCTCAGGGCTACGGCGGCAACAACGGCGGCCATTCGCTTGGATCGGAACATCATTGGTCCCTTTCACGGTCAGTGGCGGTCCACCATGGACTGCCATTGGGAAAGACCGTAACATGAAAACCTAGTGGGTACTAGGTTTTTATTTCCCAATTTTGAATCGTCACGAAATGTGACGCCACCCACAGCGGTTGACCAATTGGTTTCAAGCGCACAGGAACGAGCTTGTTAGGGTTACGTGATGACTGACACACCAGCCGGCGCAGTGGCTGAAGCGCCACGGCGGGGCCGTCCGCGGGGCAGCTACGCTAAGACCGAGGCCCGCCGGCAGGAGATCCTGACCGCCGCCTTTGAGGTGTTTTCGACGTCGGGCTACCGCGCCGGGTCGCTGAAGGACGTGGCGGACAAAGTGGGGCTGAGCCAGGCCGGCCTGCTGCATCACTTCCCCAGTAAGGAGGCCCTGCTGGAGGCGGTGCTGACACTGCGTGACGAGGACTCAGTGGTCCGCACGCGGTCCCTGACCACCAAGGGGATCGAGATGCTGCGCGGCCTGGTGGAGCTCACGCACTACAACACCACCATTCCTGGCCTCGTCGCCCTCTACTGCGTTCTCTCGGCTGAGGCCACAGACCCGGACCACCCGGCCCACGGCTACTTCCAACGGCGCTACGCGTGGGTGCGCGGCACCATGACCGAGGCCTTCGCGGAGATGCAACGGCTCAGCCAACTCCGGCCGGGCATCGTTCCCGCCGCCGCTGCCCGCCAGCTCGCGGCCCTGATGGATGGCCTGCAAGTGCAGTGGCTGCTGGACAACGGGTCCGTGGATATGCCGGCCGAAGTGGCAGCGTTCCTCGAAGCCATCACCACGGAAAAGTTCTAAGCCGAAGCGTCACAGCGCCGTTCCCCTACAGCGCTGTCAGGCCGCCGTCCACGGTGAAGAGTCCCCCGGTGGCGTAGGAGGAGTCGTCGCTGGCGAGGAACACCATGATCCCCGCCACGTCCGCCGCGGTGCCGGGCCGTCCCAGCATGGTGGAGTCCACCAGGCCCGCGCGGCTGACGGGGTCGTCCGCGATGGCCTGCACCAGCGGCGTCTCGGTGTAGCCCGGGACCACGGTGTTGACGCGGATCCCGGCCTGCGCGTAGTCCGCCGCCACCACGCGGGCCAGGCCGTGGACCCCGGCCTTGGAGCTGGTGTACGCCGTGAACGTCTGGCCGCAGCCCACCACGGCGGTGGGACTCCCGGTGCAGATGATGGAGCCGCCGCGGCCTTCCATGGCCCGGACGGCGTGCTTGAGGGTCAGGAAGGCGCCGCGCTGGTTGATGCTGACGGTCTTTTCCCAGACCGCAAGATCCAGTTCACCCACCTTGGCATCCTGGCCGAACAGCTGCACTCCGGCGTTGGCCACGACCACGTCCAGCTGCCCGTCTCCGGCCATGGCGGCGTAGGCAGCGGCCACGCTGTCCTCGTCCGAAATGTCCATATGCAGGGCCCGGGCCCGCGGGGAGGCTGTGGCCTCGGCGGCCTGTTCGGCAGCCGCCATGTTGATGTCGGCAAAGTAGACCGTGGCCCCCTCGGCCACGAACCGTTGGGCCACGGCCAGGCCGATGCCCGATCCGGCCCCGGTGACCAGGGCTGTTTTTCCTTCAAGACGCAGACCCATGGGGTCTCCTTTCGTTGGTGTGACACCGCCCCCGGGGCGGCGAAAATGTGGTCCGCAGTTCAGCGGACGGCAGGAAAGCGGACAACGCCGGCGGACCAGGGTCCCAGGGTGAGCCGCCCACCGGCCGGCCCGCCGTCGTCGGCAGTGAAGGCCATGGCCGAACCCCGGTCCTGCCCGAAAACCCCGCATTCACCGTCAGCGGCGGCCGTGCCGTCCGGAAGCTGTATACCCACCTCCAGGGCGGAGGCAGAGAGATTCCCGGCAAAGAGGGCCAGTCCATGGGACGTCACCACGGGATAGAGGGTCAGCGAAGATGGCCCCCTGTCATGGACCGACAACACCTCGCTGCCCCGGAGGGCGGCGACCTCCTTCAGGAGTTCGCCGGCTGGATTGAGCCGGCCACCGGCGTCGGAAATTCCCCTCGGACCTGAAGCCTCGAAGTAGGTAACGGATTCCACCCCGTCCAGCGTCAGGGCATCGATGCTGGCCAGGGTCCAGGCCGCGGCAAAGGGTTCGGCCTGAAGTTCATCCGCTTCGGCCTCGGGGGCCGCGCCTGATGTGGACACGGCGTTGAAGCGCGGCAACAGGGTCACCGGCCCCACATGCACGGGCCTCCCGCCGCCCAGCCGGAGTGCGTTCTGTGCCACAAGCCGCTGCATGGGAACGGTGTCGATAATGTGCGTGGCCTCGGTGCTGTGCATCTGCGGCGTGAGGCTGAACGTCAGGGCATCAGAGTCCGACGGCGTACGGCCGCTGTTGCGGTTGAGTTCCGTGAAGTGCGAACGGACACCGGCAAGGAGCTCTCCACGGAACCCTGCGGCATGAAGGGCGGACTTGAGCTCCGGCCAGCTGCCCGGCTCGGTCATCTGGCTGGCCGGATGGAAAACGGCCAGCCGCTTGGCCCGGGAAAGGTAGGGGGCGAGCTCCGCCACCGCAGCCGCGGGGTCAGCTGCAACGGCCCGGATGTCCAGGCCCGCGCCATGGACGGCAGCCTCATCCGCGGCAGCCTCCAGCCGGGCAGCCCAGCCGGACCGCGGCCTGTCGCCGGGCTCGTCAGCGAGTTCCAGCAGGACCGCATCAAGTCCGGTCAGCGGGGAAAGCCCTCCGGAGTGGGGTGCTGCACCCACGGCCAGCCGGGGAACGCGGGCGGCCACAGCGCCCAACGCTACGGTCTTCGGCAGCTCCAGGGCGGCGGTGTTCGGATTGTCCGTAGCCAGATCGGCGGCGTCCAGAGTGGCGGCGTCCACGTTGGCAGCCGCCAGGCGCACCACGTGCCGTACCGTATTCCCCGCCGCAACGTCCACGGGGAAAGGCCGCGCCAGCGGCGTGCTGTACGTCTTGAACGAACCGTCGGTCCAGTTTCGCTGGTCCTCAGTCTCGAAGACATCGCCGGTGAACGACAGCCGGAAGGCGGTCCCGTCGTCGGCCCATTCGAGGGCGGCGACGTCCATAAACGGCTGGTGCGGGCTGATGTCGCGCGGGAACCGCGCGGCCGTGCGGCCGCCGTCGGGATGCTCCACGGTGATGTCCCGTCCGGCGTCGGCAGGCGGATGCAGCACCACCAGGCCGATCCTGTTGCTGCGGAACGCATGGACGGCCTCGCCTTCGAACGCAATCTCCACGGCCGCAGGGGTGAAGTCTGCCGTCAGGCGGCCGTCATATTCCACGCCATAGCCGGCAAAGCGGACGGTCCACCGCGCCTGCAGGCACTCGTTATCCTGGGTGACCTCAAGGGTACGGACGGCCGGCTGGGGTGTCTGCCAGTCCTGGTCCCGGACCACGGCCTTGACCGCCCGCAGCACGGGGCGTCCAAGGTAACTGATGTGGGCCAGTTCGTCGCCCACCAGCTCGGCGGACCAGGGTCCTGCGGACAGCGCCCGGCGGGCGGGTGCCAGGCGTGACGGTGCCGGGCGTGACGGTGCCGGGCGGGACACTCCGGGTTCGTCATACTGAAAGGGCTGGAAAGTCACGTCGCTACTCTCTGCCGGCCCGGCTGCTGTGGCCCGGGTAAGCGGCTTGTCTAGTGCCAACTCAAAGATGGCCTGGGAGTCAGGCCACCTCCGATTATGGAATCACAGGGGGATGGATGGGACGTCAACGGCCGGAGGGAAGGAGCGCAACCCCTGGCCGTTGAATAGCCGTCAAGCCACAGCGCGCAGCCGTACGGCGATGTACTGCCGGCCCGGTAGTTCGATGCGGAAGCGGCCTTCGAATGTGTCGGGAAGAGTTTCCACAGTCATGTTCCAGGTGTCGATCACGTCAATCTGGAACTCTATCCCCGGGGGCATGACAAATCGCCGGTACGTGGGCTGGTTGAAGCCGAAATAGATCAGTTCATATTCGTTCTTGATTCCGGCGCTGGGAGCATCCCAGTGGCCTGGCAGCGGCTCGAGGTGGCCTTCGGGGGCTGCCTCCATGATGCGTCGCAGGAATCCGATGCGGTCGGGGCTGGTGCCACGCAGCTTCCCACCCTTGGCCCACCAGAGGATGTCCTCGGGGTGGACATAGGTTTCGCCGTGTCCGACGTAACCGCCCCGGACCGCGCCTTCCCAGAACCGCCGGGTCATTTCCTCGCCGGTGATGTTTCCCCAGCCCTGGTCGATGTTCCCCTCGTAGGCGCATTCGTCGATGACGACAGGCTTCTGCCATTCCTGCCGCCACTGGGTGGTCATTTCGGCGGTCTTGTAGATGTCGAGCCGCTGGATGCTGCAGTGCGTAACCCAAGGACGTGAGTGGTCATACATCTCGCGGCAGTTGTGGATGGAGAGCAGATGGTGGGTTGGGTCGTTCTCCTGCACGATCGCAGCGAAACGTTCCCAATCCTCGATGGTCTTTTCGAACATGAGGTCAAACTCGTTGGCCAGGGCCCACCAGATATTGCGGTGTGAGGCCAGGCGCGCGGTGACGTATTTGACGTACAGATCATCGGCTGCGGGGCCCATTTTGGAGAAGCCCCACCGGTCATAGGCGTGGAAGAGGATCAGGTCAGCTTCGATGCCGAGTTCTTCGAGCTGGCTGATCCGCTTCTCCAGATGGCTGTAGTAGGCGGGGTTGGGACGGGTGTAGTCGAAACCGTCCTGAAGGTTCCCCTCGTAGGGGTAGATTTCAGGCTCGTTTTCGTTGAACAGGTAGGACTTAGGGAAGACGCACATGCGCATTTTGTTGAAGGGCCCGGCCTTCAGGGACTGGAGGGTCTGTTCTTCGAGGGCCTCGCCCTGGTGGGTCCAGACATAGGATGTCGTGCCGATGGGGAGGTAGGGCGTTCCGTCCTCGTAGGCGAAATGGAAGGTGTCGGCCACCTGGACCACTCCGCGGGAATCCGGCGAAGCCGCAGCCGCGGTGAAGCTTCCCGTGATGGCGTCCAGGGACGTGGCGTTGCTGCGGGTGGTGAAGGACCACTCCCCCTCAGCCGGGACGAGCAGGCGGATCCGGTAGGCGCCGTCGCCGTCGTAGAAACCGGGAACTGTCAGCGTCTCACCGTTGGTGGTGAAGTCAGCGGCCAGTTCAACGTCCGTGAACGGGTTTCCGTGTGAGGGGCCCTGCAGTGCGATCTCGTACTGCTGCCATTTGGTGCCCTCGGCGGGGAAGTCGGTCCGGGCGCTGCCTCGCTCGACCGATTCGGGCTCGTAGCCGGCTGCAGGTGCGTTGTGCCGGACTGACCGGTCAGGTGCGGGTGACGGCTGCAGTGCCTCGATTTTCGCGAGGATCTCGGCCTTCTTTGCCGGGTCGTTGCGCAGGGATTTCTCTGTGCCGAGGATCAGGCCGAGCTGGTAGTGGTACAGCGTGTGGAGCAGCGGGTTGGCCGCGAGTTCAGGAACGTCGTGCGCCAGGATCTCGTGTCCGGCGGGATCGCGCATGACCTCGAAGAGCGGAGTGGTTGCGGTGTAGGTCGCCATGATGGCCTTTCTGCGTTGAAAGTTTCGTAAAACGAGGGGGCGGGGTCAGCCCTTGACGGCGCCGCTGAACATACCCTCGACAAAGTAGCGCTGGAAGAGCAGATACACGATGAGGACCGGGAGAATCGACATGACAGTGAAGGCATTCAGCGGACCGTAGGAGCTGGTGAACTGGGACTGGAAGCCCTGGATGGCCAGCGGAATGGTCTGGGCTGCCTGGTCCTGCAGGATCACAAGGGCGATCGCGTACTCGTTCCAGGTGGCCACGAAGTCCAGGATGAACAGTGCAGCCAGGGCAGGCTTGGACAGGGGAAGGATGATCTGCCAGAACAGCCGCCAGTTGCCGCCGCCGTCCACTCGGACGCTTTCGTCGATTTCCTTCGGGATGGCGCTGAAGAACCCATGCAGGATGAAGATCTGAATGGGCAGGCCGAATCCGATGTACGGGAGGATCACGCCGATCGGGCTGTTGAGCAGGCCCATGTCCAGGATCGTCTTGAACAGCGGTCCCAGGGCTACCTGGATCGGAACCATGGATCCAAGGGCGAACGCCCCCAGCAGCAGCTTGCTGTGCTTGAAACGGATACGGGACAGGCCGAAGGCAGCGGCGGCCGAGAACAGCAGGCCCAGGGGCACCTTGATCGCGGCGATGAGAAGGCTGTTGCCGCCGGCGGTGAGGAGGTTCCCGGTTTCCAGCGCCTCGGAGTAGTTCTCCCACTCAGCCGCGGTGGGAAGGGAGAACGATGAGGTGCTGAAGATCGCGGCTTCTGACTTCAGCGATGTAAACATCACGAAGATCAGGGGCATGGCCCAGATGACCATGGTGACGGCCAGAGCGAGCCACAGCCCGATCCTTACGTAGTCGACGTTGCGGCGTGGACGGGATGTTCCGTCGGCGTGCTTGGCGCGCCCGAGAGTCAGGGTGCTCATCAGTCTTCGTTTCCTTTGGTGGACCAGATCAGGTAGGGGATGACAAGGACAAGGGTGACGGCGAGCAGCACCGTGGCTATAGCGTTGCCCATGCCGAAGTCGTGCTGCAGGAAGGACTGGGAGTAGGACCACAGAGCCAGTACCTGCGAGGACTGCGCGGGGCCGCCGCCGGTCATGCCGACCACGAGGTCAAAGACCTTGATGGAGTGCACGATGGTCAGCACCATGACGACCACGACCGTGGGGCGGAGGGCGGGAAAGGTCACGTGCCGGAAGACCTTCCAGCTGGTTGCGCCGTCCAGACGGGCCGCTTCGACAAGTTCCTTGGACACACTTTGCAGGCCGGCAAGGAAGAGGACCATGTTCAGCCCGGCGATCTGCCAGACGAAGGCGGCAAAGATAGCGTAGATGGCCAATTTGGGGTCGCTGAGGAAGGTCACACCCGAGCCATCGCCGAGGTGCCAGGCTTTGGCGAGCTCTGAAAATACCCCGTAGTTGGGGTTGTACATCCAGCGCCACATGTTCGCGATGGCGATCGGGGCCAGGACTCCGGGGATGTAGAAGACAGAGCGGAAGAGATTCCGTCCAAAGATCGGACGGTTCAGGGCCAGGGCCATCGCCAGGCCCAGGGTGGTCGGAATTACCAGGGAGAGCAGCACCCAGATGATGGTGTTCTGCATGGCTGTCCAGAACACCGGGTCCTGGGTGAAGAGACGGACGTAGTTCTGGAACCCGACGAACACCTGCGGGTCGGCGTTGAAGCCAGACCACTCGTACAGGCTCAAGCGCACGGCGCTGACCATCGGGCCGATGACGAAGACAACGTATGCGGCCAGGGCAGGCGCGAGGAACGGCAGTGCCGCGATGAAACCACCTTTGGTGAGGCGTTTCAGAAGAGGCTTTTTCGGAATTTTCCGGGGCGCGGGCACCTGCGTCTGGAGGGGCGCGGCTGTGAGCTTGGACAAGAGAGGTCGCCTTTGATCTTTGATCGGTTACGGGGCCAAAGAGGTGGGACTGCGCGGGACGCCCAGTCCCACCTCTTCAGCGGAGGAGCTATTTGCTCGAATCCAGGAACTTCTGGAACTCAGCCCCGGCCTTGGCCGGGTCCAGGCCGCCGGTGGCAACCAGGTTCTGGATGCGCCAGTACTCAGTGGTCTGGGACTGGGAGAGGTTCTGATCGTTGTTCATGTACAGGCCCTTTGCAGCGGCGAAGATGCCTTCCCAGGACTTGGTGAGTTCGTCCGTGCCCGTGGGTTTGACTTCCTTGTTCACCGACTGGGTCGAGAACTTGCCCAACGTTTCTTTCTGAACCGGAGTGGACATCATGAAGTCCAGGAACTTGGCCGCAGCATCAGCGTGCTTGCTGTCCTTGGTGATGTACATGGCCTGCTCGAAGCCGTACATGCGGCCAGTGCCGGTGGGCAGGGGGAACACGCCATAGTCCTCGGCCTTGGTGGCCTTGTCTTTGATCTGGGCGTTGAACCAGTCTCCTTCGAGGGCCATGGCGGCCTTGCCGTTGAAGAACAGCGAAGAGGCTTCGTCATTATTGATGCCGATGAATCCGGAGTTGAAGTAGTCCTTTGACCACTTCTGAAGGTTCGTGAAGGACTCCGTCACGCACTCTTCCTGGCCCCAATTTGCATGCTTGGTGACCAGCTTGTCGAACGTGTCAGAACCGCAGTAGCCCTCGAGGAAAGTGTCGAGCAGGCGCATGACGTGCCAGTTGACGGTACCGCCGAACTCGATCGGCGTGATGCCGGCGTCCTTGAGCTTCGCGGCTGCATCGTTCAGTTCATCCATGGTCTTCGGCACCTCAGCGATGCCGGCCTGTTCAAACAAAGCCTTGTTGTAGTACATCGCTTCACCGTTGAGCTTCCACGGAACCCCGTGGTAGCCGCCATACTGCGTAACCGGCCCAAGTGCGGCCTCCGTGAACCGCTCGGGCCACTTGTACTCGGTGTACTGGGCACTCAGGTCAGCACTGGCGCCGTTCTTTACCAACTCACCACCAAGACCCGGCCCAGCCCAGAAGTCATAGATGTCGGGAGCGGCCGCGGTACCGATAGAGGTCCGCAACGCATCCTTGTGCGCATCGACTGCACGGTTGGTCTTCTTGATCGTGATGTCAGGGTTGGCGGCCTGGAAATCCGTGATGATCTTCTCCTGCGCCGCCGCCGCTGACGGGGAGCTCGGGTTAATCACCCACCAGTCAAGCTGGGTTTTCCCAGAAGCATCGGATCCTGCACCGGCAGAGCAACCGGCCAGCACGGCAATGGCCGTAAGAGCAACAGCGCCTTTGGCAAGCAAACGCATCGTCGCGTCCTTTCGTAGGTTTATGTGAGGGTGCCTTCGTCAATTCGGCCGCCCCTTCGGAAAAGCGCGGATGTGATCTGGCCCATAAACGAGTATGTAGGGTTACGATAACTCAAGTCAACCGGTTGACCAATTAATCTTTGATTTGCTTACAGGGAACGGCGGCCGACATCGGCCCGGTGGCTACTGAGCGGAGGCCAAGCGGAATCGCGTCCGCAGCGGAAGCAAGCACCGTAGGTTATCGTAAACTTATTCTGAAGAGCCCAATCCAATGGGCTTCGTCACCCGAACCTCGCAGCAGCAACCGGCAGCACAAGCTGGGCCGCGTGGCAGACCGTGCATGGAGGTGGGAATTTGGTAAAGGCAAGACCGGCGGCGCGGCCAAGCATGGCGGACGTGGGGAGGCTGGCAAACGTCTCGACTCAGACGGTGTCCCGGTATTTCACCGGTGTTGGTTATGTGCGGACCGAGACGCGGGACCGGATCGCCGCTGCCATCGACGAACTTGGGTACGTACCAAATCAATCCGCCCGCACTCTCCGCACGAGCAGGACGAACTCCGTTGGGGTCTTAACCATGGGCGCTTTCAGCTACGGCAGCGCCGGCGTGCTCACCGGACTGGGACTTGCAGCCCGCGAGGCCGACGTTACCCTCACCATTGCCGCCCTTGATCTCGACTTCGAAGCGAAGAACTGGGAAGTCGAGGCGCGGCGCGCACTAACGCACTTCAAGTCCGCACAGGTTGACGGCATCGTTTTGTCGACACCGCTGCCAGGGATCGAGAATCTCCTCGCCGACTGGGACGAATCAACGCCCCTGATCACTGTTTCCGAGCTTCCGGGTACGGACGAAGGATCGGCGGGCACTCACTCGCACGCCGCCGGCTGGGAAGCGACCCACCACCTCATCGGGCTAGGCCACCGGGACATCCTGCACGTCGCCGGCCCCGCGACCCGCAATGAAGGACACGAGCGTGAACGTGGTTACCGCGACGCCATGCAAAGTGCCGGCCTCAGCCCTCGCGTGCTGAATGTTGCAAAGGACTGGTCCTCGATTTCCGGGTATCGCGCCGGGGAACTGGCGGATCCGGCCACGTTCACGGCTGTCTTCGCGGCCAACGACGAGATAGCCCTCGGCTTCATGAGTGCCTTGGAAAGACGGGGCTTCCGTGCACCCCAGGACTTTTCAATCGTTGGCGTTGACGACATGCCTGCAGCCGCCTTCTTCTCACCTCCGCTAACCACCATGCGCCTTGACTTCCGGGCACTGGGCATCGCGACTTTCAAGATGCTGCACCATCAGATCCTCACAGGAGAACGCGCCCAGCATTACGTCGTCGAGCCCGAGCTTGTGATTCGCAATTCGACCTCAGCCACCCAGCGGCCCTAGGCCCCGGCGCACCCGCAACTTTCTACGTGCAGCCAGCCCCGTCCAAATCGACGGAAGCTACTGCGATGCGTCGAAGCCAGCGAGCAGTCGCTTGGAAGCCGTCTGCATGTGTGAACGCATAGTCAGCGTCACGGCGTCGGGGTCCCGCGCTTCAAGGGCCGCAAAGATCTGTGAGTGTTCCGTCAGGGCCGCCGCCGCATGCCCCTCGTCGGTCAGCGCACGGTCCACCCAGATCCGCAGCAGGGACCGGATGCTCTGCAGCAGCTCCTGCAGAACCTGATTGCCCGAACTCTCGGCAATTTCGCGGTGAAACAAAGCGTCCGCCTCGACGAACGCGGCAAGGTCATCGAGGGTGTGGGCCATGGTTTCGAGGTTGCCGCGCATGCGGTCCAGCGCTTCGTTGGTAATCCGGTCGGCAGCCAGCTGCGCCGCCTGGACCTCCAGGCCGCTTCGCAGCTCCACCAGCTCTCGGGTCCGGGGCGCCCCAAGCATCAGGCCCCAGCTCAGCGTGCGGGGCAGGAGTTCGGAGATGCCGTCCCGGAGGTAGGTCCCTGAACCTGGGCGGACAATCACGATGCCCAGGATTTCCAGGGCTGCCAGCGCCTCCCTCACGGCAGACCTGCCGACGCCGAGGGACGCCGCGAGCTGGCGCTCCGCAGGAAGCCTGGTTCCGACGGCAATATCCCCGCTTGTGAAATAGGCCAAGAGGCGCTCGGCAACCTCCGACACAACAGAACCCTGCCCTACGGAGCCGAGGGCGGCACTGATTTTGGCCGCGGAGGCAGCGGAATTTAGGGTCACGGTCCAAGCCTAACAACCGGCTGACCAATTCGGCGGGATGGACCCGCGCGAAAAAGAACACGTCAACCGGTTGACCAATTTACAGATTAGTCCTATGGTAGAGATCACAGTCCTAGCCCATCCGGCAACCACTACTAGGCCAAGCCTCAAACCAGCCCCACGCCTCCAATGCAGGATTGCGCCGGGACATCAACATCTAGGAGTCAACGTGGACACCACACAATCGGTGGTCGAAAAATCTGCAATCAGGAAAGTGGCGATCCGGCTTGTTCCCTTCGTCGCCCTGATGTTCTTCATCAATTACCTGGACCGCACGGCAATTTCCTTTGCCGGTCCCAACGGCATGAATACGGACCTGGCCCTCTCGGCCGCCCAGTTTGGCTTCGCCTCCGGCGTCTTCTTCATCGGCTACATCCTGCTCGAGATTCCCAGCAACCTGGCACTGCACAAGTTCGGTGCGCGCCGCTGGCTCGCCCGCATCATGGTCAGCTGGGGCATCGTCTCCCTCCTCTTCACGTGGGTGGGCAACGTGGAACAGCTCTACATCCTGCGCTTCATCCTGGGCGTAGCAGAAGCCGGGTTCTTCCCCGGCGCCATCCTCTTCCTGAGCCTCTGGGTTCCGTCCCGCCACCGCAGCAAGATCCTCGCCCTCTTCTACTTGGCCCAGCCGCTGACCACCGTGATCGGTGCCCCGCTGGCCGGCCTCCTCATCCAGCAGCACGGCCTCTTCGGGCTTGAAGGCTGGCGCGTAATGTTCTTCGGCGTCGCCATCCCCGCCATCATCGTCGGCATCATCGCCTGGTTCTACCTCGCTGACTCCCCCGCCAAGGCCAAGTGGCTGACCGCCGAGGAAAAGACCTGGCTGACCGGCGCGCTGGAGAAGGAAAAGAAGGCAACGACCGCCAGCAACAAGCACGTCAGCGTCCGCACCGTGTTCGGCAACGGCCGGGTCTGGATGCTGTCCGCCATCTACTTCGGCTTCATCTACGGCCTTTACGCCCTCGGGTTCTTCCTGCCCACCATCATCGCCGGCTTCGAAGGCATCTACGGCGCCAAGTTCGATGTGCTCCAGAAGGGCCTCATCACCGCCATCCCGTACCTGCCGGCGGCATTCGCCCTCTACTTCTGGTCCAAGGACGCCACAAAGCGCGGCGTCAAGACCTGGCACATCGCCCTCCCCGCCCTTATCGGCGGCCTGAGCATCCCGCTGGCACTGTTCGCCGGCTCGCCGGCAGCAACGATCGCCGTCATCACCATCACGGCCATGTCGATCTTCGCGGCACTGCCCAACTTCTGGACCGTGCCCACCCAGTTCCTCACCGGCGCAGCGGCTGCTGCCGGCATCGCCCTGATCAACACCGTGGGCAACCTCGCCGGATTCAGCGCCGGGTACATCACCGGCTGGCTCAAGGACCTGACCGGCAGCTACACGGTACCGATGTTCGTCGTCGGCGGCTTTATGCTCCTGTCCTCCATCCTCATGGTGGTGCTGAGCCGCTCCGGCAAGGTCAGCGACGGAGTCCCGGCGGAAGCCCTGGACCCCGCAGGGGCCGGACACCACGCCGAGCCGTAACGGACCCGGAGGCGTCCCCCTCACCCGGGGACGCCTCCGCACCAATCCCACCCCGCACCCCCACCCCGAATCACGACTTCCCCGCAGTTAGGCCCAGGAGCTCCCCATGACACGCCTTTTCAATGAACCAGCAGCCTTCGCCGACGAGATGATCGAAGGCTTTGTTGCCTCCCACGGCCGCTGGGTGAAGCGTGTCTCGGGCGGCGTGGTCCGCAACACCAAGAGCACCCCGGACACGGTGGCGCTGGTGATCGGCGGCGGCTCCGGCCACTATCCGGCGTTCGCCGGACTGGTGGGACAGGGCCTGGCGCACGGCGCAGCGATGGGCAACCTCTTCGCGTCCCCGTCGGCGCAGCAGGTCTACAACGTATCGAAGGCCGCCAACAACGGCGCCGGCGTCCTGCTGGGCTACGGCAACTACGCTGGCGACGTCCTGCACTTCAACCAGGCCCAGGACCGCCTCCGCAAGGAAGGCATCGACTGCCGCAGTATCGCTGTCACCGACGACGTCTCCTCCGCCCCCCTGGCCGAACGCGCCAAACGCCGCGGCATCGCCGGTGACCTGACCGTCTTCAAGGTGGCCGCCGCCGCAGCGGAAGCCGGCTACTCCATGGACGACGTCGTCGCCATCGCCGAGCGCGCCAACGACCGCACCCGTTCCTTCGGCGTGGCCTTTACCGGCTGCACTCTGCCGGGCGCCGACCACCCCCTGTTCTCCGTCCCCGAGGGTCGGATGGCCGTCGGGATGGGTATCCACGGCGAACCCGGCATCGGCGAGACGGACATCCCGACGGCGGATGAACTCGCCGAACTCCTGGTTGCAAAGCTCCTCACCGAAATCCCGGATGGTTTGGAGACGAGCGGCGCCCGCGTGGTCCCCATCCTCAACGGCCTGGGCAGCGTCAAGTACGAAGAGCTCTTCGTGGTCTACCGCCGCGTCGCCCAGCTCCTGACCGAAGCCGGCCTGGAAGCCGTGGACCCTCAGGTGGGCGAACTCGTCACCAGCTTCGACATGGCCGGGACGTCCCTGACCCTGTTCTGGCTCGACGACGAACTCGAGACCCTCTGGAACGCCCCGGCCGACGCACCGGCCTTCCGCCGCGGAGCCGTGACGGCCGCCCTTGAGCCGAGCGACGCCGGCGAAGCGGCCGACGTCGAACTTTCCATTCCTGAGGCGACGCCGGAGTCCCGCGCCGGCGCCGTCCGCATTCTCGCCGCCCTCGGCGCCGCGAAAGCGGTAGTGGACGCCAACGCTGACGAACTGGGCAGGATCGATGCGATCGCCGGCGACGGTGACCACGGCATCGGCATGGAACGCGGAGTCGGCGCCGCCGTCGAGGCCGCAACGGACGCCGTCGCCCGCGGCGCCGGCGCGGCCACCACGCTGCACTTCGCCGCGGACGCCTGGTCCGACAGGGCAGGCGGCACGTCCGGAGCTCTCTGGGGCATGGCCCTGCGGGCCGTCGGTGACGCGGTCGGGGACACCAAAGCCCCCGACGCCGGAGCTGTCGCCGCCGGAGTCGCCGGCGCCGCAGCCGCGATCATGGACTTCGGCAAGGCCAAACCCGGGGACAAAACCCTGGTGGACGTCCTGGTCCCGTTCCGCGACGCCCTGGCAGCCGGAGTACAGGCCGGGCAGTCCCTGACCGACGCGTGGGGCGCCGCCGCCACCGTTGCGCAGCAGGCCGCCGACGACACCGCCGCGCTGCTGCCCCTGATGGGCCGCGCGCGCCCGCACGCCGAGAAGAGCCTCGGCACCCCCGACGCCGGAGCGGTCTCCATGGCCCTGATCGTCCGGGCCATCCACAACACCTTCGGCGAGAATTCCCCCGCCGGGAACACCCCCAGCCACAACACCCCCAGCATCAATACAGTCAAGGAGAACGCATGAGCGCCAAACTGCGCCTGGTCATCGGAGCCGACGACGCCGGATTCGACTACAAGGAAGCCCTCAAGGCTGACCTGGAGGCCTCCGACCTGGTCGAATCCGTGACCGACGTCGGAGTGGACGCCACCAGCCACACCCCCTACCCGTCCGTGGCCATCGCCGCCGCCGAACTCATCGCCGCCGGCAAGGCCGACCGTGCCCTGCTGGTCTGCGGCACCGGTCTCGGCGTCGCCATCGCCGCGAACAAGGTCCCCGGCATCCGCGCCGTCACCGCGCACGACAGCTACTCGGTTGAACGTTCCATCCTCTCCAACAACGTCCAGGTCCTCACCTTCGGCCAGCGCGTCGTCGGCCTGGAACTGGCCCGCCGCCTCGCCAAGGAATGGCTCACCTACACCTTCGACGAAAGCTCGGCTTCGGCCGAGAAGGTCACACTGATTAAGGACTATGAGGGTGTCACTTCCTGCTAAGAAACCGAAAGCCATCATCGGTGTCAGCCTGAAGATGTACTTCGGCTACCAGCGCTCGGTGGACTACTGCCGCGACGTGGCCGGCATCGCGTTCGCGCACCCGGCCATCCAGGGCGGCGACATTGAGCTGTTTGTCTTGCCCACTCTCCCGGTCCTTCCCGAAGCTGCCCGCATCCTGGGCACTGCAGGAGCCGCCGCGGGTGCCCAGGACATCTTCTGGGAAGACGAAGGGGCGTTCACCGGTGAAGTGGGCGGGAAGACCGTGGTGGAGCTCGGCGGACGCTACGCCGAGGTGGGCCACGCCGAACGCCGGCGGATCTTCGGCGAAGATGACACGGTCATCGGGCTGAAGACGGCCGCCGCCTACCGCAACGGCCTCACGCCCATCCTGTGCGTCGGGGAGCTTCACGCCGGTTCGCCGGAAGAGGCTATCGCGCAGTGCACCGCCGAGATTGATGCCGCCCTGAACCGCGCCCAGTCGCTGGGACCCATAGGCCGGACCATCGTGGCGTACGAACCGCAGTGGGCCATCGGCGCCCCGGAACCCGCAACCCCGGACTACATCAGCGCCGTCATCGCCGGGCTGGACGCGCACCTGCGCGCCCTGCCCGGCCAGGCGGACAGCCGCGTGATCTACGGCGGCAGCGCCGGACCCGGCCTGATCACCAAACTGGACTCCGCCGTGGCCGGCCTGTTCCTGGGCCGCTTCGCCCACGACCCGAAGGCGCTGAAGACCATCCTGGACGAGACGGCCGCACGGCTGACAGCAGCGGAGGTGACGGTATGAGCCGCGTCGGCCAGGGCTCACGGATCGGAGTTGGCTCACGGATCGGCCTGAGCAGCTACGCGTTCTTCTGGCAGCTCTCGGACAAGGTCAGCGAACCGCTTAGCATCCACCAGGCGCTGGAGCGGACGGCGGAACTCGGCGTGGACCTGTTCCAGGTCTGCGACTACGCCCCGCTGGAAGCCATGACGGACACCGAACTGGCAGCCGTCCGGGCAACAGCTGACCGGCTGGGCATCTCCCTGGAGCTCGGCACCAAGGGCATCCGCCCTGGGCACCTGCGGAAATTCCTGCGCATCGCCGGGATCCTGGGCTCGCCCCTGCTGCGGACCATGTTCAACGTCCCGGGCCACACCCCGACGACGGAGGAAGCCGTGGCCATCTTCAAGGAGGTCCTGCCGGAGTTCGAAGCCGCCGGGGTCAAGATCGCGGTGGAAACCTACGAACAGGTTCCCACCTCCCGGATCCTGGACGTGATCCGCGGAGTGGACAGACCATACCTTGGCATTTGCAGCGACCCGGCCAACACGGTCGCGGCGCTGGAGATGCCGCGCGAGGTGATTGACGCCGTCGCGCCTTACGTCCTGAACATGCACGTCAAGGACTTCGCGTTCAGCCGCAAGGACGGCTGGGTCGGGTTCACCTACGCCGGAGCGCCGCTCGGCGAAGGCCTGCTCGACTACGACTACATGGTCAGCAAATTCCAGCCCCACCAAAGAAGCATCAACCAGATCGTCGAACACTGGCTGCCGTGGCAGGACTCCAAAGCGGAAACCATCCGCCTCGAAAACCAGTGGACCAAACACAGCATCGAATACCTAAGGAGCAAGTGAAATGTCAACAGAAAAATTGACCGTCGCCGTCGTCGGAGCCGGTGGAAAAATGGGAATGCGCGTTTCCCGGAACCTCCAGAAGAGCACCCACAGCGTCTTCTATAGCGAGAACTCCCCCGCAGGCCAGGAACGCATCCAGGCCGAGGGCCGCGACATCACCTCCACTGAGGACGCCGTCAAGAACGCCGACGTGGTCATCCTCGCCGTCCCGGACACCGTCCTCGGCGTTGTGTCCGAGGGCGTTGTCCCGCAGATGAAGGCCGGAGCGATCCTGCTCACCCTGGACCCCGCCGCCGCCTACGCCGGCCTGCTGGCCAAGCGCGACGACGTCGTCCAGGCAGTGGCGCACCCCTGCCACCCGTCCGTGTTCCTGGAGCGCACCACCAAGGAAGAATGGGCCGACACCTTCGGCGGCGAAGGCGCCCCGCAGAACGTGGTTGCCGCGATCGACGAGGACGCCCCGGAAGACACCAAGGCAGCCGCCGAGGCCACCATCCGCATCATCTACGCCCCCGTCATCGACGTGCACTGGGTCACCGTCAAGCAGCTCGCCATCCTTGAACCCACCCTGGTGGAAACCGTGGCCTGCATGATCGGAACCCTCCTGAACGAGGCGCTGTACGAGACCGTCCACACCGCCGGCGTTCCAGAGGAAGCGGCCAAGGCCATGCTGTTCGGCCACGTCCAGATCGCCCTCACCAACGCCCTGCGCGGCTCCAACCCGTTCTCCGAAGCCTGCGAAATCGCCATCCAGTACGGCAAGGACACCATCATCAAGGACGACTGGAAGAAAATCTTCGACGACTCCGAGCTGGACAGCGTCATCGCCAAGATGCTGAAACTGGACGCCGTCAAACGCTGATCCCCCCAGTGATAGCCCGGTGCGCGGCAGTTGCCGCGCACCGGGCTATTTGTGTTGATGCCTCCCGTAGTCTGCGGCCCACCGTTGACCGAGGTTATGGGAGCAAGCGCGTCATCGTAACAAGTCATGCCACATTCTCATCGGGGTATCACGCGATTTGTATCACGCGGCATTGCTGGCACAGCGGATACTCCTGCAGGAACGGTGTCAGCCTCTCCTGCATGGCCTGGACGTCCCATCCATACATATATAGCGCTGTTTCACGAGGTCCTTGCCAGTGACTGCTCACGATCCCCAACCCCTCCAGCAGCCGGCCGCATTCTGTATAGACATGATTGGAGTCGCAGTCCCGGTACACATCCTCCGGAAGATCGGCGCCGTTGAGATAAAGGGCCAATCCTTCGTGTGCGCCGAAATCGATCCGACGGTCTTGGTCTGACACGTACAGGGTGGAACCCTTGGGGGCGAGCATTGTGGCAAGGGTTTCGGTCACGGCGTCGACCGTCAGCTCGGAGAGTTCGTCAATCTCAATTTCGATATCACAGTCAATGACCTCGCCGTTGGCCGCCATTTGGGTTCCCCCGCCAACAACGCGGAGCCGCGCCACGTCATGGCGGACTCGAAGGCGTCTTCAAGGGCGGCCCGGTCCTGGGGTTGCAGGCGTGCGTTCAGCGTGGCGATAACAACGCTGGGTTCTCTTTTCTTGAATAGACCGAACATTTCCGTCCCTTCCTTAGCGATCAAGTTCCTTAGCGATGGAGGATTACCAGAGCAGGTCGAGGTTGAGCACGTCGATTCCGTGCCTCCCGGACAGCCATGGCGCTATGACTTCGTCCAGGTCTGACTCGCGGCCGGCGAGTCCCAGCCGTTTCCCATCGTCCGACGCTGCAGGAATGTGGTCGTGTCCATCCTGCTGTGCACCGTGCGAGCATTCCGAGCACATCAACCGGATCCCGGACCAATCGTCAAGTCCGAGTCCGCGCTGTTCCAAGAGGTCCGACAGTTCCTGAAAATCGTTGGCGGTGGCACCGACCACCTGGGCCTGCCATGTCGGCAGGCCGGATTCTTCGAGGCGTCCCAGCTCGTCGAAGACCGACACATCCTGTCCGTCGAGCTGTCGGGTCCCTTTGGGTTCACCGTCGTGCAGGACAACGTCTCGGCACCGATGGCCGGAATCCGGCAGCGGAACGCTCGCGATGACTGCATGGGCCGGGCTCCGGCGCCAGCACCACACCACCTCAGTATTCCCGGCCGAAAACAGCACCTGGTGAGGGAGGCTGGGCTGGTCGGGGTTGAGCCGGACCGGAGCCATGCCGCAGTCGACGTCGATGGGCCCAGCTTCAGCCCGAAACTTGTCCAGTCCGTAAGCGACCCACGCGTGCCGGGCGGTGGTCCAGTCACCCAGGGCTGTTGATGCGATGCCCAGGTTCCAGGCCGCCGGGTTGGCTCCGTTGAACGGGACGCCACGCGCAGCACAAATCAACGCGGCCGGAGTATCCGGCATCCCCTTCGCCGAGATCCGCCTCCCTTAGTCCTCCAGGACCCCGTTGCAAAGACGGCTAACCACTTCGGTCAGCATGGCGCGGCCGGCCACGATGTCCTCGTCCGTGGTGTTTTCGTGTTCGTTGTGGGAGATTCCGTCCACGCTCGGACGAATTCGCCGCGCACACGCACTCAGGCTATTCGGCCGAGCGGGTCCGCATGGCCCAGGAACACCATCCTCAGCCGGCTGAACCGGTTCCAGGACCTGACCGGAATCGACCTTGCCGTTCCCGCCCAGGTGGCCACGCTGGTAGTGGCGTGGGCCTGACGTTTGCGAGCGTCACCAGTGGCGGCGCCTGCCCAAGCCACAGCCCCTTGACCGTGGGGCGCAATGGTGCCGTAATGAAGTTGAGTGGAGGAGGACGATCGTGGACGTCTTGGAATCCGTGTCCAAGGGAATGCGCGTTGTGGATGCGTCGGGCGATGATATCGGTGCCGTTGAGCTCATCGTTCCGCCGAACACTAAGGCAGAAGTGTTCGAAGAAGCCGCCACGGCTTCCGAACAGGATTTGCTCAACCTCGGGCTGAGCGCTGTCTTTGGCAGGGAACCGAAAGTACCCGAGCTGATGGCCCGGCGGTTGTTCCATTCGGGCTACATCAAAATCGATGCCCGCGGATTCTGGGCAAGCGACTCCTATGCCGCTGCGGATGTCATCAACCGGGTCGAAGACGGAAAGGTGTACCTGAGCCTGACCCGGCACGAACTTTCTGCCCAGGTGTGACGCACTGATCCGGTGCAGGCCGTCCGGATGCCAGTGGCCTGCGCGTAGCGGCACGTTATTACCTTGGGCGGCGTGTTGTGTGAACTCACATTTATCGGCCTTTTAGCCATTGAACTGAGATCGCGGACACAGAATGGTTGGTAACTACCTGCACCGGACAATCGTCCCCGCACCCCCATCTGGAGAACTGATGGCCAACATGGTAAATACCGCCACCGCCGCTGCTACGGCACGGCTGGACCTCGCAAAAAATGCGCAAAATCGCCCTCGCCAGCGTCATCGGCACGACCGTCGAGTGGTACGACTGGAGCTGTACCCCGGCGCAGTGCTGGTGGTGGACATGGACGGCGATCGCCGCCATGCCCCCGTCGGCGCAGTGACGGCCGCAGCCGCCAAGGCCCAGGGCGCCGCCGGCATTGTGGTGGACGGAGTGGCAACGGACCTGCTGGAGCTGCGGAGCACCGGCCTGCCGGTCTTTGCCCGCGGCACGTCATGCCTCACCACCAAGCGCCTGCACGGCACGGAATCTGCGGTCAACGTTTCCGTGACCTGCGGGGGCGTGGACGTGGCCCCCGGCGACTGGGTGCTGGGTGACGATAACGGCGTGATCGTGTTGTCTCCGCGGGAGGCGGCAGCAGTCCTGGAGCAGGCGCTTGCCTCCGATGCGGCCGAGCCGGAGCTGCTGGCACGGATCGCGGCAGGAGAACCGCTTGAGACGCTGCTGGCGCACTGACCCGCGCGTGCACTGGCTTGATTGTGCACTGACCTGATTGTGCACTGACAGCTTGTCCATTGAAGCGGCCGGCCCCGGCTAACTGCCGGGGCCGGCCGCTTCTGTGCGTGTCAACGCCACCACCACGCGGCATCAGGCGGCATCAGGCGGCGAAGATGCTCCAGCCGGCCTGATGGCTGCTGCCCGGTTCCAGCTGCAGCAGGTCCTGGCCGCTGTTGAAGGCGTCCGGCGGACAGGTCATCGGCTCAACCGCCAGGCCCAGCCTGTTGGGTACAGGGGCAGGTTTGTCGGCGGTATGGATCTGCAGCCAGGGGCATGCCCGGTCCCAGGCCATGCCCACCCCGGTTCCGCCGGGGTCCCTGGCGATCAGCTGGGCGCGGCCGCCGTCGTCGAACTCCAGGTCGGTGAAGGCGTGGTCGATCTGTGTGCCGCCGATTGCACGCGGCGCCCGGAAGTCGAACTGATGGCCCTCCACCGTCCGGGTGGCGACCGGCAGGAGCCGGTCCGGCGTGACCTCGAGGAAAGACGCCGCGGGGATCCGGACGGTCCACTCATCCAGCGGCGCGGGTCCCGCCAGCAGGTACGGGTGCGGGCAAACCCCGTAAGGGGCCGCCTCGTCGCCGGCGTTGGTGGCCGTGACAGTGGTGTGCAGCCCGGCGTCGTCCAGCCTGTAGTCGACGTGGAGCCGAAGGTGGAACGGATACCCTGGGGCCCCGGGGATCTCACAGGACAGGCTCACCGCGTCGGCGCCGCTGCGTTCAACGGTCCACAAACGGTCGAATGCGAGCCCGTGCAGTGCCGTGCCCCGCTCCGGTTCGTTGGTGGGCAGTTGGTGCTCGACGCCGGCAAAACGGTACGTGCCATCGGCGATCCGGTTGGGCCACGGCGCAGCGATGATTCCCCGGTAGTCCGGGATGGGCGCATCGGCGTCGAAGGGCACCACCAGGTCCCTGCCCCGGAACGCCAGCCGCCGCAAGGCGCCGCCGCGCTGGACAACGGCGGCGGTGTAGTCCCCCGAGACGAGCTCAATTTCGACACCGTTCACAGGCCGCCCGCCAGCCTGTAGTACGCGGCGTTCCAGTTGAGTTCCTTCTTGAACTGTTTGATGGTGGTGTCCTCATCGATGGTGAGAAGTTCGGTCTTGGCGATTTCGGCGAAGTCCTCGAACACGTCCAGACCCACCTGCGTGGACAATACCGTGTGGTGCGCGGCACCGGCGGTGAGCCACGCTGCGGCCGAGGTGGCGAAGTCGGGTTTCGGCGACCAGAGCGCGCGGGCCACCGGCAGGTTGGGGAGCGGCTGGTCAAGGTCGACGACG
Organism: Pseudarthrobacter humi; assembly: GCF_024294965.1. Taxonomy (NCBI): domain Bacteria; kingdom Bacillati; phylum Actinomycetota; class Actinomycetes; order Micrococcales; family Micrococcaceae; genus Pseudarthrobacter; species Pseudarthrobacter humi. The sequence goes on from NZ_JANCLV010000003.1 coordinate 203,320, forward strand.
TCCACCACGTTCGCGACCAGACGGAACCGGTCGCGCATATCGGACAGCGCTACGACGACGCCGGGGCCAGCGTCCGTATCAAACACCATGCGGACGGGATCTTCCTTGCCGCCAATGCCGAGCGGGTGGATCTCGACGCGCGGTTTCGTGGCGGTCAGGGACGGGCAGACCTCGAGCATGTGCGCGCCCAGGATCTTCTCGGAACCGGGTTCCAGGTGGTAGGTGTAGTCCTCCATCAGGGACGCGCCGCCGGGCATGCCCGCGCCCATCACCTTGGCCGCGCGGACCAGGATGGCCGTCTTCCAGTCGCCCTCGGCGCCGAAGCCGTAGCCATCGGCCATCAGCCGCTGGACGGCCATGCCGGGCAGCTGGCGGAGATCGCCCAGGTCCTCAAAAGAGGTGGTGAACGCGGCGGAGCCGTTGGCCTCCAGGAAGCTGCGCAGCCCCAGTTCGATCCGGGCGCTGTACCGCAGCGACTCGTGCCGCGCTCCCCCGGCCTTGAGCTCCGGGACCACCTCGTACAGGCGCTCGTACTCCGCAACCAGGGCGTCGACGTCGGACTCTGCGGCGCCGTGCACTGCGTCGGCGAGCTCGTTGACGGACCAGGTGTTGACGGAGACACCGAAGCGGAGTTCGGCTTCGGTCTTGTCGCCTTCGGTGACGGCAACGTTGCGCATGTTGTCACCGAAGCGGGTCAGCTTGAGCGTGCGAACCGCGGCCCAGCCTGCCGACGCCCGCTGCCACACGCCCACCTGCCTCGAGACTTCCGGGTTGGACACGTGGCCCACCACGGTCTTGCGGGGAATGCCGAGGCGGGACTGGATGTAGCCGAATTCGCGGTCGCCGTGGGCGGCCTGGTTGAGGTTCATGAAGTCGAAGTCGATGTCCGCCCAGGGCAGCTCCACGTTGGCCTGCGTGTGCAGATGAAGGAGCGGCTTGCGCAACAGGTCCAGGCCCTGGATCCACATCTTGGCCGGGGAGAACGTATGCATCCACGCCGTCACACCGATCACGGAATCGTCCGAGTTCGCTTCCAATGCCGTGCGGCGGATGGCGTCCGAATCGGTGAGGACCGGCTTCCAGACCACCTTGACGGGAACGTCGGAGGAGGCGTTCAGGGCGGCGGCAATCTCCTGTGACTGGGCGGCGACCTGCTTGAGGACATCCTCGCCGTAAAGGTGCTGGCTGCCGGTGAGGAACCAGACCTCGTAGTGGCCGAGGGACGTGCTGTTGGCGTTGTTCATGGGTTTTCTCCTGTGAAAGTCCGGTGAAGTGCGGGGGTCCGGGCCGGCTAGCGGCCGTAGACGTTCTGGTAGCGGGCGTAGAGGGATTCGATCTTGGCCTGGTCCATCGGCAGCGGCTCGCCGAGCTGCCGGGAAATGTGCACCGTCCGCGCCACTTCCTCGCACATGACCGCGGCCTTCACCGCATCCCTGGCATCCTTGCCGATGGTGAACGGGCCGTGGTTCTGCATCAGCACCGCGGGCGAGTTGGAGTTCTTCAGCGTCTCCACGATGCCCTGACCGATCGAGTCATCGCCGATCAGCGCGAACGGGCCCACCGGGATGGAGCCGCCGAACTCGTCGCCCATCATGGTCAGAACGCACGGGATCGACTCGCCGCGGGCTGCCCAGGCCGTGGCATAGGTGGAGTGCGTGTGCACCACGCCGCCGACGTCGGGCATGTGCCGGTAGACATAGGCGTGCGCGGCGGTGTCCGACGACGGCGACAGCCCCGGGTTGCCCCACTCACCGTCGGCGTCGCCTGCCACGGGTACCCCATACAGGTCGGTGACCACCATCTGCTCGGGTGTGAGGTCATCGTAGGAAACGCCCGACGGCTTAATGACCATCAGGTCATGGCCTGGAACGCGCGCGGAGACATTGCCCGCCGTCCACACCACCAGCCCATAGCGGGTGAGCTCGGCATGCAGGATGCAGACCTCCTGCCGGATCCGGGCGATGGTTTCCAAGGTGCTTGAAGGCGCGGCGCTCATGCGCATGCTCCGGCGCCCACGAGTGCTTTCGTGGCGTTGCGCTGGATGGCCTTAAGCCGGTGCATCAGGTCATTGGCTCCCCGGCCGAAGTAGTCGTGAAGTGTCCGGTATTCCTGGAACAGTTCCTCGTAGGCTGCAACGTTTTCCGGGATCGGCGTGTAGACGTCGCCGGGTTCTGAGCCCATGGCCGCCGCAGCTTCACGGATGCTGGCGTACTTTCCCGCCGCAACGGCGGCGTGGATGGCGGAGCCCAGGGCCGGGCCCTGGGTGGAGCCGATGGTCGAAAGCTGCAGGCCGGTGATGTCCGCGTAGATCTGCATCAGCAGCTTGTTCTTCAGGAGCCCGCCGGCCACGATGAATTCCTTCACCGGAATGCCGGAATCGCGGAAGGCATCCACGATGGTGCGGGTGCCGAAGGCCGTGGCCTCCAGCAACGCGCGGTAGGTGTCCTCGGGCCTGGTGGCGAGCGTCTGGCCCACCACCACGCCGGAGAGCTCGTGGTCCACCAGCACCGAACGGTTCCCCGAGTGCCAGTCCAGGGCGATGAGGCCGTGCCCTCCGATGGCCTGGTGTGCGGCGAGCTCGGTGAGGTATTCGTGAATGCCCAGGCCTGCCGCGGCCGCCGCCTGGTGGTATTCCGGCGGGACACCGTTGTTGGTGAACCAGCCGAAGATGTCGCCTACGCCGGACTGCCCGGCCTCGTAGCCCCACAGCCCGTCCACGATCCCGCCATCCACCACGCCGCACATGCCCGGGACTTCCCGAAGTTCCGAACCGTTCATAACGTGGCAAGTGGACGTGCCCATGATGGCCACCAGCTGCCCCGGCTCCACTGCCTTTGCGGCCGGGGCCGTGACGTGCGCGTCCACGTTACCGACGGCCACGGCGATGCCCTCAGGCAATCCCGTCCATCCGGCGGCCTCGGCCGTGAGGTAGCCCGCGGCATCGCCCAAGCGGCCGATGGTGTGTTCAAGTTTCGTGCTGACGAAGTCCTTGAATTCCGGGTTCAGCGCGGCGAGGAAGTCCTCGGAAGGGTACCGGCCGTCCTGGTAGATGCCCTTGTAACCGGCGGTGCAGGCGTTCCGAACGTACTGGCCGCAAAGCTGCCAGACGATCCAGTCGGCCGCCTCCACCCAGTGGTCCATGGCGGCATAGGCTTCCGGGTCCTCTTCCAGCAGCTGCAGGCCCTTGGCGAATTCCCACTCGGAGGAAATCAGTCCCCCGTAGCGCGGCAGCCAGGTTTCGCCGCGCTCGGCGGCCAGGGCGTTGATCCGGTCCGCCTGCGGCTGCGCGGCGTGGTGCCGCCACAGCTTCACGTAGGCGTGCGGGCGGCTGGCAAAGCCGGGCAGTTCGTTGAGCGGGGTGCCGTCGGCCCTGACCGGCACCATGGTGCAGGCCGTGAAGTCAGTGGCAATTCCGACGACGGCCGCCGGGTTGATCCCGGCGTCTGCGATCGCTGCCGGGACGGCGTGGCGGAGGACGTCGCGGTAGTCGTTCGGCACCTGAAGTGCCCATTCCCCGGGAAGCCGGCCACTGCCGTCGCCCGCAACGCCCGCTACATCCGCCGGAAGGGCATCCGTGACCACGGCGTGCGGATAGTCGAAGACACCGCTGCCCAGTTCCTTGCCGTCACGGACCCGGACCACTACGGCCCGTCCCGAAAGCGTTCCGTAGTCCACGCCGATGACGTAGCTGTCTGTGCCGTCCACTGTGACGTCCATGAAGTCCTCCAAATAGCTGGTCCGGTGAGCGCGGATTGATTCAATTGTGAGCGCTAACAATTGGGACGTCAAGTGTCGGCGGCATGGCTGGGAAGATCAGGCGGGAATCAGGCGGGAGCGGACGTACTGCTGCGGACAACCAGCTCCGGCTCCACCATGATGGTGCCTGCGCCCGCGCCGCCCTCAAGGGCGTTCAGCATAGCGCCCATGCAGCGCCTGCCGAGTTCCTCGAAGTCCTGGCGCACGGTGGTCAGCGGCGGCGTGAAGTAGCCCGACTCAGGCTGGTCATCGAAGCCCACCACGGAGACGTCGTCGGGCACGCGGACCCCCGCTTCGCTGAAGGCGCGCAGCAGGCCCAGGGCCATCTGGTCATTGCCAACGAACAGAGCCGTTGCCGTGCGCTCAGCGGCAAGCTGACGGCCGATCCGGTACCCGCTGCCGGCGCTCCAGTCCCCCTCGATCAACAGGTCATCAGGAAGGCCGGCTTCGCGGAGCCGCTCACCCCAGCCCTCGGCACGTGACCTGCCGTCCACCCAGTCCTGGGGTCCGGAAACATGCCCGATCCGCCGGTGGCCCAGGTCGATCAAGTGCGAGACCGCCAGGCGCGCCCCGAGCTTCTGGTCCACCAGCGCTCCGCTGAAGAGCCCCCCACCGGCGGCACCCACAAGGATCACGGGAACGTCCAGAGTGAGGCCCTCCAGTGCCTGAACGGTACCGTCGTGGGGCACAATGACGATGATCCCGTCCGCGCCCTGGTCCGTGAGATGGCGGACGGCGTCCGAGATGGCATCCGCACCGGCCTCCTTGATGGCCTCGATGCTCACAAAGTAGCCGGCCTCCCGGGCGGCCTGCTGGACTCCCAGGAGGGTGTTGGCCGGGCCGTACTGCCCCATTTCGGCTGCCAGCACACCTATGGTCTGCGAACGCCGGGTGACCAGGCTCCTGGCAGCTGTATTGCGCCGGTAGCCGAGTTCCGCAATCGCCGCTTCCACTTTCTCCCTGGTGGCGCTGCTGACATTGGGGTGGTTGTTGATGACCCGCGAGACGGTCTGGTGGGACACCTTTGCCCGCGCTGCCACGTCCTCCAGGCGTGGCTGGCGTCGGTCGATGGTGTTGCCCATGTGAGGGGACCCTTCGGTGGAAGACAAGGTGGTGTCCAACATTCTATGGCCGCGATCGATGCGGAAAGCAGCGTTGTCAGCCCGGCACTGTCGGCGCTGCCGGGTGCACTCAGCGTACTTTCGCGGGAGGTGCGGGCAGGGCAGTGATGCCTGCCGGGTCCGCGAGCAATCGGGTAAAGGCCAGCTCCGCAGCCCCGATCATCATAAGATCGGAGCCCAGCGCGGCACGGTAGATCTTCGCCATGCCCGCCACCTCGTCCAGGGCCTGGGTCCGGAGCAGGCCTTCCAGTGTGTCAGGGGACAGCGCATGCAGAATGCCCAGGAACCCATCGAGGACAATAGCGTCCGGGTTGAACGTGTTAACGGCGTTGCGCAGGGTGATTCCCAGATAGCCCAGTTGTCGGGCGATCTCCCCTGCCAGCTCCGCACTGTCCTTCGAGCGGAGTGCCGCTTCGAGCTGGCTGGCGTCGCCGCCGCGGAGCCCTGCCAGCTCAAAGAGCCGGGACTGGGACACCTCGGTTTCGAGGCAGCCGGAGGCACCGCAATGGCAGACCTGGCCGGCGGTCCGCACGAAGGTGTGTCCCAGCTCGCCCGCATATCCGGCGGACCCGCGCAGCAACGCCCCATCGGCAACAACGCCGCCGCCGATGCCGCTGGCGCCGCCGTTGAGGTAGATCAGGTTGCCGCGGCCGGCGCCGGCCCCGAAAATGAGCTCGGCCTCCGCACCAAGGGAGGCATCGTTGTCCGCCAGGCACGGGTAGCCGGTGGCCTCGCGCATCATCCGGGCCACGGGTTCGTCGCGCCAGTCCAGGTGAGGGGCGTGGCGGACCACACCGTCCTCACGGTTGACCAGGCCGGGCACTGCCATGCCGATGCCGACGATCCGGTAGGAAGCATCCAGCTCCGACCGCATCCCTTCAATGACGGCGGCAGCGATGTTGACTGCTTCCCTGGCGGTGGGGATCCGCTCCGTGGCGAAGCGGATCTTCTTCTGGACCTTTCCGCCCAGGCTCACCAGTCCGATGGTGACGGCGTCCACTTCCGGATTGACGGCCAGCGCCGCCGTGGAGGGGTCAGGCCGGACGTCCGGGCTGGGACGGCCCACCTGGGACTCGCCGGACGGTGCCGTTTCATAGACCAGGCCGAGTGCCGCCAGCTGGCCCACCAGCGCCCCCACCGTGGACCTGTTCAGCCCGGTCCGCCTGGTGAGGTCCGCTCGGCTGAGCACGCCATGGTGATGCACCAGGGTCGCGATCAGGGCAAGGTTGTTCCGCCGCGACGGATCAGGGTCGCTGGCCGTTGCGGGGAGGCGGGTTGCTGAGGACATCATCCGTGACAATATCAGGAGCCGAAGACCGCGTAGTCCAGGAACCGGTTACGGAACTTTCCGGCAGGATCCAGCCGGCCCGCGAGGGCCCGGAAGTCATCAAAGCGCGGGTACAGGGGCGCGACGGCGGCAGCACCGCCGTCGAACAGCTTGCCCCAGTGAGGCCGTGCCGCAAAGGGCGCCAGCTCCGCCTCAAGCAGTGGCAGTACCGCCTCGACCGCGGGCTGGTCCTGCCGCCAAGTGAAGTGCAGGCCGATGCCGTCGCGGCCGTAGTTGGGGCTTAGCCACAGCCGGTCGGCAGCAATCGTGCGGATCTCGGAAACCAGGAGCAACGGGGTAAGGACCCCGGAAAGTTTACGCAGTGTGCGGATGGCATCCACGGCGAGTTCCCGGGGCACCAGGTACTCGGACTGGAGTTCGTCGCCCTTGCTGGGCGTGAATTCCATCCTGAAGTGGGCAAGCCGGTCCGACCACGGCCCCGGCACGCCGAGTTGCTCCGTGCAGTTGCTTCCGGAGACCCCCGGGAGCGGATGCCGGGCCGCCAGGGCCGGTGTGCCGCCGAAGAAGTCCCGCCTGCCGGCCACCACTCCCGGACCCGTCACCCGGTCCTTCAGCCATGCTTGCCCTACGGTACTGCCGCTCCAGTCGGTAAAGAGGCTGACGCTGTACGCGGAGGAGGTGACGTCGTCGAAATTCTCCAGAACCTGCCCCCAGTCCAGGTTCTCAAAAACGTGCTGCTCAACCTGGAACGCCGGCTCGATGTCCAGGGTCACGCTGCTGACGATTCCCAGGGCACCGAGTCCCACCACCATGCCGTCGAAGTCCGTGGTCTCGCCGCGGCGGGCGGTGAGGATGCCGCCGTCGGCTGTCACCAGTTCCAGGCCGGCGACGGCGGTGGCCAGGTTCCCGTTGCCGTCACCGGAGCCGTGCGTGGCCGTGGCCACCGCACCGGCCACCGAAATATGGGGTAGCGAGGCCAGGTTGTGCAGGGCGAAGCCTTGCCGCTGCAGCTCCGCGGCGAGCGTCCCGTACCGCGTGCCTCCGCTCACCGTGACGGTCATGCTCTCAGCATCGACAGTGATGGCCGGATCCAGCATGTCCAGGGCCGCCAGCGTGCCGGAAGTGTCGGCGATGTCGTTGAACGAATGGCGGGATCCCAGGGCGCGGATGGTCCGGGCTCCGGCCACCAGTTCCTGCAGCTCCGCCACGGTGCGCGGGTGCACGATCCTTTCCGCCCGGTAGCCGAGGTTTCCGGCCCAGTTCCGTTCCTGCACACGTTGTTCAGTCACGCTCTGCGTCCTCCATGGAGTCTGGTTTTCGGGTTTGATGTTCTTCACAACATAACAGATCTGCGGGTGCGCAAAACCAGTCATTTAGAGGGAGGGGCTCCCGCGCGTCATTCCGGCCTCCGGTGCCGCAGTGGTTGACATCACGGAAATTCCTAATATGTTTGTATGCAGAACAAAATGCCTGCGATTCACCCAGGAGCGCGGCACGCACTCCCTTTGATACCGAGCAACGGAGCATTCAATGACGATTCAGCCCACCCGTGAAGACAAGTTTTCCTTCGGCCTCTGGACGGTCGGCTGGGAGGCCCAGGACCAGTTCGGTTCAGCCACCCGTCCGCCCCTGGACACCGTCGAAGCCGTCAACAAGCTGAGTGATCTGGGTGCCTATGGCATCACTTTCCACGACAACGATCTCTTTCCCTTTGGCTGCTCGGCAGCTGACCGCCAGCGTGAGATTGACCGGCTGACCGGCGCGCTCAAGTCCACGGGCATGATCGTTCCCATGGTCACCACCAACCTGTTCAGCCACCCGGTTTTCAAGGACGGCGGCTTCACCAGCAACGACCGCGGCGTCCGCCGCTTCGCCTTGCGCAAAGTCCTGGACAACATCGACCTCGCGGCTGAACTCGGCGCCGAGACGTTCGTGATGTGGGGCGGCCGTGAGGGCAGCGAGTACGACGCCGCCAAGGACATCCGCGGTGCCCTGGAACGTTACCGCGAGGCCGTGAACTTGTTGGGCGACTACGTCACGGACAAGGGCTACAACATCCGCTTCGCCATCGAACCGAAGCCGAACGAACCCCGCGGCGACATCCTGCTCCCCACCCTGGGACACGCCCTCGCCTTCATTGAGACCCTGGAACGTCCGGAACTAGTGGGCGTCAACCCTGAGACAGGCCACGAGCAGATGGCCGGCCTGAACTTCACGCACGGCATTGCCCAGGCTTTGTACCAGGGGAAGCTCTTCCACATCGACCTCAACGGCCAGCGCAGCATCAAGTTCGACCAGGACCTGGTGTTCGGCCACGGCGACCTGCAGAACGCGTTCTCCCTGGTGGACCTGCTCGAAAACGGCGGCCCCGACGGTGGAGCTGCCTACAGCGGCCCCCGCCACTTCGACTACAAGCCCAGCCGCACCGAGGACATCGACGGCGTGTGGGACTCCGCCGCCGCGAACATGCAGACCTACCTGCTGCTGAAGGAACGCGCGAAGGCCTTCCGCGCCGACCCCGAGGTGCAGGACGCGTTGCAGGCTTCCCGCGTGGCGGAAATCAACGAGCCCACGCTCGACCCGGGCGAAGGCTACGAGCAACTGCGTGCGGACCGTGCTTCCTACGAGGATTTCGACGCCGACGCCTACTTCGGCGGCAAGGGCTTCGGCTTCGTGAAACTGCAGCAGCTCTTCATCGAACACCTCCTCGGAGCGCGCTGATACTGTGGCGGCTGCTTCCTTGAACCTCGTTGCCGGGGTTGACTCCTCCACCCAAAGTTGCAAGGTTGCGGTCTTGGACGCCCAAGGCGGCGTCCTGGTCCGCGAGGGCCGGGCGAGCCACCCGGACGGGACGGAAGTCCATCCGGACCATTGGTGGCGGGCCCTGGCCGAAGCCATTGACGACGCCGGCGGGCTGGCGGACGTGGACGCGTTGTCCGTCGCGGGCCAGCAGCACGGCATGGTGCTGCTGGACCGCGACGGCAACGTGGTGCGGCCGGCACTCCTGTGGAATGACACCCGCTCCGCGGCAGCTGCCGCGGCTCTCATCGACGAGGTGGGGGCCGGGGAGTTTGCGCGGCGTACCGGGCTGGTGCCCGTGGCGTCCTTCACGGTCACCAAGGTCCGCTGGGTGAGGGACAACGAGCCCGAGAATGTGGCCAGGGTGGCAGCCGTCGCCCTCCCCCATGACTGGCTGAGCTGGCGCCTGCGCGGATACGGTCCGGCAGGTGCCAGCCCGCTGGGCCCGGATCTGGACGCTCTCACCACGGACCGGTCCGATGCCAGCGGGACAGGCTACTGGAGCCCCGCCTCCGGCAGCTACGACCTGGAGCTGTTCCGGCTGGCCTTCGGCAGGGATGCACGCGAGGCCTCTCCTCAGGAAGCGGCTGAAGCTGCACCTGATTCGGCTGCCCCCGCGTTGGATGGGGCTGTCATCCTGCCGCGCGTGCTGGCCGCCGGCGAAGCCGCCGGCCGTGTTCATCCGCGCTGTTTTGCCGGGAGCAACGCCGGCGCAGACACTGATACCGGTGGTGACGCAGGCGCTGGCGGCGGGCGGGCGGAAATCCTGCTCGGCGCAGGCGCCGGGGATAACGCAGCCGCAGCCTTGGGTCTGGGCGCCAGGCCCGGTGATGTGGTGGTCTCCGTCGGCACCAGCGGAACAGTTTTCGCCGTCGCATCCGAAGCTGGCCATGATCCCAGCGGAACAGTTGCCGGCTTTGCAGACGCGGCCGGCGACTACCTGCCCATCGCCGTAACGCTGAACGCCGCCAGGGTGCTGAGCTCCATGGCCACGCTCCTGGACGTCGGTTTTGATGAGCTCTCCAGGCTGGCATTGGACGCTGCGCCCGGGGCAGACGGTGTGGTTCTCGTGCCCTATTTTGAGGGCGAACGCACGCCCAACCTGCCGCACGCCAAGGCCAGCCTGCACGGCCTCAGCATCGCGTCCTCCACCCGGAGCAACATTGCCCGGGCGGCCATCGAAGGGATGCTGTGCGGATTGTCCGGCGGCCTGGCAGCCTTGCAGGCGTTGGGCTACCCGGCGCGGCGGCTGCTGCTGATCGGCGGAGCCGTGCAGAACCCGGCGGTACAGAAGATCGCGTCACAGGTGTTTGACCTGCCGGTGGTGGTGCCACGCCCCGACGAGTACGTGGCCCGCGGCGCCGCAGCACAGGCGGTCTGGGCACTCACGGGAGTCCGTCCCGACTGGCCGGTGGCACTTGCCGCGGCGCCGGCGTCGGACTTCCATTCCGTCATCGGCGAGCAGTATGCGCGGGCCTGTGGGCAGATTAATGAGGACAGCCGCGCCATTGTGTCTTCGACGTCCAGTGAGCCGACCTCGAGTCAGCACTGAGGCAGGGTCGCTAAGGTTCTCCTGTAAGGATCAAGCCACCCCCCACGACCCCGGAAAGTGCCCTATCCGATGCCCCGTAACCCGCGCGAGATCGCCGAGGAGTTCGCTGCTGCCTGGAACGCGGTGGATCCTGAGGCCTTGGCGGCCCTCTTTGTGGAGGACGCCGACTTCGTTAACGTTGTCGGTCTTTGGTGGACGAACCGGCATCAGATCCGTGAGAACCATGCCATTGGGAGTCATCAGTTTCACAGCCACCCGCCAACCGAACGGCGGGTGGCTCGCCGTAAGCGCCCAAAACACCGATATCGTCCCCGGCATGCACACGCACCTTTCCTCAGAAGAAGGACTTGTCCCGGAGACCTACTCGTCGCGGGCACATTCCAAACCGACAACGTAGGGGTTTCCGACGCCGACGACAGCACCGACCGGCACCGCCTGTGCAACGATCACACAATTGACCACACCCATTGACGCCGCAAGGGATATCTGGAATATTGCTTCGTATACGATTTCGTACTCGATGAGGAGTAATTTTTGGATCAGGTCACCGAGCACACCCTGGCCGCGGCCCGCAAGGTCATCGCGGTGCACATCAACTACCCCAGCCGGGCAGCCCAGCGTGGCCGCACGCCGGAGCAGCCGTCCTACTTCCTGAAGCCGCCGTCCTCGCTGGCGCATGGTTCGGCAGCAGCCCCTTCCGTTGTGGAGCGTCCGGCCGGGTGCGAACTCCTGGGCTTTGAGGGCGAGGTCGCCCTGATCATCGGCAAGCCCGCCCGACGCGTCGGTGTGGAGGCCGCCTGGAGCCATGTCGAGTGGGTGACCGCCAGCAACGACCTCGGCGTCTACGATCTCCGCTACGCGGACAAAGGTTCCAATCTCCGGTCCAAGGGCGGCGACGGCTTCACCCCGATCGGCCCCGGGTTGATCCCCGCGGACGCCGTGGACCCCGCCGGTCTCCGCATCCGGACCTGGCACAACGGCGACCTCGTCCAGGACGACACCACCGCGGGCCTGCTCTTCCCGTTCGCCCGCCTCGTCGCCGACCTGTCCCAGCTGTTGACGCTGGAGGAGGGCGATATCATCCTGACCGGCACGCCCGCGGGCGCCTCCGTGGCCGAACCGGGCGACGTGGTCGAGGTTGAAGTCAGCACGACGGCTGGAGCCCCCGGCGGTGCTGAAGTCACCGGTGTTGGATTGACTACCGGGCGGCTGGTCACCCGCGTGGGGGAAGGCACGACGGCGTTCGCTGACTTTGGGGCGCAGCCCAGGGCAGATGACGCGCAGCGGGAGGAGGCGTACGGTTCCCGCGCAGCCGCCGGGCTTGCCCCGGCGGCCAGCACCGCCGTCGGGCAGGTTCTGACCCCTGAGCTGAAGGCGAAGCTGGAGAGTGTCTGCACCGCCACGCTCTCCTCCCAGCTGCGCAAGCGCGGTCTGAACAACGTCAGCATCGACGGCCTCAGCTCCACCCGGCCGGAAAAGCGGATTGTGGGCCTGGCCCGGACCCTGCGGTACGTGCCCAACCGCGAGGACCTGTTCAAGACCCATGGCGGCGGTTTCAACGCCCAGAAACAGGCCATCGACTCCGTGAACGAGGGCGAGATTCTGGTCATGGAAGCCCGTGGCGAGAAGGGCACGGGCACCATCGGCGACATCCTGGCCCTGCGCGCCCAGGTCCGGGGAGCTGCGGCGATCATCACCGACGGCGGCGTCCGGGACTTCGCCGCGGTGGCCGCGATGGACATGCCGACTTACTACGCCAACCCGCACCCCGCCGTCCTGGGGCGCCGGCACATCCCGTGGGACACGGACATCACCATCGCCTGCGGCGGCACCACCGTGCAGCCCGGGGACATCATCGTGGCCGACGCCGACGGCATCCTGGTGATCCCGCCGGCCCTGGCCGAAGAGCTCGCGGACGACTCCATCATCCAGGAGCGCGAGGAAACCTTCATCGCGGAAATGGTGGCACAGGGCCACAGCGTAGACGGTCTCTACCCGCTGAACGCGGCCTGGCGGGCCAAGTACGAGGCATGGGAAGCAGGCAAAGCCCAATGACTGAGACGTTGATGGCGACAGGCAGCAAATCAGAACAGGCCTACGCGGCCGTCAAGGCACGGATCGTGGACGGTACCTACTCCCCCGGTTACCGGCTGGTCCTGGCCGCCATCGCCAAGGATCTGGGTGTCAGTGTGGTCCCGGTCCGTGAAGCGATCCGGCGCCTTGAGGCCGAAGGTCTGGTGACGTTCGAGCGGAACGTCGGCGCCACGGTCTCCGGGATCGACCCCACTGAGTACCTCTACACGATGCAGACCCTGAGCATCGTCGAGGGAGCCGCCACCGCATTGTCCGCTCCACTGATTGGCCCGGCGGACATTGCACGCGCCCGGGCCGTGAACGAGGACATGCGCGAATGCCTCCAGCACTTCGACCCCGTCCGCTTCACGGCGCTGAACCAGGACTTCCACAGCATCCTCTTTGAGCGCTGCCCCAACCCGCACATCCTGGACCTGGTGCACCGGGGCTGGAACCGGCTCGCTTCACTGCGGTCTTCAACGTTCCGGTTCGTTCCCGGCCGCGCCCACGAATCGGTGGACGAGCACGAAGCGCTCCTTCGGCTGATCGAGGCCGGCGCCGGAGCAGACACCATCGAAAGAGCCGCCCGCCGACACCGGGCCGCCACCCTGGACGCCTACCTCGCCCAAAGCAACGCGGGGTCACTAAACGCCCGATAAACGGCCCCGCACGGGCAAGAAGTGACCCCGCGTTGCAATTAGAAGCAAAGGAAGACAACAATGACGTTCACCGCCTCAGAAGCCAGCACGCACTACGTGCCGCAGGACCTCCCCACCCACATCCAGCACTACATCAACGGCCAGTTCGTTGACTCCGTGAACGGAGCGGCCTTCGACGTCCTGGACCCGGTGTCGAACCGGAACTACGCCACCGCCGCCGCCGGCCAGAAGGAGGACATCGACCTCGCCGTGGCCGCCGCCCGCGCAGCGTTCACCGACGGCCCGTGGCCAAGGATGAAGCCACGGGAACGCGCCCGGGTCCTGAACAGGATAGCCGACGCCGTCGAGGCCCAGGAGGCCCGGCTCGCCGAACTGGAAACCTTCGACACCGGCCTGCCCATCACCCAGGCCAAGGGCCAGGCGCTGCGCGCAGCCGAGAACTTCCGGTTCTTCGCGGACCTGATCGTGGCCCAGTTCGACGACGCCATGAAAGTCCCCGGCGCGCAGATCAACTACGTCAACCGCAAGCCGATCGGCGTGGCCGGGCTCATCACCCCGTGGAACACCCCCTTCATGCTCGAGTCCTGGAAGCTCGCCCCCGCGCTGGCCACGGGCAACACCGTGGTCCTCAAACCTGCCGAGTTCACGCCGCTGTCCGCCTCGCTCTGGGCGCAGATCTTCAAGGACGCGGGCCTGCCGGACGGGGTGTTCAACCTGGTCAACGGCCTCGGCGAGGAAGCCGGCGATGCACTGGTCAAGCACCCGGACGTCCCGCTGATCTCCTTCACCGGTGAGACCACCACCGGGCAGACGATCTTCCGCAACGCCGCAGCCAACCTCAAGGGCTTGTCGATGGAACTCGGCGGCAAATCCCCGTGTGTGGTGTTTGCCGACGCCGACCTGGACGCCGCGATCGATTCCGCCCTGTTCGGGGTCTTCTCCCTCAACGGCGAACGCTGCACCGCCGGATCCCGGATCCTCGTCGAACGCGCCATCTACGACGAGTTCTGCGAAAAGTACGCCGCCCGGGCCAAAAACATCGTGGTCGGGGACCCCCACGACCCGAAGACCGAAGTCGGGGCCCTGGTCCATCCTGAGCACTACGCCAAGGTGGCCTCCTACGTGGAGATCGGCAAAACCGAAGGCCGGCTCCTGGCCGGCGGCGGACGCCCCGGCCACCTCCCTGAAGGCAACTACATCGCACCTACTGTGTTCGCCGACGTCGCGCCCGACGCGCGGATCTTCCAGGAGGAAATCTTCGGTCCCGTCGTCGCCATCACCCCGTTCGAGAACGACGACGAGGCGCTGGCTCTGGCGAACAACACCCGCTACGGCCTGGCGGCCTACATCTGGACCCAGAACCTGACCCGCGCGCACAACTTCTCCCAGAACGTCGAGGCCGGCATGGTCTGGCTGAACAGCCACAACGTCCGCGACCTCCGCACGCCGTTCGGCGGCGTCAAAGCCTCGGGCCTGGGCCACGAAGGCGGCTACCGCTCCATCGACTTCTACACCGACCAGCAGGCCGTGCACATCAGCCTCGGCACCGTCCACACCCCCAAATTCGGCGCCTGAGCCACCCACCGGCGCCCACCAGACCCGCTTCCACAGAAGAGAGACTCCCATGACTGACTTCGTTCCCACCCCCACCGTCCCGGCTCCGGACATCGTCCGCTGCGCCTACATGGAAATCGTGGTCACCGACCTCGCCAATTCCCGCGCGTTCTACGTCGACGTCCTGGGCCTGCACGTCACGGAGGAAGACGAGAACACCATCTACCTGCGCTCCCTCGAGGAGTTCATCCACCACAACCTGGTGCTCCGCAAGGGACCCATCGCCGCCGTCGCCGCGTTCGCCTACCGGGTGAAGTCCCCCGCCGAAGTGGACGCCGCCGAGGCCTACTACAAGGAACTGGGCTGCCGGGTTGAACGCCGCAAGGAAGGCTTCACCAAAGGCGTCGGCGACTCCGTCCGCGTCGAGGACCCGCTGGGCTTCCCCTACGAATTCTTCTACGACGTGGAACACGTGGAGCGCCTCACCCAGCGCTACGACCTCTATTCCGCCGGCGAACTGGTCCGCCTGGACCACTTCAACCAGGTCACCCCGGACGTGCCCCGCGGCCGCAAGTACCTGGAGGACCTCGGCTTCCGCGTCTCCGAGGACATCCAGGACTCCGACGGTGTCACGTACGCGGTCTGGATGCACCGCAAGCAGACCGTGCATGACACCGCCCTGACCGGCGGCAACGGCCCGCGCATGCACCACATCGCGTTCGCCACGCACGAGAAGCACAACATCATCCAGATCTGCGACAAGATGGGCGCCCTGCGCATCAGCGACCGGATCGAGCGCGGCCCCGGCCGGCACGGCGTCTCCAACGCGTTCTACCTCTACATCCTGGACCCTGACGGGCACCGCATCGAGATCTACACCCAGGACTACTACACCGGAGACCCGGACAACCCCGTCGTCACCTGGGACGTCCACGACAACCAGCGCCGCGACTGGTGGGGCAACCCCGTGGTCCCGTCCTGGTACACCGAGGCCTCCCTGGTCCTGGACCTCGACGGCAACCCGCAGCCCGTCGTCGTGCGCGAGGAAAAGAGCGAAATGGCGGTCACCGTGGGTGCCGACGGCTTCTCCTACACCCGCAAAACAGAAGGAGAAGGCGCCGGCGCCGTTGAACAGAAAACGGGATTCAAGCTCGGGGCGCAGCTGTAGCCATGCTGGACGCGAAGACGATTGAGGCCATCGCCGACGAACTCCTGGCGGCCGCCCGAACCCGCACCCCGGTCCCCCGCCTCACGGCCCGCTACCCGGAGATGACGGTGGAGGACTCCTATGCCGTGCAGCAGCTGTGGCGGCGGCGCAACGAGGACGCCGGCCGCAAACTGGTGGGCCGCAAGATCGGCCTCACCTCCAAGGCCATGCAGGCCGCCACCGGCATCACTGAGCCGGACTACGGCGCCATCTTCGATGACATGGTCCTCGAAACCGGCTGCTCGGTGGAATGGGACCGGTACACCCATCCCCGGGTGGAAGTGGAGCTGGCGTTCGTGCTGAAGAAGGACCTGGCCGGACCCGGCTGCACCATCTTCGACGTCCTGAACGCCACGGACTACGTGGTGCCCGCCCTGGAGATCCTGGACTCCCGGATCGAAATGGAGGGCCGGACCATCGTGGACACCATCGCCGACAACGCCGCGATGGGCGCCATGGTGATCGGCGGCAACCCGGTCAAGCCCGACGCCGTGGACCTCCGCTGGGTCGCGGCCATCCTCTACAAAAACCAGACCGTGGAGGAAACCGGGATTGCAGCCGGCGTCCTGGACCACCCGGCCAACGGCGTGCACTGGCTCGCCAACAAAATCGCCGCCCACGGCGACGGGATGAAAGCCGGGGACATCATCCTCGCCGGTTCCTTCACCCGCCCGCTCTGGGTGTACAAGGGCGACACCGTCCACGCCGACTACGGACCATTGGGGGCCATCACATGCCGCTTCGAGTAAAACCCGGAAATCCTGACGACGCAAACACGTTCCGCGACGCCCTCCGCAGTCAAAACGGTAAAGCAGGCCGCCCCCTGACGGGGATGTGGGTCTGCTCCGGCAGCCCGCTCGTGGCCGAGCTCTGCGCCGGATCCGGCCTGGACTGGCTCCTCATCGACGCCGAACACAGCCCCAACGGCCTCGAATCCATCCTGGCCCAGCTCCAGGCCGTCAACGGCTACCCGGTCCAGGCCCTGGTCCGGCCCCCGGTCAACGACACCGTGCTCATTAAGCAGTACCTGGACCTCGGCGTGCAAAACCTGCTGATCCCCATGGTCAACTCGGCGGCCGAAGCGGAAGCCGCGGTTGCGGCCACCCGGTATCCACCCCAGGGCGTCCGCGGGGTGGGATCCGCCCTGGCCCGCGCCTCACGCTGGAACCGTGTCCCGGACTACCTCGCCCGCGCGTCAGAGACCGTCAGCGTCACGGTGCAGATCGAATCGACGGCGGCCGTCGAAGCCGTCGAGGAGATCCTGGCCGTAGACGGCGTGGACGCCATCTTCCTGGGACCTTCGGACCTCGCGGCTTCGATGGGCGTGCTGGGACAGCAGGAACACCCCAAGGTGCGCGCCGCCGTCGAACACTGCCTCACCGCCGCAAAAGCGGCCGGCAAACCCGCAGGGGTCAACGCGTTCAACCCGGACACCGCCCGCAGCTACCTGGCCGCCGGCGCCGCCTTTGTCCTCGTAGGCGCCGACGTCGCCCTCCTGGCCCGCGGCTCCGAGGCGCTGGCCAACGCGTTCGCTACCCGCGACCCGGCGGACCGCTGAGGACGGTGGGGATGTACTCGAGCAGCTGAAGCCGGCCGTCGAAGGTCCTGCTGTTCACCATCTCGAGCGAGATGTCCGGATAGCCGTCGTAGATCCGTTCCCTGCCGGTGCTGCCCGTGATCACCGGGAAGATGACCAACCGGAACCTGTCCACGAGGCCGGCGGTCAGCAGCGACCGGCAGAGACTGATGCTGCCCAGGGTGCTCAGGGTTCCGGTCCTGGTCCGTTTCAGCTCCGCCACGGCCTGGACCGCGTCCCCGGTGACCAGCTCCGTGTTCGGCCATGTCAGGGGCTCCTGCAGGGTGGAGGAGAAGACGACCTTGGGCACGGCGGCAAGGCCGGTCAGGCTGGCCCCCTCCTCCTCGGAGAAGCTGGAGGCGTCGGCCGCGGCTTCCTCCGACATGCTGGACATCAGCCGGTAGGTGTTCGCCCCAAGGAGGAACGTGTAGTCCTTCTCGCCCTCCTGCCCGAGCCAAGCCAGGTATTCCGGCCCCTCCAGACCCCACCAGCCTGGCCACCCCTCCGCCGAGGCATACCCGTCCAGCGAGATGATCAGGTCGACCATCAGGTCTGCTGATGACGCCTCTGCAGATGTCTCGCCCATGGCAGTCTCCTCGCTTGATCGACGTCGGCACCGCGTTGTAGAGGTGTGGCATCAGTCCAGGTGTGGCGTCGGCGCCCGTGCCGGCAATGCTAGCCCTGCCGCGCTCAGACGTTCAAGGGGCTTGGCATCGACGATGACCGGAGCTTCGACACATTGAAGAAGCTATGGCCTCACGTAGCTGCCGAAGAGCGTGCGTGCAGTGACCACGTCCATTCCTTCGTAGTCCGTAATGATGGGCTGCGCTCCGGCGGCCCGCAGCCGGTTTACGGGGCAGTACCCGCTGAGAACCCCGACGGCGATGCACCGTGTCGTCGAAGTAAAGCGAATGTCCATCCTGCCGCAGGCCCTCCAGCGCCGTGGCCTTGTACGTGGCGCCGGTGAGGACCACGTCGAAGGCTTGAAGGCGGTCCGCAGCCGTCCCGATGAAGCTTTCGGTATGTTTCGAGAGTCGCCTCGGCCTGCGGTCGGTGAGAATATACAGGCATGGCATCCATACAGCGCATCCGCCCCCAGGGGCTCATCTCGAGCCCGGCCTTCAGCCACGTCGCCATCGTGCCGCCGGGTGCGACCACCATCTACGTCGGCGGTCAGAACGCCGTCGACGCCGACGGCGCGCTCGTCGGAGAGGGCGACGTGGCCGTCCAGTCTGCCCGCGCCCTCGAGAACGCACGGATCGCGCTCGCCGCAGCCGGCGCTGCCCTCAGCGACGTTGTGCAGTGGACAGTGCTCTTCGTCGATGGAGTGGACCTCGCGGCGGCGTACGGGGCCATCGCTTCGGAACTCGCGTCCGACGAACCGCCCCTGGTGACCGGAGCGCGAGTCGCGGCGCTGGGCGTGCCCGGGGCACTGGTCGAGATCAGCGCGGTCGCCGCCGTTATGCGGTGAAGGAGACCCCGGCGAGCATCTGGCCAAGCCCTCGGCTGGACGGTCACCGCCAATGTAATCGACGACGCCGACTGCGAAATGTCGGCGGCTATTCCCTCCAGCAGGTCTGGCTGGGACATCCGATCGTTGCTAGCGTGGCGCCATGAGCCCGTCGAAGACCCCGGCCGAAATCCTCGACATTGCCGGCGCCGAGGTACGCATCTCAAGTCCGGACAAAGTGGTTTTCCCCGAGCCCGGGCTGACGAAGCTCAATCTGGTCCGCTACTACCTCGCCGTCGCGGATGGCGCGCTGCGCGGCGCCGGCGGCCGGCCGATGGTGCTCAAGCGCTTCCCGAAGGGCATCGACGCTGAACCGTTCTTCCAAAAGCGCGTGCCCGAAAGCCACCCCGACTTCATCGACACAGCCACGCTGCACTACGCGTCCGGGACATCAGCCGAAGAGGCCGTCATACGGGACGCCGCGGGCTTGGCGTGGGTGGTGAATCTTGGCTGCCTGGACCTCAACCCGCATCCCGTGCGCGCCGAGGACCTTGAGCACCCGGACGAGCTCCGGGTGGACCTCGATCCGATGCCGGGCGTTGGCTGGTCCCAGATCGTTGATGTCGCGTATGTCGCGCGGGAAGTGCTCGACGACGTGGGGCTGGTGGGGTGGCCGAAGACGAGCGGATCGCGCGGACTGCATATCCTGGTGCGCATCGCGCCGCAGTGGTCGTTCCGCGAGGTGCGGCTCGCTGCCGAGACCCTCGCCCGCGAGGTCGAAAACCGCGCTCCCGGCCTCGCCACCGCGCGCTGGTGGAAGGAGGAGCGCGGCGAGAGTGTGTTCGTCGACTTCAACCAGAACGCGAAGGACCGGACCGTGGCATCGGCGTACTCGATCCGGCCGTTGCCCGATGCCCGGGTTTCGACGCCGCTCACCTGGGATGAGGTCCGCTCCATCCGGCCGGAACAGTTCACCGTGCTCACGGTGCCCGGGCGCTTCGCCGACGGGGGAGATCCCCACGCCGGCATCGACGACGCCGTCGGCACGCTCGATGGGCTGCTGGCCCTGGCGGCCGAACTCGGCCCCGCCGAGAAGGCGCCCCGCAGCGGTGATGGCACCGGCCGACGGCAGTCGCTGATGCCGCTCATCGAGGTGGCCCGCACCAGGACCAAACCCGAGGCGCTCGCTGCGCTCGACGAGTGGAAAACCCGGCATGCCGCCGTCGTCCCGGCCCTGCACCCCGCCGATGTGCTCGTCGACGGAATGCGGGGATCAAGCTCCCTCTGGTACCGGGTGCGGGTGAACCTGCAGCACGTCCCCGAACCGGAGCGTCCACCCCAGGAGGAGCTCATCGCCGACTACGACCCGTGGGCCGGCAAGGAGTGGCCCGGGCGCCCGGGATCCTGACACCGTAACGGAAACCGGACGTCCGCGCGCCGAGCGGGTCTTCAGCGTTCCCCAGCTCTGCAAAATATCTCTGCAAAATGTGATAGACGCCACAAGTCTTCGGCATCAAACTGGTTGGATGGAAGATACGGAGAAGCACGACACCATCGCCAAAGTCACCGACCTGCTCGCCGCACGCTATCCCGACGCACCCCGGCCGGTGGTCGTCCGGGTCGTCACAGAGGAATACGAAACGCTGGATGCGGGCCGGATCCGGACGTACATCCCGACCCTTGTCGAACACGGCGCCAGGAACAAACTCCACCGCGAGTTCTCCCGCAGGAACAGGGAAACCTGACATCCCGCTGAACCGGGTCCGCAGCTGCTCAGGGTCGCGCCATCCCCAACGGTGGCGGTAGCTTTGGATTACTTTCCTTCGAGCAGTGCTTTTCCTGCTGTTCGGCATTGCCGCAATCCTCGGCCTTGTTCCCGGGGTTCCCGCCCCGGGAGGTGGTGTTCTCCTTCTTCGGGGCCGAGATCGCCACGATCGCCGCCGGCGAGTCCGAAAATCCCGTTGACGCAGTCAAGAAGGCCGTCAAGTCCACCGTATGGCGCATCCTGGTCTTCTACATCGGATCCAGCGAGGCGACGCCCCGAAGTCCTGGACCAAGATCTCCAAGCGCGGCGTTCCGGCTGCGGCCGTGCTGTCATCCACCGTGGTCGGATTCATCACGGTCGGACTGAACTACGTTGCCCCGGACACGGTATTTCTCTTCCTGGTCAACACCTCCGGCGCCATCGCACTCTTCGTGTGGCTGGTCATCGCCGCCTCCCAGCTCATCCTGCGCCGCCGCATGGGCGCAGCCGCCAAGGACCTCGCCATGAAGATGTGGCTCTTCCCGCACCTGACCTGGGTCGCAATCGCCAGCATCGTCGCCCTACTCATCGGCATGCTGATCCTGGACGCAACCCGCGAATCGCTGCTGCTCTCCATGGCACTCGCCGCCGTCGTCGTCGGCATTGGCGTGTGGCGATACCGGAAGAACCTCAGCCCACACCAGCCCAACGACATCAGCGATCCCGATAACGCGTCCGTTCTCGCCCGCGCCAAGTAGCCATACAGGGCTCCAACCTGGCCGGCTGGTGATAAACCTGCGGCGCTACCAGCGCGGGTGGATCGCCTCGCGGAAGTAGTGGTCGTAGATCCAGCGCACGCCCTCGTCGAATTTGCCGTCGAGGGAAACGCCGGCCGCGGCCGCGTTCGCGACGGATTGCTCCACGTTGCGTGCGCCGGGGATCACGGAAGTAACGCCATCCTGGGCGGCGATCCAGGCGATGGCCGCCTGCGCGGTGCCAACACCATCCGGGACCAACTGCTCGAACTCCGCCACGGCCTTCAGCCCCACGCCATAGTCCACACCGGAGAAAGTCTCGCCGACATCGAACGATCCGCCTGCGCGGTTGTAGTTGCGGTGATCGTTGTCCGCGAAGGAGGTGTCCTTCGTGTACTTTCCACAAAGCAGGCCAGAAGCGAGCGGGACCCGGGCAATGATGCCCACTCCGGCGGCCTTCGCTGCGGGGAGGACTTCGTCCAGGGGCTTCAGCCGGTAGGCATTGAGGATGATCTGGACGGATGCGGTGCCTTCGTGCCGGATGGCTTCGAGCGCTTCGTCCGTTCGTTCCACGCTCACGCCGTAGTTGCGGATGGCACCCTCGGAGACCAGCGTATCCAGGGCGTCGTAGACCTCGGGGTTGCTATACACGGACGTGGGCGGGCAGTGCAGCTGGATGAGATCCAGGCTGTCCGTACCCAGGTTCCTGCGTGACCGGTCGACCCACTGGCGGAAGTTGGCCAGAGTGTAGTTCTCGGGCTGCTGGTCCACGCGACGGCCCATTTTGGTGGCCACGGTGATGTCCAGCCCGGGATTGTCTTTAAGGAACGTGCCGATGGCCCGTTCGCTTTTGCCGTCGCCGTAAACATCTGCGGTATCAAAGAGCGTGACGCCGGCCTCCACGGAGGCCGCCAGAATGCTTTGGGCCTGCGACGGGTCCACGTTGCCCCAATCGGCACCGAGCTGCCAGGTGCCGAGCCCCACGATCGAGACGTTCCGTCCGGTCTTGCCTAATACGCGCTGTTCCATCCCCCGACTATATAGGGGCAGCACTTCAGATTCCGGGGCCGGAGATCGCTGTGCGCATCGCGGCGCCCCCGGCCGCGCCGCCCCTCCTGCCCGGCCAGCACCTTGCAAACGCGGAGACCGTCACCAACCGCCCCGCGTAGGCGTATGTCCCTTTCGGGCATCGTCGGGCATGGCCATTTCGGCCCGCAGGCCGAGGAGCCGGATCGGACGGCCCGCTTCGATTCCTGCTGCGAGGTCCAAAGCCCTCGCGAGGATTTCCGCCCGGTCGAAGGTCTCGGGAATCTTCCTCCCGTGGTTCTTGGTCTCGAACGGCGCGTACCGGACCTTCAGAGTCAGCCCGACCACGGGCCGTCCTTCAGCCACAACATCCTCAAGGACACGCGCTGTCAGCTCCCTCACCGCGTCGTCCACCTGGGTGGGCTCGGTCAGGTCCCGCTGGAAGGTGGTCTCCCGGCTGTGCCCGCGGGCAACCCACGGCGTATCGTCCACAACACTGGCGCCGTCCCCGCGTCCGAGCTCCGCGTACCAAGGACCCATCCTGGGGCCGAACTCCGGAACCAGGTTCTGGGGGTCGGACGCGGCTAGCTCGGCCACTGTATTGATGCCGAGCCTGGCCAGCCGGCCCGACACTTTGGCTCCGACACCCCACAGGTCCTTGGTGGGCCGACTGCCCATAACGTCGAGCCAGTTCCCGGCAGTCAGACGAAAAACGCCAGCTGGCTTCCCGAAACCGGTGGCAACCTTGGCCCGGACCAACGTGTCGCCGATGCCCACGCTGCAATGCAACCGCGTTCGCTCCAGGACAGCGGCCTGCACCCGCCGGGCGTAGGCTTCCGGATTCGCTGTCTCAGTGCCCATAAAGGCTTCATCCCAGCCCAGCACCTGCACGGTGGCGCCGGGCTGCGCGCGCAGCGTGGCCATCACCGTTTCAGACACCGCGAGGTAAGCCTCGTGGTCGACGGGCAGGATCACAGCGTCGGGAACTTTCCGGGCCGCAATGCGTAAGGGCATTCCGGAACCCACCCCGAACGCCCTGGCTTCGTAGGATGCGGTCGATACCACCGCCCGTTCCGTGGGATCGCCTCGGCCGCCGACAATGATCGGCTTGCCCGCAAGCTCCGGCCGCCGGAGCACTTCGACCGCCGCAATGAATTGGTCGAGGTCGACATGCAGCACCCACCGGATTCCGCTCACGCCATCAGTCTGCCCTAAACATCCCTGGCGGGCATCCGCTAACCACTGAGCCTGACCGCAGAACACCATCACAGGGGCGGAGCGATGCTCCCTAGTGGTGTGTCTCAGTTTTGCCCGACGGCTTGGAGCGCGACTCGTCCGCGCGCGAGACATTCCGTCCAGCGTCCCCTCGCTTGGGTATCGGTCCTTCTAATTTCAGCTTCGCCACTTTGTCGAAACCCAACAAAATCTGCCGTGCAACCGGGAAGTAGCGTTTGTCCCGAGGCAATATCCGCAGCTATGCACCCCCAAAGGACTATCGATGAAGATGCAGCCAGAGCTTCAGGCCAACCCCAGCCCCATCCTCGAGACCGCCCGCTACCAGGTCCTGGATCAGGGCATCGGCCTGTCCGAAAGCCAGCTCCTGGAAATCCTCCGGCTGCCGGACAGCGCCCTGCCCGCAGCCCTGCAGCTCGCCCACGAAGTCCGGCTCAAGCACTGCGGTGAGGACGTCGAAGTGGAGGGCATCATTTCCATCAAGACCGGCGGCTGCCCCGAGGACTGTCATTTCTGCAGCCAGTCCGGCCTGTTCGATTCCCCCGTTCGCGGCGTCTGGCTCGACATCCCCGAACTCGTCAAAGCCGCGAAGGAAACCGCCGCCACCGGAGCGACCGAGTTCTGTATCGTCGCGGCCGTCCGCGGCCCGGACATCAAGCTCATGAACCAGATCAAGTTCGCAATCGACCGGATCAACGAAGCCGTGGACATCAACATCGCCTGCTCCCTGGGCATGCTCACCCAGCGCCAGGTGGACCAGCTCGCCAGCTGGGGCGTGCACCGCTACAACCACAACCTCGAAACCGCGCGCAGCTACTTCCCCGAGGTCGTCACCACACACAGCTACGAGGAGCGCCTCGACACCTGCAACATGGTTAAAGACGCCGGCATGGAACTGTGCTGCGGCGCCCTGATCGGCATGGGCGAAAGCCTGGAACAGCGCGCGGAACTCGCAGCCCAGCTCGCGGCCCTCGAACCCCACGAAGTCCCGCTGAACTTCCTCAACCCCCGCCCCGGCACCCCGCTGGAAAACCAGGGCATCATGGACGGCAAGGACGCGCTCCGCGCGATCGCCGCGTTCCGCCTGGCCATGCCCCGCACCGTGCTGCGCTACGCGGGCGGCCGCGAGCTGACCCTCGGCGACCTCGGAACCAAGGCAGGCCTCATGGGCGGCATCAACGCCGTCATCGTCGGCAACTACTTGACCACCCTGGGCCGCCCGGCAGACGCCGACCTGAACCTGCTCGTGGAGCTGAACATGCCCATCAAGGAACTCCAGAAGACACTATGAACGGGGTTGCGACGAGCTCAACCACTGGCGATCCAGCAACCGCAACCACGGTTGAGTTCTGCGGGCACTGCGGTGAACCGTCCGACGGCGGTGCGCCGCCGCCGTCGAACGCCCACCGGCAGTGCCAAGAGCTGCTGCAGCTGGAGCCGCCGCGCTACTGCGCTTCGTGCCGGCGGCGGATGAAGGTCCAGGTCACGCCTCTCGGCTGGACGGCGAAGTGCTCGCGCCATGAGGTGCTGGTCCCATGACGGGCCAGGACCGGCCTGGCCTGATCGGGCGGGACCGGGCCCGGTTGTGGCACCCCTACGCGCCGGCGTCCCCGGACCTTCCATTGTGGGAAGTCGAGGCGGCCGACGGCGTGCGGCTGCGGCTTCGCGGCGAGGACGGCATCCGCCACGAGGTGGTGGATGCGATGTCCTCGTGGTGGTCGGTGATCCACGGCTACCGCAACCCTGTGCTGGACGCCGCCGCGCGCCGGCAGCTGGAAAGTTTCAGCCACGTGATGTTCGGCGGCCTCACGCACGCCCCGGCGGTGGAACTTGCCGAGCGGCTGGTGGACATGGCCCCGTCCGCGCCCGGCCGGCCGGGCTTGGAGCGGGTGTTCCTTGCCGACTCGGGTTCGGTGGCCGTGGAGGTTGCGCTGAAGCTGGCCCTGCAGTTCCAGAGCACGTCCGGGCACCCGCTGAGGCAGCGGTTCCTGAGCATCCGCGGCGGGTACCACGGCGACACCTTCGCGGCGATGGGTGTCTGTGATCCCGTGGACGGGATGCACTCCGCGTTCCCGGGCCTGCTGGCCGGCAACGTGTTTGCGCCCCGTCCCCCGGCGGCCGCCTCCGCGACCCCGGAAACCGTGGGCGCGTGGGCATCCGTCCTCGCGGACATCGCGGCCGCGCATTCCGGGGAGCTGGCCGCGATCATCGTCGAACCGCTCCTGCAGGGGGCCGGCGGCATGCACGCCTACCCGCCCGAGTGCCTGAACGTGCTGCGGAACGTGGCGGACCGCCATGGCCTGCTGCTCATCTTCGATGAGATCGCCACCGGTTTCGGCCGGACCGGGGAGCTGTTCGCGGCCGATCACGCCGGCGTCGTGCCCGACATCATGTGCGTGGGCAAGGCGCTGACCGGCGGGTACCTGACCCTCGCCGCCATGCTCTGCACGGGGGAGATTGCGTCGACTGTGTCCCGCGGCCAGGCCGGGGCGCTGCTGCACGGCCCCACCTTCATGGGCAACCCGCTGGCCTGTGCGGTGGCCAACGCCAGCCTCGGCATCATCGGCGACGGCGGCTGGCGGGCCGACGTCGCCCGGATCGGCGCCGGCCTCGAAACAGGGCTCGCCCCCGCCCTGGCACTCGAGGCCGTCCGGGATGTCCGCACCATCGGCGCCGTCGGAGTCATCGAACTGCACAACGCCGTCGACGTCACCGCTGTCACCGCCGCGGCCATCCGGCAAGGAGTCTGGGTCCGGCCGTTCCGGAACCTCGTCTACACCATGCCCCCATACATCAGCACCGCAGCGGACATTGAACAGATCACGGCTGGCATGACGGCCGCCGTCGCCGAAGTGCACGGGCGCGTCGTACATGAGCGCGTCCCGGCACGGGCGGGAGGTGCGGCATGAGCAGCTCCATGATCCAGTGGCTCGAGCGGCAGGCCGCAGTCCGGGACCGCCGTGGCCTGGTCCGCCGCCCGCTGCCCCGGAGCGCGGACGAACGGTTCGTCGACCTGGCCAGCAACGATTACCTGGGCCTCGCGGCAGACCCTCGGGTTACCGAGGCCGCTGCGGCGGCCGCGTCACTGTGGGGCGCGGGCGCCACATCCTCGCGCCTGGTGGCCGGAACCACGCGGCTGCATCTGGACCTGGAGCAGGAACTGGCCATGCTGGCGGGGATGGAGACGGCGTTGGTGTTCTCCTCCGGCTACCTGGCCAACATCGGTGTGATCACGGCGCTCGGCGGCCCCGGGACCCTGATCGTCGCGGACGAACACTGTCATGCTTCGATGGTCGACGGTTTCCGCCTCAGCCGGTCCCGCGCCGAATCCTTCACCCACAACAGCCTCGAGGACGCCGGCCGCCTGCTTGCCGTCCGGTCGGAGCCGCGGGCACTGATCGCCGTCGAATCCGTCTACAGCGTCCTCGGCGACGAAGCCCCGCTCGCCGGCATGCTGGCCCTGGCCGAAGAACACGACGCCGTGCTGCTCATCGATGAGGCCCACAGCCTCGGAGTCACCGGCACCGGTGACTTCCAGGGCCGCGGCGCGGTGGCCGGAACGTTCCTTGCCGGGCACCCGAATGTGGTCGTGACCGCGACGCTGTCCAAGGCCCTGGGCAGCCAGGGCGGAGCTGTCCTGGGATCCGCCCTGCTGCGTGAACACCTCGTCAACCGGGCCCGGAGCTTCATCTTCGACACCGGTCTGGCGCCGTCATCCGCCGCAGCAGCTCTCGCGGCGGTGCGGATCATCCGGGACGAGCCGTGGCGGGCGGAATCCGTCCGAAGCAACGCTGCAGCTCTGGGTGCCGGGCTTGGCCCTGCCCTCGCAGCCCGCGGCGCCGCCGTCGAGCAGACACCGGACGACCGGCCCGGCATCGAGCAAACGGCGGGGGCCGTCCAGTCCATCGCCATGCCGTCCGCCGAATCAGCCCTGGCAGCTGCCGAGGCGGCGCGGACTGCCGGCGTCCGGATCGGCTGTTTCCGACCGCCGTCTGTTCCGGACGGAATCTCACGGCTGCGGCTCACCGCCCGCGCCACCCTTACCCCCGCGGACATCGACGACGGCTGCGCAGTGCTGCGTGGCATTTTGGAGGAACTTCCATGAACCTGCCCGGCATCATCCTGGTCACCGGCACGGACACCGGCGTCGGAAAAACCATCACGACGGCGGCCCTCGCCGCTGTCCTGCACGGAACGGGGCACAGCGTAGCGGTGTACAAACCGTGCCAGTCAGGCGCCGCCGACGGCGATTCCGACGCCGCCGAAATTGTCCGGCTCGTCGGCGCCGTGACAGCTGAAACCGGGGTCATCCTGCAGCAGCCGCTGGCACCCGTCGCCGCAGCCGCCCTCGACGGAACGCCCCTCCCCAAGGTTGCTGCGCACGCCGAACGGGTCCGCGAGCTCGCCGCGTCCCACGACCATGTGCTGGTGGAGGGCGCAGGCGGACTGCTGGTGGAGCTGGATTACTACGGCGGCACTCTGGCGGAGCTTGGATCGCTCCTGACGGCCGCATTTGTCCTCGTCGCCCGGCCGGGCCTCGGAACCCTGAACCACACCGCCCTGACCCGCGAAGCACTGGCCGCGCGGGACCTGCAGGTCCTCGGCGTCGTGCTCGGAAGCTGGCCACACAACCCTGACGTTGTGCACCACAGCAACCGGCAGGTGCTCGGGTCGCTGGGGGTGCCCTTGCTCGGCGCCCTGCCCGAGCAGGCGGCGGATCTGTCCCCGGCGGAATTCCGTGCCGGAGCCGCGGCCTGGCTGAACGGCCTGCCGGCATGAACCCGGCCTTGACGACCGCCGGACCCGTTGAGCCGCTGGTGCCCGGTCCGGGACAGACTGAGACCCCAGGACAGGCCGGCGGCGCCAGCTGCCCGTACCTCGTAGTGCGAGACCCGGACGCGGTCCGTGACGTGCTGCACCGGCCGGCCGACTTCAGCCCGGCGAATGCGCTCGTCGCCGTAAGACCCCTTGAAGGACCGGCTCTGCGGGTGCTGCAACGTGTGCGCTTTGCGCTGCCTCCCGTCCTGGCCAGCAACCACACGGACACACACGCCGGGATCCGCAAGGTCGTGGCAGGCTTCTTCACCCCCGCCACAGTTGCGGCCATGGAGCCACGGATCCGGGAACTGGCCCAGGACGCGGCCCGTAACGCAGCTGACCAGCTCGATGCTTCCGGACAGGTGGACCTCGTTCAGGCGGTCGCGGCGTTTCCCCCAGCAGTCGTCATGCTCGAGCTCCTCGGGCTGCCCGTCCGGGACCTTGCTGACCTCAAGCGGTGGGGCCTGGACTCCATGGAGCTGTTCTGGGGCTGGCCCGACGGGAACCGGCAACTCGAACTGGCCCACAGCGCCGCAGATTTCTACGTCTGGCTCCGCAAGCTCGTCGCGGAATCCAGGGCGGCCCCCGGACGGAACCTGTTCAAATCCTTGGCAGAACACGGCCTGTCGACGACTGAAATCTGCTCGCTGGGCTACTTCCTGCTGATCGCCGGACAGGAAACAACCACCCAACTGATCAGCACCACGCTGTTCCGGCTCCTGCAAGGGTCCGCGCCCGTGGGCTGGAAGGACGCGGCCACCGACGCCGGTTCCAGGGCCATGGTCCGGCACGTACTCACCACCGAATCATCCGTCCCCACGTGGCGGCGGGTGGCCGCCCATGACACCGACCTCGGTGGCGGCCTGATATCTGTCGGCACCGAAATCCTCCTCGAACTGAGCGGCAACCACATCACGTCACCGGCCGCACTCGCGAGCCAGCCCATGCCTTCGGAGGCGGCCCGACGGGGTCAATCAACCGGCTACGGCCTTGTTTTTGGCTCCGGCATCCACCGCTGCCTCGGTGCCAAGCTCGCCGAACTCGAGGCCGCCATAGTTGTCCAGGAGACCGCCACTGCGATGCCGGACGTACACGTGCAGGACCACCGGCCCGATTGGATCCAGCTCCTGTCCTTCCAAGCACCCCGGACCGTCACGGTGGCGAACAGTCCACGTAACCTTGCGCGTCATTGGAGGTGACCTCCGTCTGCTTTCAGGGTGGGGACCAGCCGACGACCGTGACGTCGGTGCTGGTGCGGACAACTCAGGTGGTCGGGAGACGCGCTCTTGGCTGGTGCCTCATCTGCCCATTCCATTAGAGCGGCTGTTAGGAGCGGTCGTCCAAGATCCAGATACGATGCATCTGATAGGCGTAGGCTATCTATTCGTTCGCGGGAGGCTTCTTGCCGGACGGCCTTGTTCCCGCAGTCGGCTGGGACCCGCCGGGGCGAACTATCTACAGGAGGTGGCGTGGACACACGACAGTTGAAGTATTTTCTGGCCGTGGTGGACCACGATGGGTTCAACCGTGCTGCGGAACATCTGCTGATCGCCCAGCCCTCGCTTTCCCAGACCATCGCGGGCTTGGAGAAGGACCTTGGAGTGCCGCTCTTCCACCGCATCGGTCGGCGGGCGGTACTCAGTGAAGCCGGGAAGGAACTCGTCGGGCCGGCCCGGCTGGTGCTGCGGGACCTTGACGCCGCGCAGTCGGCAGTGCAGGCACTCAGGGGTGTGCACAGCGGCCGGCTGGACATCATCACCATGCCGTCCCCCGGAATCGAACCTTTGACGTCCATGATCGCCGGCTTCTCCCGGCTGCATCCCTCGGTCCGGCTCAATGTCGGGGCCGCGTTCACACCGGAGGAAGTCATCGAATCCGTCCGGAACGGCAGCAGCGAGATCGGCCTGGCGGGTTCCGCCACGCAGATCAGGGTTCCCGGCGTCCAGGTGCTGGAGCTGGAGCGGCAGCCGCTGATACTCATCGTCAACCCGCAGGCCGACACGTTCAATTCCGGGACGGCCATCCAGCGGGAAGATCTGGGCGGACACCGGCTGATAGCCAGCCAGCGAGGCTCACTGATGCGCTGGCTGGTCGATGATGCACTGGCGCAAGGGGTTCCCACCGAAATCGTGGTGGAGGTCGCGCACCGGACCTCGATTCTGCCGCTGGTGCTCGCAGGGGTCGGACACGCTGTGATGCCCTCCTCCTGGGCGCCGCTGGCGCACAAATCCGGGCTGCGGACCCTGCTGATCGAGCCGGTCTCGCATCTGGATGTGGCGATCCTGAGCCGGAAGGTAGACCTCACGCCGGCGGCCCTGGCCTTCCTGAAAGTAGCCGAGCTGCACGTGGCGCAAACAACCGACCGCTGAGTGGCCTGCTTCGATTGGTAGGTAAAACCTATTTAGCGGATCGGATCTTGGTCTTGGGCGCCCTGTAGGGGCAGGCCTTCTACTTGAAGAGGAAGGGCAGTGTGACGCTGCTAACAACTCAACGAGGAGGTAGGCACATGAGCGCCACCCAGAAATTCAGCATCGCATCCATTCCCGCAGACGGCGTGGGCAAGGAAGTTGTCTCCGCCGGCCGCCGCGTCCTGGACGCGCTGGCAGAGAACTCGAACGGCAAGTTTGCGTTTGAGTGGACCGAGTTCCCCTGGGGTTGCGGCTACTACGCAAAAACCGGCCAGATGATGGACTCCAAGGGCCTTGAAACCCTGAAGGACTTCGACGCCATCTACTTCGGCGCCGTCGGCTGGGAAAACGTCCCGGACCACATCAGCCTCTGGGGCCTGCGCCTGAACATCACGCAGAACTTTGACCAGTGGGCCAACATCCGCCCCGTGAAGTTCCTCCCCGGCATCCAGTCCCCGCTCCGCAAGGCCGACAACACCGAACTCGACTGGGTCGTTGTCCGGGAAAACAGCGAAGGCGAATACGCCGGCCTCGGCGGACGCAACCTGAGCGGCCGCGGCCCGGGCAACGAAGTGGCCCTGCAGACCGCCCTGTTCACCGAAAAGGGCTGTGAGCGCATCATGCGCTTCGCCTTCGACCTGGCCCGGACCCGCACGGTGAAAAAGGTCTCCTCGGTTACGAAGTCCAACGCGCAGCAGTACGGCATGGTCCTGTGGGACGAGGTCTTCAACCGTGTGGCCCTGGACTACCCGGACGTGCAGACCGAAAGCGTCCTGGTGGACGCGATGAGCGCGAAGTTCATCCTCAAGCCGGAGGACCTGTCCGTCGTCGTGGCCTCCAACCTTAACGCCGATATTCTCTCTGACCTTGGCTCGGCACTGGCCGGAAGCCTCGGCCTGGCCGCCAGTGCGAACCTGAACCCGGAACGCCGCTTCCCGTCCATGTTCGAACCGGTCCACGGCTCGGCCCCGGACATCGCAGGCAAGGGCATCAGCAACCCAATCGGCGCCATCGCCAGCGCCGCCCTGATGCTGGACCACTTCGGCCTGCACGACGAAGCCCGTCAGGTGGAGGCCGCCATCGAGCAGACCACCGCCGCAGGGCACCTGACCCGCGATGTCGGTGGTAACGCTAACACCGATGACGTCACCGATGCCATCATCAAGGCCCTCACTCACACCCTGAGCGCCGTTTAGCCAGAACGCGCGACCGGCCAGGGACGATCCCGGCGGTCAGTACATAGCCCGGAGTGGACGGTGGTGAACCACCGCCGCCGTCCACTCCGTCATGCTCCCATTCATCAAGCACCCTCCGGTTACATTCCACAACGAGGTAGGAATCATGGATCACATCACCACCGCCGGCACGGCTTCGGCGACCGCAAAAACACCTTTGTACCGCCAACTGTACTTTTGGGTACTGACAGCGATCGTCGTAGGCATTCTCGTCGGTTGGCTCGCGCCGGCTGTCGGCATTGCCATGGAACCCATCGGCACGACCTTCGTGAATTCGATGAAGATGCTCATCGGACCGATTGTGTTCCTGACCATCGTGGGCGGCATTGCCAGCGTGGCCGACCTCAAGAAAGTGGGCATGACAGGCCTGAAGGCCCTGACCTACTTCCAGGTGGGCACCATTCTTGCGATGATCTTCGGCCTTGTCGCCATCAACCTTTTCCGCCTTGGCGACGGCGTCAACGCGGACGCCGACTCGATCAAGACGTCCGACTCGGCCGCCAAGCTCATCGACGCTGGCCAGAACCAGGAATGGTGGCAGTTCCTTACCAAAATCATCCCGGACAGCATCGTTGCACCATTCGTTAACGGAAACATTCTTCAGGTGATCTTCATCGCCGTGGTCTTCGGTATCGCCCTGAACGCCATGGGCAAAGTCGGCGCCCCCGTCCTGGACGGCGTGCAGCGTTTGACCGGGGTCATGTTCAAGATCCTGGGCTTCATCATGAAAGCCGCGCCAATCGGCGCCTTCGGCGCCATGGCATACGCAGTGGGCAAGTTCGGCGTCTCCTCCCTCACCAGCATGGGCGGGCTGATCGCGCTCTTCTACATCACCTCCATCCTCTTCGTGGTGATCGTTCTCGGCTCCATCATGGCCTTTCTGAAGCTGAACATTTTCACGATGATCCGCCACCTCAAAGAGGAGTACATGCTCATTCTGGGCACGTCCACCGCCGAACCGGCCCTTCCGGGCCTGATGCGCAAGCTCGAGCACGCGGGCGTGAAGAAGGAAACCGTTGGACTGGTTGTCCCCACCGGCTACAGCTTCAACCTCGATGGCGCCGCCATCTACCTGTCCCTGGCAGCCGTCTACATCGCCCAGGCCACCAACACCGAACTGACCATCGGCCAGCAGCTCGGCCTGCTCGCGGTGATGCTGCTGACCTCCAAGGGTGCTGCCGGCGTTGCCGGCGGCGGCTTCATCGCCCTGACCGCCACGCTGACCACCCTGGGCACCATCCCGGCTGCCGGCATCATGCTCATCTTCGGCATCGACAAATTCATGTCAGAGTGCCGGGCCCTGGTGAACTTCACCGGGAACGCTGTGGCCACACTTTTCATCGCCTGGTGGGACGGCACCCTGGATGCCGACCGCGCCCGCCGTGTCTTCAAGGGTGAAACCGTCGAACCCATGCCGTCCGAGGACCCGATCCACCTCGACGAGGTCACCGACGTCGACGATGACCTGACAGAATACGGCCACCACGCGCCCAAGCACCCCTCAGCTGAGGATCCTGCACCTAAGCATGCCGCCGACGATCCAGCACGCTCCAAGGACGACCGCCGGCCCGTCTACTCGGAAACCATCTGACATGAACAACGCAACCGCCCCAAAAAGCGTGCGGACCCTCATCGCACCCGATAAATTCAAAGGCAGCCTCACCGCCGGCGAAGTAGCGGATGCCTTGGCCGCAGGGCTCCGCTCCGCATCCGGAACCGGAACCGGGACGGTCCACTGCGAACTGCTACCGCTGGCCGACGGAGGTGACGGCAGCGTCGATGCTGCCGTCGCCTCCGGCTTCATCCGCCGCCACTACACCGTCGCCGGCCCTACTGGCCAGCACGTCCAGGCCAGCATCGCGTTCGACGGCACCACCGCCGTCGTCGAAGTCGCCAACACCTGCGGCCTCGCACTGCTCCCGGACGGAACGCCTGAACCGCTGAACGCCTCCAGCCGAGGCTTCGGCGAAGTTATCCTCTTCGCCCTCAGCCTCCACCCGGCCAGGATCGTCATGGCGCTCGGCGGCAGCGCCAGCACCGACGGCGGCATGGGCATGCTCACCGCTCTGGGCTACAGCTTCCGCGACGCCGACGGCCGCCAGCTCTACGGCAGCGGCCGGGCCCTCGCCCAGATCCAGTCCATCCACCGCACCGCCCTTCCGGAACTGTCCGATACCGAACTCATCGTCGCCAGCGACGTCCACAACCCGCTTCGCGGCGCACACGGGGCCCCGGCCGTCTTCGGACCCCAAAAAGGCGCCTCACCCGAAGACGTCACAGCACTCGACCAGGCGCTTGAGCACTTCATCACCAAAATGACTGAGGCCGGATTCGCCGACGCTGCCGCCCTGGCATTGCACGAAGGCGCAGGCAGCGCCGGCGGCATCGGCTACGCCTGCCTGCTGCTCGGAGCCACGCAGGTCTCCGGAGCCGACTACTTCCTGGACCTGCTGGACTTCAACACCCGCAAAGACAACTGCGACATCGTCATCACCGGTGAAGGCAGCATCGACGAGCAGACCCTGAACGGCAAACTGCCCGCCGCCGTCGCCCGTCGCTCAGGTGAGCGACCGATCATCGCCGTCGCCGGCCGTTCCCTCCTTCCCAGGGAGCGTTGGTCCGAATTGGCACTGACACGGGTGTACACCCTGGCCGAATACACCGACCAGGACTCCTCCCAAGACCCCGACCTCTCCGCCGCCCTGCTCCGGCGGATCGGCAAACATATCGGAACAAGCCTCCTGTAGCGGTTCAGACCTGCTCCAGGAAAAGATTCGTCCGCCCGGGGGTGACCCGGGCGGACGATTTGCTTGCTGGAATCCCGGCCGCCGAAGGACGGGGCCCGACGGCGTCCGCTGTTTACCGGCCGATGCCGGTGACAGTGACCATCGCCGGGACGATGCTGACGATCAAGAGCGCCCCGAGGATGTCGAAGACCACCCCGGTGCGGATCATCCTGATGATCGGAACGGCGCCGGAACCGTAGACAATCGCGTTCTGCGGGGTGGAGACGGGCAGCATAAATCCGAAGGACGCGGCGAAGGTCGCCGCAAGCGCAGGCACAAACGGATCAACCCCCAGCGCCTGGCAAAGCGGGATAACGATAGGCACGACGACGGCCGCGGAGGCGGTGTTGCTGGTCGTCTCCGAGATGAGGACCGCCAGAATCGCGGAGAACGCCGTAATGGCCACGATGTTGGTGATGTTAAGGTTCTGGGACGCGGCGGCCCCGATGCTCTCGGCGAGCCCGGTGGCTGCCAGGAGCGACCCGAAGATAATGCCGGTGCCGAAGAGGATGATGGTTCCCCAGTCGATTCTCGCGGCGTCCGACCAGGTGAGCGTGGCCCGGCGTTCTTTCCAGTTGACGGGCAGGACGAACAGCAGCGATGCTCCGAGCACAGCCACGATACCCTCATCCAGCCGGTCATCCAGGAAGAGGTAGAAAGCGGCGTCAGTGCCCGTGACCAGGCTGGCCACAGCTGGCAGCAGCCACAGGCTGACGGTGAACCCGAAAGCGATCAGCGTGTTTACTTCCGCGCGCGACATTTTGCCGTGGGCGGCCTTCTGCTCTCGGATGTACTCCTCAACGCCATCGATCCGACGGACTTCCGGTTTGTTGAGCAGGAACATGGTCAGCGCCAGCACCACGAACATGGCCAGGCACAGCGGAGCTGCGGTAGCCGTCCACTGGGCGAAGGAAATGCGTTCCCCCGTAGCCTCCTCGATCAGGCCGCGGCCGATGAGGTTGGGCGGGGAGCCGACCGGTGTCAGGAGTCCTCCGACACTGGCACCGTACGCCAGCATCAGCATTAGCGCGGCGCCCACTCTCAGGCGGAGCGGGTCAAAGTCTGCCCGAACAATACCGCGGTCCTGCATGAGCTGGGCGATGACGGCGAGGATTCCGAGGGCTGTGGGCATAAGCATCGCCACTGTCGCCGTGTTCGACACGAAGGCCGACAAAAGGCACGTGATGACGCCGAAGGCGATGATTACGCGGTAAGTGGACGTGGCCACGCCAGGCACAGAGAGCACAGCGAAAGCGAGCCGTCGAGCGATGCCGTGCTTAAGCATCGCCTGGGCGAGTATGAAAGCGCCGATGAAGGTGAAGATCGTCGTCGACCCAAAGGGGGCCAGAACTTCCTCCGCAGGCGCCACCCCGAGAATCACCACCGCGGCCACACCCAGGAGGCCTCCCACAGGAATGGGAATGGGTTCACAGATCCACAGGATTATCACACCCAGCAGAACCGCGGCCAGAAGCTGCTGGGTCCGGTCCAGGGGCACGGGCAGCAGCGCGAAGGTCACCGCGACCGCAGGGGCGAGAAAGAAACCCACTGTTTGCCGCGACCGCTCGAACTTCTCCTCTTTTGAAGAGAGCGCCTGCTCACTCAGGCTCCGAAAAGTCTTCCCTCCCAGCAGTGCCGAACGGACGTCAGTCCGCCCGGCGTCACTCGTGGGGCCTGCCGGCAGATTTGTAGACATCCGTGCCCTTCCCTCGTTGCTTTCCACCCACCATGCATCCGCGAGACACACAATGTCCAAGGGAATATCGCGCCGTGCTATCCGCACAGGCGCCGGATCCGATACGACGAATCCGCGGACCGACTTCTTCTCCAAACCATTCAGACCAAGGAGGCGAAATGCCCCTGAGCTTGCGTGCCTACCCTCTTCATACAGTGATACGCACGCCGCATATGCAACACCGTGACCGATCCGGCCGCCGGCTACAGGGCCGACCAGCCGCCGTCGGAGGCAAGAATGGCGCCGTTTAGGTTGGTGCCGTCGTCGCTGAGCAGGAACGTGATCGAAGCGGCGAGCTGCGCCGCAGTGGCCGGGGTCGGAATGTTGGCCTGCATGAGCGGGCCCAGCCGCTCGGCGGCCATCTGTGATCCGAAGTTCGCCACGATACCGGTGATCGTAGGGCCCGGGGCCACGGCGTTGAACCGTAGCCCCTTGGGTCCGTAGATGACGGCGGAGTTCTTGGTCAGGCCGACGACAGCGTGCTTGGATGCGGTATAGGCAGCGCCGGCAGCGGACCCGCGCAGGCCGGCCTCGGAGGCTATGTTCACCACGGAGCCGGTGCCGGCGTCGAGCATTAGCGGCACCACGGCGCGGGTGAGCCGCATGAGGGCGGTGACGTTGATCCGGAAGACGCGGTCCCAGAGTTCGTCGTCCACCTCGTGGATGGGCGCAAAGTTATCCATGATGCCGGCCACGTTCGCCAGTGCGTCGACCCGTCCTCCGGCGGCCGTGAGAACGGCGGCTACTGTCTCCTCCGTGGAGATGTCACCGGGCACCGGGACCAGATCCAGGCCGGCGTTCTCCTCCACCAGGCTGTCCAGGCGTTCCTTGCTGATGTCGGCGGCGATGACTCTGCCGCCCTCCTTGGCGATCCGCAGGGCGGTGGCCTGGCCGATGCCCGATCCGGCGCCCGTCACGATGACGGTCTTGCCTCCAAAGCGACCGTTGGTGATGGTTTCCTGCCACGTTGTTTGGTTGCCCATGATGTCCTTCCAGACGTTGAGAGGTGATGCCAACCAGCTTATGACACCCCGTGTCATTATGTAAGGGTGAATACTGGTGGAATGCCAACGGAAGCCCTGAAAAACACCGCCCGGCCCACCGGACGGCCGGTGAGCATCGACGCCGACGCCGTAGCCGCCCTGGCGCTGCGCCTCTTCGCCGAACGCGGCTATGAGCAGACGTCCATGGAAGACATCGCCCGCGAGGCGCGAATCGGCCGCAAGAGCCTGTACCGGCATTTCGCCAGCAAGGCGGACCTGGTGTGGGGCGGCACCGGACCAGTGATCGAAGCGTCCCGGCATGCGCTGGCGTCACCGCCGCCTGCGGAAGGAACCGACACCGATGTCTTGGCCGGACTGCGCGAAGCGATCATTGTTGGCGCTGCCGCAATCCCCGACCTCGCGGTAACACGCGGGCGCCTGCGGCTCATCGCCGAACATCCGGACCTGATGAGCCGCAGCTACGAATCCCTGGGATCCCAGCGCGAGCAGGCCCGCTCCTACCTGACGGCGCGCGGCGTGCCCGAGCCGACCGCACGTTATCTCTGCGCTGCGCTCATCGGCGCTACGTTCGAAGCGTGGATGCAGTGGGCGGCCGGCGACGAACCGGATCCAGCCCCTTACCTTCGGGCAGCTGTGGGCGTCCTGAGCGTCGGCGGGCGCTAGGGCTTCGGTTTCGCATGGAGCACGGCGACAGTGCAGGCCAGCGTGGGCAGGGCAGCCATCCCCACAAACACGTACCAGGTCCAGCCGGCGAGTTCCACGAATTTGTCAGCGATGATCAGCAACGCGCAGAAACCCGTCCACGCCCAGCCTGCATTTAGCGGATTCCTGACTAGCCAGGCGGGCAGCCGCTGAGGCCGCGGAACAGTCGGCGCGGTAGAGCACCGGGAAGCAGGATTCCGCACCGTCCTTGTTGCGGGCGCACCACCAGCCGGACCGACGCCCACTGGGCCGTCCGGCAGGGGCCCTGCCTTGGCGTCCGGCGGGTTTTCTTCCCCTTTAGCCACGCTCATGGACTGACTGTAGCAATGCGGGAGGCGGCCAATGTCAGCACGATTCCGGGCCGGCGAAAGCCACGACCGGAGAAACCGACTGCCCCGGCCGATCGGGCGGAGTCCCACGTCGTCGGCCGGCTCGTCTACCGCAACAGAGCGCTGGAGCTAGGCTGAATTAGGGACTACGCACTGCCTTCTGGCCAGCCGGTACCGGGCTGGCGTGGAATCGAACAGTTCCTCCAGTGCCGCACCCAGGCGCTGGACCCAAAACCCCATAGGCCTTTTCACCATGCCATGGCCGCAGGAGCCTACCGGCAGTGCCGAAGTCCTGGCTGCGGGCACGAGGGGAATCACGCTCCCGGCATCCAAGGCATGCCATCTTGCATCCTTCACGGCCCTTCCGGCCGTCTCGGGGCTCGGACTACCGCAACAGCGACGGCCTGGACGCCTGTGCTCCGACCTGTGCCACGCGGCCGCACGACGAGCATCCGACCTGACGCGTCCCCAGTAGTTCAGGCGTCCGAGAGAGCGTCAGCTGACGACTACGCGAGGATTGCATCGGCCACGTCGTTTCGCTAGAAGGACTCCCGGCGCTCCAACGGCCCGAGGCTGCCGTGCTGGCACCGTCGCGGCCATGACTGGGCCCCGCAAAAGGTACGTTCATTGGGACCAGCTACCTGTGGGAGACAAGGTATGCCTGGCGTACGGGCCGGCCTGCCTTCGATGGTCGGCAGGCTGTCCGTTCAACAGCCTGCCGACAGCCGCCCTCGCGTCCTTCCTGTTCGAAGTCGGCCACAGCTCTGCCGATGCTGACCCTCCGCTAGTGCGAGACCCGCATACGGTGATGCTCTTCGGAGCTCGGCTTGATCGCAGCCACGGTGACGATCAAAGCTACTGCCCCCGCAATCCAGGAGGTCCAGGCTACACCGGTTGTGTTCGCGTAGGACCCGAGCCATGGGGACAGGATGAGCGCGGCGGCGATGATTGCCTGCACCCATTCCATGGCCGGCGTTCCGGGCATTGCCAGATTAATGAGTCCGCTGACAATCAGGAGCGCGCCCAAGACGACCAAAAGCGTTCTGGATATGCCTTCCTGCTGCGTCCATAGCACTGACAGTGCCGCATAGAGCCCGGCAGCAACAGTTACCCAGTCCTGCCATCGGTTCCATTTTTTCATGGGGACCACTTTCTGTTTGTTGTTGCTTCTTGTTGCAGGAGCCGACACAACAATGCGGCCCCGCGCCCCCAGCATTCCCAGTCAACGCCTGCCGCCTGGTGTCCCACAGAGGACAAAGACCTAAGCTCTGGGCGGCCCCGTCGTGTTCCCATTTTGCGGGGACCAAGGACTCTGTTTCCGGAGTGGCCGGCACGAAAGACTGACAAATTCGTAAGCCTGACAAGGACCGCGCCGGACAGGCGAAGGGAAATATCGATCACGGCGAACGCTGCGCCCAGGACGGGACCAGCGGGCAATGATCGCTGATCTGTTGGCGCTCCCCACGGCGTCCTGGTGGGCATAGGGCTCCTGGTAGCCGCTGAGCTGGTGCTGGCCGCCACCGCCTTGGTTGACCTCTACCGGCAGCCTGCTCAACGGGTTGTCTCCGGCTATGAATGGATCTGGCTGGTGCTGATCCTCAGTCTTCTCGGCCCGAACCTGTACCTCCTGGTTGGACGCAAGACCCCATCCTCGGTGGCCCCTTCGGAAACGCCCAACCATTCGCAGGACACCCAGTGCAACAGTGGTCATCGAGAAGCTCTACCGTCGCCAGTACCACCACTACTGACCTTTAACGCAGCCATCGAAGCCGCCGTGCTCACCAAGATCTTCGGACAAAAGCGGGTCCTCGGCTCGTGGGCGGCCTGGCCCACATGCCGGGACGTTTGCCCCTACCCCCGCACAGCCGCCGGCAAGAGACTGGATTGTGACATCAGAGTCATACGTCCGAGTCCTTTCAGGAGGGTACAGATGTCGCTTTCCCGGCGCGAGCGTGGCCTTCTCAAGGAGATTGGGCGCCAGCTGTTTGAGGACGACCCGAAGTTTGCCGAACGTTTGGGCCAACCGCCACGGCGAGCGTCCGATGGTTGGATCCTGGCCGGCGGGGTGCTGTTCACTTTGTGCGGCTTTGCCATCCTGATGCTGGGGGCTGTGCTGGCGTCCACGGCTCTCGGCGCCGTGGGCTTCATCGCCATGGCGGCCGGTGGTTCACTCGCATTGCGCCGCATCGGCCCCCCGCAACTCCGTTGGGTGAAGTGGCTGCCCCGTCCGGGCATGCGGCACAACACCCCGGTCGAATAGATGCCGGAGATACCGCACCACGGCCTTCCAGCCACCTACGGACCGAACGTGCTTCCGCGATCCCGGAGGGGCGGTCTGCTGCGGGCGATCACGCGGCAATTCAACAATCCCCTGGTCTACGTCCTGCTCGCGGCCGCAGGGGTGACAGCCTACCTCGGTGAACAACTCGATACCGCGGTCATCCTGGCCGTAGTGGTGCTCAACACGGTGATCGGACTCGTGCAGGAGGCCCGCGCCGAGGCGGCACTGGATGCACTGCGCCATATGGTTCCCAAATTTATCGTTTGGACGTTGCCTACGAATATGGGCGAAGGCCTGGTCATCCTTGTGGCGATCCTCATTGGCGGGACGCTCCCATCCTGCCGACGCAGATCCTCTGGATCAATATGACCACGGCCGTAGCGCTGGGCCTGATGCTGGCCTTCGAACCTGGAGAGCCGGGAATGATGTCCCGCCCACCCAGGAACCCCGCCCTTCCGTTACTGACCTGGGCGCTGACACTCCGTGTCCTGCTGGTCTCGGCTCTCCTGGTCGGTGGCACGTGGTGGGTCTTCGAGTGGGAACTCGCAGCCGGCGCCTCCCTCGCTGAAGCGAGGACGTCAGCGGTCAACCTCTTCGTTGCCGTTGAGCTGCTCTACCTGTTCAGCTGCCGCTCACTGACGCGGCCGGCATGGCGGATGGGGCCATTCAGCAACCCCTGGGTAGTCGTCGGCGTCCTCATCCAGGTGGCCGGCCAAATAGCCATCACCTACTCCCCTGTGATGAACCAGCTCTTCCATACCGCCCCCATAGGCCCGGAGGCATGGCTGCGGATAGTCGGCCTCGCGCTCCTGGCATCCCTGGTGGTTGCGGCGGACAAGCGCTTCAGGCGTCACATTCTTTAGGAGGAAATCATGACAAGAGCTTCACTTCTGGCCCTTCTCGGCTTTGTCGCCCTGACGTCGATCGCTGGAGGGGCGGTGATGGCGGCGTCGGCGCTGGGGACCGAACGCATGGGCCTCCCCCCTGAAGTCCTGCTGCCGCCGGATCTCCTTCAGGGGTCTGTCTTCGACACATACCTTGTTCCAGGGCTCTTGCTCTCGGTCGTCGTCGGCGGCTTGCACTTGGCCGGTTTCATCCTGCTCATGCGGCACCATCGCCTGGCACCCTTCGCCACGGCAACGGCCGGCTACTCCGTCCTGATCTGGATTTTCGTCCAGATGGTGTTCGTTCCCTTCAGCGTTCTCCAGTCCGTGTACTTCGCCGCCGGGCTGGCGGAACTGGGACTGCTTCTCCTGCTACTGGGCCTCATGGGGCCAGTGGCCGGCAGGAACCGCTAGAGCCCGAAGGACTGGAAACTCCAGAGACATTCGGCCCTGGCGGCGGCACCATCCAAAGCGGACGCTGGAGTCATGAATACGAATACAGATCCCAGGATGATCCACACGGATGAACAGGCCACCGCCGTCGTCCGCGAAACAGTACCCATGGCTGCCCTGACTGACTTCTTCGGCCGGGCATTCGGCGCCGTGATGGCAGCAGCCCAGGCGCAGGGCGTCCAGCTGGCGGGCCCTCCGTTCGCACTCTACCGCGGAATGCCTACCGAAGCCGTCGACGTCGAAGCCGGGTTCCCCGTCAATGCCGGCTTTAGGGATACCGACGGAGTGGCAACGGGCACCCTTCCTGAAGCCGACGCCTTTGAAGCCATCCACGTTGGACCATATGACACCCTGGGCACGACGTACGGGACCATCCAGGAGCGCATGCGGACGGAAGGGCTCAACCCCTCGGACACCATGTGGGAGTACTACCTCAGTGACCCCGGAACGGAACCCGATCCAGCCAAGTGGCAGACGCGCGTGGTGTGGCCCGTTGCCTGACGTTCCTCCAGTGGAAGACCCGTCCCCCGAGGGCGTTCCGCTGTCATGGCTAATGCAGGGCTGGTGACTCACCCCTCCGGCCCTACAGGATGATGTGCCAGGCCAGCCGTTTCTCCCCCGTCAATGACGAATTGAGCGCCGGTCACGAAGTTTGACTCCACGGACAGATAAAGCACCAGGCAACATGGGAGGTGCTGAGGGTGAGGCCTTCGGTCATGGGGGTCAGCACCGCACCAGAGTGCACTGAATTAGCGCGGACGCCATAGCGGGCGAGGTCCAATGCCGCGCTTTGAAGTTCACGTTGATGACGTGCTCCCACTGCTCATAGGAGTATTCGTCAACGCTTCCGACATTGACGATGCCGGCATTGTTCACCAGTGTGTCGAGCCGGCCCAAAGGTGCGGACGCCTGGGCGACCGCTTCGGCCCATTGTGCCCGATCAGTCACATCGAGGTGGACAAAGGAGGCTCCGTCCCCCAATCGCTCCGCCAGTGCAGCACTCTCTGTATCGAGGACGTCTGCGAGGCTAACCCTGGGCGCCCTCGGACTGAGCCGTTCTGCGATTGCAGCGCCTATCCCCCGCGCGGCACCCGTCACAAGCGCCGCCCTACCGCTTGCACGCGCCATGATCCCCTCCTGCTGGGTAGGCGGGAGCTTTCCCAGGTAACAGGACTGGCCTCATGCCATGGCACGTCTCATCCCACCCGATCCGGCGTTGAAACGGCTTTGGAACCCTCTGCCAGTCCGGACAACACCCGGGACCGAAAGCGGGGGCCGCCGTCGGCAGGACTGGAGCCAGGGCCGGAAGGCACATCCAACGCCGGCTGTTGCGCGCCATACTGACTGCATGAACACCGCGGCGGGAAGAACCGACCGAATACTCATCGCCATCATTGCGGGTATTGCGGTGCTCGTGGTGATCTCGCTGGCTGTGGTCTTTAGCCGCGGACAGCCGGAGGCGCTGGATGAATCCACGCCACCGGGCGTTGTCCAGCAATACAGTACGGCTGTGATCGGGAGCGATACCGCAACTGCCAATTCCTACCTCACTGAAGCTGCCCGCTCCTCCTGCAGCGGTTACCGGGAGAGCGGCCCGCTGCCCTCTCGGGTGGTCCTGATTTCCTCGACGGAAAGGGACAATACGGCAGTGGTGAAAGTTTCGCTTGTAACCTCAAGCCCTGGTGGACCCTTCGGGCCTTCCGAGTACGAGGCTGAAGATCGATTCTCCCTCGTCAAAGTCGAGGGCAAATGGATGATCGACCAGGCACCGTACCAACTAATGTCCTGCTCCGGAACAAGTCCGCGGCCATGAACGCACAAGCCCGGACGCCTGCCCCGGTGGCAGGTTCCGCCCTGATCGCACTCCGCCGCCTCATCCTGTACATCCTGCTGTTCGCCCTGATGGTCATCGCGGCCGTCGGGTTGAGCGGGCTACTGGAGCGTCTGTTCAGTGAGGGAACAGTGTTGGCAGCCACGGATGTAGCCGGACTTGCCCGTTCGCTCGCCTTCACGCTGATCGGAGGTCCGCTCGCCGCGCTTCTGTGGTGGGCAGTTTGGAGGAGGCTCGACGACGCCGCGGAACGCGCCTCGGCCGGGTGGGGGCTGTACCTGACCGCCGTCTACGCGGTCTCCCTCATCGTTGCCACCGCTTCCCTGCTGGGGACGGCGGCGTCCTTCGTCGGTCCGCAGGAACCTCGCTGGTCTTCACCGTTGTCCAACGGGCTTGCCTGGGCCGCAGTATGGTTCTGGCATCGCTGGATGTGGCGGCATCCCGTCAAACATCCCGTCAACCT
The DNA here is from genome assembly GCF_024294965.1 of Pseudarthrobacter humi. Lineage (NCBI taxonomy): Bacteria > Bacillati > Actinomycetota > Actinomycetes > Micrococcales > Micrococcaceae > Pseudarthrobacter > Pseudarthrobacter humi. Next base: position 248,042 of record NZ_JANCLV010000003.1, read on the forward strand.
CGAAGACGTCCCGGCCGTCATCGGAACGGTCTTCGGACTGCTTACGGGAGCGTTCGCCGCCGTCATTGCCCTGGGCGGCTTGCTCGATGTCGCAATCCGGGGCTTCACCAGCCTTACCCCCCTCACCTCAGGGGCAGAAGCGTGGTGGCAGTCTGTGCTGCGCGCGCTCGTCTGGGCCATTGGCGGAAGTATCGTGTGGTGGTGGCACTGGTTCAGGGGTGGCGCACGCAGGCTGGAAACCGCGCTGGTGGATGTTGCACTGATCAGCGTTGGGATCTTCGTCGCCGGGATCATGGCGCTCGGCGGGGCCGCCGTCGTGGTCTTTGTGCTCCTCAGAACCATATTCGACCGGGGCGAGTCGATGAATGAACTGCTGGCTCCCTTGGGTGCTGCCATCGCCTTTGCAGCCATCTGGTCATTGGTCTGGCGCTACCACCGCGTCAGCGAGACGCGCCGTTCGGCAGCTACCCGCCGGGCCGGCCTTTTGGTGACCTCAGGAGTTGCCTTGGCGGCGACGGCCTCCGGCATCGGCGTGGTCATCAACGCGGCACTTGCCATGGCAGTTTCGCCGCTTGCCGGCGGCGGCACGCGCACCCTCCTGTTGGGCGGAATCAGTTCCCTGCTGGTGGGAGGACCGGTTTGGTGGCGGGCGTGGAGCCCGGAGCGGCCACCTCGCAGCGCAGAGGCCGTTGCGCCAGGGCGGCGGGTCTACCTCGTTGTCTTCTTCGGCCTCAGCGCCGCTGTGGCACTCATTGCGCTCCTCGTCATTGGCTACCGGATCTTCGAGTTCCTCCTGGGCGATGTGTCCGGAGGAAGCCTGCTGGATCGGGTCCGGGCACCACTCGGCCTCCTGGTAGCAGCCGGTCTCGTCGCCGCCTACCATTTTGCCTTGTGGAGGCGCGAGCGTGCACTGCTGGCAGCCGCGGCCCCGACCGGCGGGCCCAGGATCGAAGGGGTGACGCTGGTGACAGCGTCGGATCATGAGGCAGTGTCCACGGCCATCACGGCAGCGACAGGCGCAAGGGTCACCGTGTGGCGGCGGGCTGATGCCGGCAGCGGAACCCCTCCTGCTGGTGCGGGCCTCCCCTCCGGCCCTGGGCTTGCACAGCGGGCAGTCGAGGCGCTCTCCGGCGTCACTGCCACCCATGTCCTGCTCGTGATTGGACCGGCGACCGGCCGGGCGGAGCGGATCGAGGTAATTCCGCTGGAAACAGGCGAACCGTCCAAGCAGTGGCTCCGGGGCAGATAGTCCCTCTTAGAAATCAGGTGGTTGCAGTGGGTGGAGTAGTTCATTTCGAAATTCCTGCCGACGACGAAAGCCGTGCCAGGGCGTTTTACCAATCAGTGTTTGGCTGGACTTTCCAGGTGTTGCCGGAAATGGAATACAGCCTGGCAATGACAACGCCGCTCAACGATCAAGGCATCCCGGCGGAGCCAGGCGCAATCAACGGCGGGATCTTCCACCGAGGGGACATGCTGCAGGCCCCCGTGGTCACCATCGATGTCGAAGACATTGATGGCGCCCTTGCCCGGATAGGCCAGCTTGGCGGTGCCACCGTGCGGGGCCGGATGGAGGTCCCCGGTTCGGGCTGGAACGCGTACTTCCGGGACAGCGAGGGAAACGTGATCGGACTCTGGCAGAATGCCGAGCCCGCCGCCCCTGCATAGGGAATCCTGGATCCTGTGCCAATCAGCCCTGTCCAAGTCCACGTGGCCCGGCGGATTCTTTCGTCATGAATGGCTTGAGGGGCAATGGCGGCACGACTCAGCCTGGCCGCAGCGCCTGGTGGAGGAGTGCCAGCCCGCTCCTTGTTTCTTCGCCGCTGATCGGCGGCGCGCCGGCCCGTTCCCGGTGTCAACGCCCACCGACGTCGTCGTTGAGGACACGGCCGGGGTCCTGGACCTGTTCGCCCGCGCCGAGCATCAGGAATGGATCAGTCCCGACGGACAGAAGTGGGCACAGCCAGGGGCGGGGGCACACCAGGGTACGGCAGCAGCGGGGGAAGTTTCTCTGGTTCAGGCAGCTCCTCAAGTTCCAGGTGACTTTAGGCCCTACAGATCCGAAGCCATGCGCCGCACGATGGAGACGCAGCCAGCGCGCGCTGAAGGGAAACTGTCCATGGAACGGTCAAGGTCAGACATCGCCACTTTCGTCGTTGGGGTGGACGGGTCCGAGGCATCGGTGGAGGCGCTGCGGCAGGCCCAGCGGCTGGCAGTCCCGCTGGGCGCGACAGTGCTGGCCACTGCTTACTGGGATGATCCGCAGGTTTACACCGGGTACGTGGCGATGGGCATAGACCGCTTCGAAGAGCGCGTGGAGTTGATCCTCAGGGAGGCCCTGGAAAAGGCTTTCGGACCAGAGACCCCGCAAAACATCATCGCCCAGGTCCTCCGGGGCCGCCCCCGGGACTCCCTGATCGACGCCAGCCGAGACGCCGACATGATCGTAGTGGGCCGGCGCGGCCACGGAGGGTTTGGCGGCCTGCTCCTGGGCTCCGTCAGCTCAGCGTGTGTGGCCCACGCCCATTGCCCAGTCCTGGTTGTTCACAGTCCCGAGAATGGAGAGAGGAAACCCAGCCGTGAGAACGTCTAAACCGATCGCCGTCGCCACCAACGACTCCCCGCAAAGCCAGGCAGCCGTGAAATGGGCGGCGCAGCGGGCTGCCCGTGCGGGCCTCCCGCTGATCCTGCTGCACGTTGTTGACGACCGCTGGGTGGCCGAACCCATTCCTTGGACCGGCATGCTGGTGGAGAAGGGCGAAGAGCTGCTGGAGCGGGCGGCCGGTCGCGTGCGCGGCACGATTCCAGTTGAGATCACCACCAAAATCCTGGAAGGAGCGGTTGCTGGCTCGCTGCGCAGGTACTCCACTAAGGTGTCAATGCTTGTGGTCGGGTCCGGAGCCCCTCATCTGGGTGGCTCGCTGACCGACCGCGCCCTGCAGGTCGCCGCCGCCGCGAAGTGCCCTGTCGCGGTGATCGGGGACCAGGAGGTCGAAGGCCGCCGGGGTGTGGTTGTCGGCGTCGACGGGTCCGAAGATGCCACCCATGCCGTTGCATTTGCCGCCGCGGAGGCAGACCGGGAGGGCCAGGAACTGTCGGTTGTCTACGCTTTCCGGGCACCGGACCGGTGGATCGACGCCGGCCTGCTCACCCGGAACCTGGCCCAGCTGGCGGTGCAAGAGGAGCAGATCGTACTATCCGAGACGATCTCCGGTCTGGCCGAGGATTACCCGGATCTTGTGGTTCACAAAGTTCTGAAGACAGACGTGGAACCCGCCGCCGCGCTGGTGAAGGCAGCCGCCGACGCTCAGCTGCTTGTGGTAGGAAGCCGAGGCCGGGGCGGATTCAAAAGGCTACTGCTCGGCTCCACTGCCCACGCTGTCCTGACGCACCTTCCGTGCCCAACGGTAATAACACCTATCCGGCGCCTTACGGACATCAAGAAGGAGCCGGCAATATGAAAACCAGCCCTTCATGACATCGTCAAAGGAACCGCCCAGGTGGTGGACACCCAGGAAGCGTTTCAGGAGGCAACCGACGCCGGACTCGAACCGCGGGAACCCGGCAGCAAGGACCATCTGGTGAGGGTCACGCCGTCGGAAGTCAGCGGACGCCGCTTCGTCATCACTCCCCCGTCCCGGTAGTGACCGCCGCTGGACCCGGCGGGGGCCTGAAAGCAGAACCCTGAGCAGAACAGCGAAGGTGAAGGCCCGACGTCGGCCCTCACCTTGTCGCTGTAACGCCCATTGGAGTGCCGCCCATTTCCGCCCAATGGGGATGGCGGCCGGCGCGGAGGGCCCGGAGCGCATTGAGGATCGTGGCCAGATCGACGAGTTCCTGGAGGAGGGCGCCGGCCACAGCCGGAATGTAGCCGAATACTGCCGCGATCATCAGGCCAACGCTCAGCAGGATGCCCGTCCAGATGCTCGCCAGCGCTATCCGCACGGTGTGTTGACCGATCTCGACTGCAAGCGCCGCTTTGGATAAGTCGTCGAGCATGATCACAACGTCCGCCGACTCGCTGGCCGCGGTGGATCCTTTGGCGCCCATGGCAACGCCGACGTCTGCGGCGGCGAGGACCGGTGCGTCGTTAACGCCGTCGCCCACCATCATGACCGGACGTTCCCGCAGGCCCGCCACGATGGAAACCTTGTCCCCTGGCAGGCAACTTGCCTCGAACCTCGAGATGCCGGCGCTCGCGGCGATCTGCTCGGCGGTAGCGCGAGCATCACCGGTAAGCAGCAGGGTTTCCCTTACCCCCAGCCGGCGAAGCTCAGCCAGCGTACTTAGGGCATTGTCCCGCAGGGGGTCGCTCATAATCAGCGCTCCGCCAAACCGTCCGTCTACGCCCACGTACACCGCCAGCTGGCCACCGGCGATCCCGGCTTCCTCGAATCCCGTGGTGATTGAACGGACAAAACCAGGTTTGCCCACCACTACCGTTTGATTGCCGCAGGTAGCCGTTACCCCCTGGGTGGCATGCTCAAAAGCGTTGGTTCCTTCCAGCAGTTCCAAACCCCGGCGCCGTGCGGCATCGATCACGGACGAAGCAAGGACATGGGACGAGTACTGCTCGGCCGAAGCCGCGAGCTGCAGCAGCCGGTCCTCGGAAATCTCTCCCGAAGCCGCCCGCGAGACGTGGACGCCGTGCAAGGTGGGCCGCCCGTGCGTGAGCGTGCCTGTTTTATCGAACACGGCCGTCCGCACGCGGGCAAGCTGTTCAAGGGTTCCGCCGTTCTTAATGATGATTCCCGCGTGTGCGGCACGGCTGGTGCCAGCAAGGAAAGCCACCGGAGCGGCGATGAGCAGTGGGCATGGGGTAGCCACAACAAGGACCTGCGCGAACCGGCCCGGGTCCTGGCTGAAGTACCAGCCCGCCCCGGCCAGGGCAAACGCAAACAGCGTGAACGGAATGGCATACCTGTCGGCAAGCCGGACCACCGGCGGACGGCTGGACGCAGCCTCCTGGACCAACGCCACGATCTGGCTGTACTGAGAGTCTTTAGCGGTGGATGCCGCCTCCATGTGAACGGCCATTTCTCCATTGACTGACCCGCTGAGCAGCGTATCGCCCTGGTGGTGTTCCACCGGAAGGCTTTCGCCTGTCAACGTGGATTCGTCGAAGCTGCCGGAATCCGAGAGGAGCACCCCGTCCACGGGAACTACCTCGGAAGGTTTGACCAGGAGGATGTCACCGGGGCGGACCTCCGCCGCAGGTACGTCCTCCGGCGGTCGTCCAGGCAGTTCGCGGTGGGCTGTTTGCGGGACACGCTCAAGCAGGGCCCTGAGTTCCCGGGTGGCGCGCCCCTGGGCGATCACTTCCAGCGCCTCGCCACCTGAGAGCATCAGGACAATGATCAGGGACGCCACATATTCCCCCACCGCCACCGTGGTGACGATGGCGGTGACGGCCAACAGGTCAATCCCCCACCTCCCCTTCAGCAACGAGTTCACCATTGAGCCGGACCGGAACAACGCGACCAGGAGAGCGTAGGCGCTTGCCGTCCACTGGGCCGCCGGCTCCTGTCCGGCAGCCACAAGCACAACAACGATCAATCCCGCTGCCACCGTGGCGGCCACCAGCGGAAAACGCACAACAGTAGTTCTCACGGCAGCCAACGTCATGCCTTTGACGCTATTGCCGTATGGCACGCCCAACTAGGGCACTTAGGACCGGTTGTTCTGCTGGACCCTCCACTCCAGGGACCTTTGCCACTAATGGAGACCACGCCCGCATGGAAGCATTGGCTCAACCGACGCCGCCCGACGTTGTGAACAAGGAAGTTTGAAGGAGCAAGCGCATGGCAGGAGCATTCGAAGTTTTCACGGACAGCGAATCGCGGGTGCGCTTCGCCCTGGTGGCGCCGGATGGGTCGGTGCTCGCCGTTTCCGGACCATACACGGACAAGCGCGAGGCCGCCGCCGCGATCAAGGACGTCCGTGAATGCGCCGGAACTGGCCTCATCCATGACCTCTGTCCGGCACACGCCTGACGTGCGGCTAATGGAGGGCGCAGAAGCCACGATTCTGACCGATGAGGTCCTGGCCGTCGAAAGCCTGGTGTCCTTCCGCATCCAGGCAGGAGAAACCTCCGGCCTGCTGGGACCGAACGGGGCCGATAGGACAACGATCATCTCCATGGCCTGGACCCGGCCCTCGCCAGACCAATGAGCTCCTTCGCGGCGGCGGGGAATCAGTCTTCCTGCACCTGACCGGCAAAGCGCTCAGGGATTGAGATGCGGCAAACCTGGGCCTTGCCTTCGGCGGGTTTGGCCCGGACAGTGTTGAACACAAACCGGCCACCGTAGTGGCCAGCAGCGACGACGCCGGACCCCCGCCGACGCCAGACCGGGCTGTTCCTGTTCTTCACTGTGGGGTTCGGAGTCCTCGGACCCGGCGTGGAAGTCCGTCTCTTCCTTCGCTGCAGGTCAAACATTTTCTTCGTCTTCGATTTCCCGCTGTTGCTCATCCTCCTCTTGGGATCGCAGTTCGGCGCAGAAAGTGGACAAGCCCGCGTATCGGTGGCCGGAGGGACAGGATCGGAGCGCGCGTCACCTCAGGCAGCCCGGAGACACTGCGTGCTGAGCTCAGCCGGGGACGGACCGACGTCGGGATCTTCATAAGGGACGCCGCCAGACTGCAGCCCTTCCAGGACGCGGGAGTCAGCAGGGACCAGTCCGCGGCAGCACTGGAGCAGGCCCGTATCGGCGCGCAGCTTCCCCGCCTGGAGATCGTGGATACGGATAATGTGCCACAGGAATTCACTGGCCTTGGACAGTTCGACCTGGGCGCCGCCCAGCAGCTGCTGTTCATTTTCCTGAGTTCCCTCACCGGCGCGGCAACGCTGATCCATGCACGGCGGCTGGGCGTCATTTCCAGGATGATGGCCGCGCCAGTCACCAGTTGGGAGGCCATCGCCGGGCAGGCGCTGGGCCGCTTTGGCATTGCAGTGGTCCAGGGTGCCTACATCATGCTCGGCACGGCCCTGCTGCTCGGCGTCGACTGGGGCAATCCGTTGCTGGCCGGCCTCATCCTTGCCGTCTTCGCCGCCGTCGCAGACGCTGCGGCCATGGTGGTCGGCTCAATTTTTGACAACGACGATGTTCCTGCTGCGCCGGAGCCTCAACCGCTCCCTGTAGTTTCCGGCGGCGGTTGTATCGGCCCGCCGGGTGGCAGCGGACCGGCCGGCGGAGCAGGCGTGCGCAGACCGCCGTTTGCGGCGGCACCCGTTTGTCCCTCAAGGTCCACGTCCCTGGCCCCCTGGTCGAGGCGGAACGGCGGATACTCATCCCGCATCAGGGCCGTGTAGGTGATGACACGGTAGATCCATCGATTGAGGCCCAGGAGCAGGTCGAACAGCGGGCGCTGGTAGCGGCCGCTGAACAGCAGGATCACTCCCGCAACGAAGACCAGGAAGCCGAAGAATGAGAATCCGGTCCCGGTCTCGTACCTGATGCCCGGAGTTTGGGGATCAGTCCAGCGGACGGTGCTGGTACCAGTCAGTGCCGAAATGATGATGAGGTGGGGAAGCGCCAGCAGCCACCATTTCACCAGGACAAGGCCGCGGGAGAGCCGTTCCGGGTAGTCAACCTCGAAATCGGCCGGGTAGTCCGTCTTCGCCAGTGTGAATGGCGGGTACTTGTCCGTTCCGAGCGCTCCGTAGCTGTAAAACGCCACCCGCCAGGTCCAGCGCAGGACTCCCACATTGAAATCGAACAGCGAACGCGGGTACTGGGCGGTAAAGAGAATGGCGAACCCGGCTATGACTGTGACGACGAAGAACGCAAACCAGAGGAAGAACAGCACAATGAAATGCGGTATGGCCAGAAACCACTTCACAAGCCACAGCCACCTGGAAAGAACCGGATCCAAGTGTCCCCACAGGCGTGCGGGGTACGGCGGCCTTTCCGCACCGGCAATGGATACAGGCGGGGACGCCGGTCCCGCGTACGGCGCCGCGGGACCGGGCCACGAAGGCGCCGGCATTACCGTATGTGCCTGCGCCGATACGGGAACTGGCGGCGGCGGACCGGCTACCGGCGGGCCGGCCGCGGGCGCGTGCCGCCCCAGTCCTTGGGCGCCAAAGATCAATAACGGCACGCCGATGACCAGCAGGATTGTTCCGGCTACCAGCAAACCGGCTGCAATGGGGCCAAACAGTTCAGACCGGAATCCGGCCTTGAGGTCAGCCCGGATTTCTGGGCTTGCGTCGGCATTCATCACCACCACACTCCAGTTCCCAGCTTGGATGTTCCAGTCCAGGACCTGCTCCCCGGCGCCGGCAGCCGATGCCACCCAAAAGTCCTGCCCCGACGGTGGAAGGGGCTGTTGGGTGCCGTGAGTTTCACGGTACTCCACACGGAAAGGCCGGAAACTGACGTCCAGCAGCTCGGAGTAGTTCGCACCGGCCAGGTAGCGCTCCACGTCAGGTCGGGAGGCTATGCCGACAAAGATTTCCTTTCCCGCACTGGCGGATTCGGCCCAGATCCGGATGCTGCCAACATCAAACGGCAACGGGCCCGGGTAGTCGTCGCCACGCATGTTGTCCGCGCCGGCGGACATGATCGCCGAAGAGTCTACGTCGAACCGCTCCTTCGGTGAGGTGAGGTAGCCGCCGTCGTTCTGGAGTGAGTTGACCACCGAGGCGCCTATGCCACCGAAGAGCAACCCGATTCCCAGCATCGAGAACAGGATGCCTAGAATAAGCATGGTGATGGAACGGGCCCGCATGATGTCCTCCCGTGGTCGATATCCGGTTGTGGCCGCCCCCGCCGGACCTGGGTCCTTCCAGATTCAGCCTGCGGCACTGCGGTCAGTAGGGCCATAGGTCACGGCAGCACAACCTGCGGCGGCTGGCCGGAGTCAGGCGCCGGCCGGGCCGGCCGGGTGATGATGATGGGACATGGCAACTGCATGAGGACTTTTTCGGCTATGGAACCGATCGGTTTCCGCAACCCTCCGCATCCCCAGCAGCCAATCACCAACAGCTTTGCCTGTACGGCGGCACCGGCCAGTGAGTTGGCTGGAAAATCATCCTTTTGGACCACTTCTCGGACACGCAGCCCGGGAAAGAGCACACGGACGCGTCCTGACGCTGCTGAGACGAGGGCCTCGGGATCGGGCTCACGACCATTGGCGGCTGCCGCTCCCGGGCCTGCCGGTGGCAGCGTTGTCGCCACTACGTGCAGGATAGTCAGTTCCTCTCCGCACCGGCGGGCTTCCTCCGCAGCTGTCGTGAGTGCAGCTGCCGAGTGGGTCGATCCGTCGATGCCAACCACAACGCCTGCCTGGTTCGCCGTCCTTCGGGCCGGGATGACGGCGACGGGACTTTGGCAGAGGACGGCGGCCTGGAAGCTCACCGAACCGAACCCTTCGCCTCGCCGGTCCCCTGAACGGTCCGAACCGAGAACTGTCATCTCGGCTCCAACGGACAGCTTACTGAGGACCGGGGCAGGCTCCCCCGGTTGCCAGCAGGTAAGGATCTGTATCGTTGGATGCCATGCGCCCAGCCGGTCGCGATCACTGTCCAGCAAGGCCTGTGCCTCGGCGACGGCATCAGCGTACCGCGACGGTGTCCGGTAATAAGAGTGTTCGGGCACTACCCGCACCAAACGCAGCCGGAGACCCAGCGCCTCAGCCCTCTGCGCAGCCCACTCGGCGGCCCCACGGCCGGTGCCGGAACCGGAAAGCCCGCAAAGGACCTCACGCCCTTTCAAAGCCTGCCTCCTCGTACTGCCACTCACCCAGTCTCCCGCTGAGGCGCTGAACTGCCAGTGCCTTAAGCCCCGCCATGGTTCCGGGGCTTTCGTCCCTGTTGCCCTGCCGGGGAAGGCTGTCTACTGGATGGACACGCCAGTCCCAGGCGTTCCGGCGAAGGAAGATCATGACCAACATCAGCATTATCGGCAGCGGGCACATGGCCCGCGCGCTGGCCACTGTCATGCTGCGAGGGAACAACCCGGTACAGATTCTGGGTCGTGATGGCTCCAGGACACGGGACCTGGTGGAGAGCCTCGGCCCGGGCGCCACAGGAGGCGTAACCGGGGCTGCCGTCACAGGAGCAATTGTTTTCTTCGCCATCCCGCACAAGGAAGTGCATAACGCCATCCTGGAAATCGGTGACTCCCTCGACGGACGTGTCGTTGTGGATATCAGCAACACTGTGGACGTCTCGAACTTCGACCGGCTGACCACAGAGCCGGGCGTGTCAGCCGCCGAAGAAACGGCCCGGCTGCTGAATGGACGCGCGGAGGTGGTCAAGGCATTCAACACGACGTTCCCCACCACCTTGGAAGCCGGAAAAGTCGGTGGGCAGCACCTGGACGTCTTTATTGCCGGTGATTCGGAGCAGGCCAAGGAAAAAGTCAGCGCCGTGGCAGCAGCGGCAGGTATGCGGCCCATCGATGTCGGGCCCCTGCGGCGGTCGCGCGAACTTGAGGCCTTCATGCTGGTTGTCATGGGCCTGCAGGTGAGCCCCGAGCACCAGCATTTCAACTGGGACACTGCGCTCAGGATCTTTCCGTAGGAGTGCGCGGTGGGAGGGCGCGCCTGCGGTCCCCCGCAGCATTCCTGGTTCGGGAACACTTGCGCGGGTGGTTGATCGCCACTGCTTCGTTGTGCTCGGGCACCCTGGCGTTCCAGCCCAGTTCGTGCCTGATGCGCACCCTCAAAGCATCGGAAGCGCCCGGCTCGCCCTGAGTGATATAGGTCATACGGAGTGCTTGCGGGGGTGCATCAGTGGATCGTGGGGCCTGCCCAGGTCACCAGTGAAGTGCCTGCGCACGCCCTGCACAGTCAGCCGGATGTGCGCGGCAGCGAGGATGTGTCCCGCCGGAACAAAAGTGGCACGCATGCCACCTCCAGGTCAATCTGCGCATCAAAATCGTGCCTTCAAAGCTGGCCAGGGACCTCACGGCATCAGCAGCCGTGTAAACCGGGAGGGGCGGGTGGTGGGATGAAGAGTCGTGCAAGTCCGCGGAGCGGGCCATTGGACCCTTGCCGCGTCGCCACCGTTTCCTAAAGAATGAGTCAGGCGCAGAACAGGCCCTTATGGGGTTGGAAGGGGTGCGCAGAAGGGATCACGATGAACGCCTCAACCGCAGCGGAACAAGGAACTGACGTGGTAGCCCATGCTGTCCGGGTATTCGTTCTTGACGACCACGAGCTCGTTCGGCGGGGACTGCAGGACCTTCTGGAAAGCGAAGGATTCGTTGTGGTTGGGATGTCCGGCTCTGCAGCAGAGGCGGCCCGCCGAATTCCAGCGTTGCGCCCGGACGTGGCAATTCTTGATGCCCGTCTACCGGACGGCACGGGGATCGAGGTTTGCCGTGATGTCCATTCAGTGGACGAAACAATCAATTGCCTGATCCTGACAAGCTACGACGACGAGCAGGCGCTTCGGGGCGCGGTCCTGGCTGGGGCGTCCGGGTACGTCCTGAAGGAGATTGGCGGGTCGGACCTGATCGGCGCACTGCGCCGGGCGGCCAAGGGTGAGTCCCTGTTTGATGCCGAGCTGAAGGCCAGGATTGTCCAGGGACTGGCGGAACCGGAGCGAGTGGACCCCAGGCTGGCATCGCTGACCCGGCAGGAGCGCAGGGTTCTGGAGCTCGTCGGGGAAGGACTGACAAACCGGCAGATCGGCGAACGGATGCTCCTGGCGGAGAAGACGGTCAAGAACTACGTATCGTCGCTGCTGGCGAAGCTGGGGTTTGAACGGCGGACGCAGGCCGCGGTCCATGTGGCACAGCATCATGAGCAGTAAGGCTCAAAAGACCGGAGCCCTCCAGGTGACTGATGTTCCCGATTCCGGTGAGCTGGAAACCTTGAAAGAGCCGCCCAGCGAGTTCGCCCTGCGTTCCATGTTCACGAGGCCGTTACCCGGTGCGGGGGAAGTGAACCCCGCACCGTTGTCCTGAATGCTGACGGTGGCCTGTCCATCATTCACCGCCACCTTCACTTGGATGATGTCACCCCCGGAATGGCGAACGGCATTGCTCAGCCCCTCAGTAATCACCGCCAGGATGTTCAAAGCAGTTTCTTCATCCCGGATGTCGTCGATGGGCCCGGTCAGGGTCAGCAGCGGAACAAATAGCAGGGAATGCGAGCCGCTGCGGACCGCCTGCAGGACACGGCTACTGAGGAGTTCCTTCTCCGGGGCCGCTTCGCTGAGTGAATAGATGGTGTTGCGGAGTTCGCGGATGGTTTCGTCGAGTTCGGCGGTCACAGCCTGGATGGTCCGGGCAGCGGAATCTCCGCTCATGTACCGCCGCAGACTCTGGATACTGAGCCCGGCAGCGAACAGGCGCTGTATGACGAGGTCATGGAGGTCACGGGCAATCCTGTCCCTGTCGCTGAAGACTGCAATCTGTTCCCGCATCCGATGTGCACGTGCCAGTTCGAGCGCCAGTGCCACATGCGAACCGAAGACCGTACCCATTTCCAGGTCTGTCGGGCTGAACGTGCCGGCTCCTTCGCGAACGAGGACCAGGAGCCCGTGGTGGGTGCCCCTGGCACTCAGGTCTATGACCAGGAGCCGGCCGGCGGGCAGCCCTTCGGCGACGCCGAGAGCCGACGGTGCGTCCTCAATGACAGCGGCCTTGCCAGTGGCCAGAACGGCCTGAATCGCCCTTGGGTCCAACGTTAGAAGCCGTCCAACCCACTGCGGGGCGCGGCTGCCCGCAGCTCCTGCGACGCGGAACCCGGTGGGAAGCTCCTCTTGGACGAGGATGAGGGCAAGGAATGAGCCGGACTCGCGGAGTGCCCTGGCGACGATCATGTCCAGTTCACCGTTCTGGCCGTCCGGCGTCTCCTCGTCGCCCATCATCCTGCCGGTCACCTCCATGCAGGCCTGCAGCCAAGCGGTCCTGCGCCGGGCATCGTCGTAGAGCCTGGCGTTTTCGATCGCGACGCCGGCGGCTGCAGCAAACGATTCGGCCAGCTCCTCGTCTTCTTCCGTGAAGTCCCCGCCGCCTCTTTTTTGGGTGAGGTATAGGTTCCCGAACACAACGTCGCGGACGCGGATCGGCACACCGAGGAACGATTTCATCGGTGGGTGGTTCTTGGGAAACCCGTAGGCGTCTGGATGCTGGCTAAGGTCATGCAGCCTCAACGGCTTCGGGTCGCGGATCAACAGGCCGAGAACGCCATGTCCCGTGGGGAGTGGGCCGATCTTACGGGCCACTTCCTCATCGATTCCCACGGTGATGAAATGGCTCAGCGCATGGTCGTGTCCAATGACTCCCAAAGCACCGTATTCGGCCTGGAGAAGGTGGCAGGCTGAGCTGACCACCCTGTGCAGCACCGCCTCCAGGCTCAGGTCCTCGGCCAGGGCCACTACCGCGCTCAGGAGCCCCTGCATCCGTTGCTGGGCACTCTCCAACTCCTCGGCACGTTCAACAAAGTCGGTGAGGAGCTCATCGATCCGTGAGCTGGCAACGGTTTGCGGGGAATCCGTTCCCCGGCGGGGTTGCTGGGGTTTATTCAAGGAAGAACCGCCTTCCGTTGGACAGAGATCCACACGGGCCGGCCGGCTGCAGCCGGTGCATTCAGACTACCCCTGGCAGGCACCGGCATTCCAGCCACGTCGGTTGGTTTTAGGGGTCTTTGTGCCCTACATCCGGACGCACCCGCTACCTAGGATCACAGGCATGACCACAGATGCACCCCTACCGGAGACCGCCGTGCTGCCAACTGAAGAATGCTGGGATTTGCTGCGGGGTGATTCCGTGGGCCGGCTTGCCGTCTGGGTGAACAGCCGGACCCGCGAACCGCTGGACTCCGTCGGGCACATACTGTTCCCCTGGGAAACCGTCCGTAAGGACCATTTCCTCCGCGTTGAACCCGAGAGTGGTACCGGACGGCGTTTCAATCTCGCTGCCCCGCTCACCTGGGGCGGTCCCTTGGATGAGGCCACCCGCGCCGGGCTGGGATGACCCTTCATGAGGGCATGGTGGGTTGAAGAGCCTGGCCCTATCGCGTCAGGTCCGCTGCAACTGGGCGAACGTCCGGATCCATCACCGGGCGCGTCGGAGATTCTGCTCTCGGTACTTGCCTGTGGTGTATGCCGCACGGACCTTCACCTTGCCGAAGGAGACCTCCGGCCCAGGGCCGTCCGACGCATCCCTGGCCATGAAGTCGTCGGGGAAGTCATCGGGCTGGGAGCCGGCAGCTCCCGGTTTCGCCTTGGCGAGCGCGTGGGAGCAGCCTGGCTGGCCCGCACCTGCGGCGCCTGCAGGTTCTGTCAGCGCGGATCGGAGAACCTCTGCCTTACCCCAGCATTCAACGGCTGGGATGTCGACGGCGGCTACGCGGAACTGATGACTGTGCACCAGGACTTCGCTTACCGGATACCCGATGTATTCACCGACGAGCAGGCCGCGCCCTTGCTGTGCGCGGGGATCATCGGATACAGGGCGCTTCGTTCGTCCGGCCTTCCACCAGGAGGCAAACTCGGCATTTACGGCTTTGGCGCGTCGGCCCACCTGACGGCGCAGATGGCCATCTACGAAGATGCACGCGTCTACGTGATGACCCGATCGTCAGCCGCGCAGAGCCTGGCCCTCAGGCTTGGGGCGGAATTCGCCGGACCCGCTGAGGCCGAGCCACCCGCTCTGCTGGACGCGGCCATCCTCTTCGCTCCGGCGGGTGGACTGGTCCCGGTTGCGCTGCGCGCCCTGGACCGGGGCGGGACCCTCGCCGTCGCCGGCATCCACTTGAGCGAGATACCGGTTCTGGACTACCAGAAAGACCTCTTCCAGGAGCGCCACCTCCGCAGCGTCACGGCCAACACCCGGGCCGACGGTCGGGAATTTCTGTCGCTGGCAGAACGGATACCCCTCCGCCCCACCACTGTTGCTTATGCGTGGACAAGCGCAGACCAGGCACTGCTGGACCTGTCCACAGACGCCTACTCGGGAGCTGCCGTGTTGCTTCCGCAGGTCTGATAGGCATCAGGAAAGACAGGCCCCCGGGGTGACCTTCGGCCCTAGGCGCGCTGCCGGATCCTGGGGGAAAGTACTGCCATGGCTGACAGCGAACGCATTGTTGTCGGAATCGACGGTTCCGAATACTCTCCCGCAGCCCTGCGCCTTGCCGGTCGGTTGGCGTCCGCGTTGGCTGCGCCTTTGCAGGTCATCACCTGCCTGGGCTACTCGGACTTCTACCTTCCGGAACATCTTCCGCCTGGCAGCGGCATTGACCCCGCAGCGGAACTTGAGGCCGTTGCCCGGCGGCTCATGGAACAGGCTATCGACAGGGCCTTCGGCCCGGAACGCCCGGAACACCTCTCTGCCATTGTCAAAGTGGGGTCGCCAGCGAAAGTTCTTGTGGAGGAAAGCCGGAATGCCCAAATGCTGGTAGTCGGCCGGCGGGGCCATGGCGGCTTGCTCGGCCAGCTCATGGGTTCAGTCAGCGCAGCCTGCGCAGCACACGCACATTGCCCAGTACTGGTGGTCAGCCAGGACGCCGAG
Organism: Pseudarthrobacter humi; assembly: GCF_024294965.1. Classification (NCBI taxonomy): domain Bacteria; kingdom Bacillati; phylum Actinomycetota; class Actinomycetes; order Micrococcales; family Micrococcaceae; genus Pseudarthrobacter; species Pseudarthrobacter humi. The sequence continues at coordinate 263,509 of NZ_JANCLV010000003.1, forward strand.
AATGACCATGGAACTAACACCTGAGCTGCCGGCAATAGTCGTGGGCGTGGACGGAAGCGCTCCGTCCATCCTCGCCCTGCGGTGGGCCCGGGCCTTGGCACCGCTGCTCAATGCCCACATCCGGGCGGTGGCATGCTGGCAATTCCAGATTGCAGTCGGTACCTTCACGCCAGTTGTGTGGAACCCTGAAGATGAAGCCAGGCGGATCTGTGCTGCGGCCGTGGACGAGGCGTTCGACGGCGCGCCCCCTGACGGACTCGAGGTCGTCGCCTTACGAGGTCAGGCGGCCAAGGTACTTGTCGAAGAAAGCAAGCATGCCCAGATCGTGGTTATGGGCAGTCGCGGCCACGGAGGATTCGAAGGCCTGCTGCTGGGTGCGGTCAGCGCAACAGTCGCGGAGCACGCCAAATGCCCGGTCCTGGTGGCGCACGGTACCGACTTGCCGCCAGGGCTCTCGGATACTTCAGGACAGCCGCGCGGAAGGCGGCCGCCAGACCAGGTCCAGCCATGACCTCCCCTGACAGCGTCGTCGTCGGCTACGACGGGTCACCCGAGGCAGCCCTCGCTGTACGTTGGGCAGCACGGCACGCAGCGCTCATGGACTGTGAGCTGCAAGTGGTCCATTGCTCGCTCTGGCCGTTGCTGACCAATGACCTTGGACCCGTCAAAGGCATATCCGGAAGCGGGCTGCAACATCAGGCGCAGTCCATCCTCGATGAGGGGCAAGCTGAGGCGTTGTCCGCGGCGCCCCGAGTCAGGACCCGAGGCAGCCTCCTGTACGGACTCCCTGCCGGCCATCTTCGTCGAATCGCGGATAATTCGCGGATGCTGGTTCTTGGCAGCCGCGGGATCGGAGGCTTTATGGGACTCCTGGTGGGATCAGTAAGCCTGGAACTCGCGGCGACGGCGTCCTGTCCCGTGGCGGTCATCCGGTTCGATCAGAACCCGGAGGGGCGCGTCGTGGTAGGAATTGACTCCTCCGGGTCGGCGGGCGCGCTTGGTATTGCCTGTGCCATGGCCAGTGCCACGGGAGCGGACCTGATGATCATCCACGTCATTCAGCCCCACGACGGCCCGGCCAACAAGCCCGGAGGTGGCCAGGAAGCCGCCCGCCGCCTCCTCATCACAGCCGCTGAGAGCGCCCGCGCGATGGCTCCGGACGTGAGTGTCAGACAGCACATCGCGCAGGACAGTTCCGTCCCGCGGGCGCTCCTCAACACCGCCCGCGGTGCCGCCCTCATCGTGGTCGGCAGCAAGGGATGGGGACTCCTGAGAGGAACCATCGGGTCAAGTGCCCATGCAGTCCTTCACCACGCCACTGGACCCGTCCTGATTTCCCGGCAGCCGCAGCCGGATGGGACCGCAGGTAATTCGAAGACCTGAACTGCCGCCGTCGAAATTTCCGGGACCTTCGTCCCTTACCGCCGGGCCGAGCGGGCGGCATCGTTGAGGTGGAGCGGCACTCCGCGCGCTTTGAGCCCGTGATCAACAACAGGCAGGAACACTCATGAAAGCAATGGTTTACGGGGGCCCAGGCAAGAAATCCTGGACAGAAGTGCCCGCTCCGGTGATTCGGAATCCCTCCGATGCCATCGTTAAGGTTGACACCACCACCATCTGCGGGACGGATTTGCATATCCTCAAAGGGGATGTGCCGGCCGTGGCCCATGGGCGGATCCTCGGTCACGAAGGGGTGGGGACCGTCACTGAGGTTGGCGCGTCAGTGACCAGCCTGAAACCGGGTGACCGCGTGATCATCTCTTGCATCAAATCCTGTGGCCATTGTGTCAACTGCAAGGCCGGCCTCTATTCGCACTGCATGGGCGACGAGGGCGCTTCGGGCATTGGCTGGGTCTTCGGACACCTGATCGACGGGACGCAAGCCGAATTCGTGCGCGTCCCGTACGCCGAAAACTCCCTGCACCTGCTGCCCAACGGCGTCAGCGACGAGGAGGCGGTCATGTTGTCGGACATTCTCCCGACAGGCTTCGAAATCGGTGTGCAGTACGGCAGGGTCAAGCCCGGCGACACAGTAGCGGTAGTCGGGGCAGGCCCGGTCGGGCTGGCCGCAATCGCCACCGCAGGGCTTTACGGAGCGGCCACCGTTATCGCCGTGGACCTGGACGCGAACCGCCTTGCAAAGGCCCGGGAGTTCGGCGCCACCGACGTTGTCCGCTCGGACGACGGCGACTGGAAGGGACGGGTGATGGCCCTGACAGACGGCCAGGGCGTGGATGTGGCGATCGAGGCAGTGGGCATTCCCGCAACGTTCACCATGTGCACGGAGGTGGTCCGGCCCGGCGGGAACGTCGCCAACGTCGGCGTGCACGGCAAATCCGTGGAACTCCACGTAGAGAGCCTCTGGATCCAGAACATCAACATCAGCATGGGCCTCGTCAACGCCAACACCACCCCGATGCTGCTGAAGCTTGTGGCCCAGAACAAACTGCCCGCGGAAAAGTTCGCCACACACCGTTTCCGCTTTGACCAGTTCATGGAGGCCTACGACACATTCGCCCGGGCCGCGGAGACCAACGCACTTAAGGTAGTGATTGCGGCATGAAAGGCTACGTCGTTTACGACTCCGCATACGGGAACACCCAGGCGGTTGCCGAGGCCATCTCGCAGAACCTCAAACCTCTCCGCGCTGCAGCAGTCTCCGTCTCGGAGTTCAACCCCGGAACCCTGGCAACTGGCGATTTCCTCATCGTCGGTTCCCCCATCAACGGGTGGCGGCCCACGCCCAAAATCACGCAACTCTTGACGCGATTGGGCGACGGCAGGCTCAAGGGCATCAGGGCCGCAGCATTCGACACCCGCGTCCGCTTCTTCATCCATGGCGACGCCGCCCGGAAAATGACCAAGCTGCTGACCGATGGCGGCGCGCACATCATTTCCGATCCCACCCCGTTCTACGTCCGGGGCACCGAAGGGCCCCTGCGCGCCGGGGAACTCGAAAAGGCAGCCGGCTGGGCCAGGAACCTGGCGTCGGCACTCGATCGGAAGGCAACGCCATGAAGGCAGCCATTGTTTACGAATCCCTCTACGGCAACACGCATGCCGTCGCGGACGCGATAGCACAAGGCCTGCAGGAGGTAGCCGAACCATTGGTGATGTCCGTCGACGAGGCGGCCGGGACCGATCCCACGGCCACCAATCTCCTGGTAGTCGGAGGGCCCACCCACATCCATGGCATGAGCAGGAGGCCCATGTGGGAACTGGCGGTCAAGGACGCCCTCGAACACCCTGAGAAGGGACTGGTCCCGGACGCGGCGGCCGGCGGACAGGGTTTGCGGGCATGGTTTGATGCCCTGGACAAGGCAACCGGGAAAGCTGCCGCTTTCGATACCCGGCTGGAGGGCAACAAACTGCTGACCGGACAGGCGTCCAAGGGGATAGCCAAACGACTCAAGCAGCACGGCCTTGAGCTTGTCGCTGAGCCTGCAAGTTTCCTCGTTGATGCCACCAACCAGCTTTTGCCGGGTGAACTCGACCGGGCGCGCGAATGGGGAAGGACCCTCGGGGCGGCCCTCACTCCCGCACCTTGAGGCTAGCCGGTGGGCACGGCAGCGGCTCCCTTTCCGCCCGGGGCTGACGCTCCCGCAGGATCCGGCCTCTCCACGCAGGAGGTGAAGGAGCGCACGCTCGCGGGGCTGGCCAACGCCGTCCCAGACAACTCGAGCCGCACCCTCTGGCAAATCGTCCGTGCCAACGTGCTGACTCTCTTCAACGGTATTGTTGGTGGTTGCTTCCTGCTGTTGCTCGTCCTCGGGCAGTGGCAGGATGCGCTCTTCGGATTCGCCGCACTCAGCAACGCCGTGATCGGCGTGGTCCAGGAGTTCCGGGCCAAGCGGCTGCTTGACCGGCTGGCAGTCATGGATGCCCCGCAGGCCAGGGTGCTCCGCGACGGCCAGGTCCAGGAAATCGCGGTTGCGGACGTGGTCCTGGACGACATCGCCGTCCTGCAGGCCGGCGACCAAGTCGTAGCCGACGCCGTCATCGTCGACGACAATGGCCTGGAAGTTGACGAGTCCCTCCTCACGGGTGAGTCAGAACCCGTGAACAAGGACCGGGGCTCGGCGGTGCTGTCCGGCTCCACGATCAACGCCGGCCAGGGAATGGCGAGGGTGGTCGCTGTGGGGGCGGGTTCGTATGCCAGCCTGCTCACGGCGGAAGCCAAACGTTTCTCCCTCGTCAATTCAGAGATCCGCAACGGGATCAACCGCGTCCTTCGGTGGATCAGCTGGGCGCTGTTCCCCGTGGTGGCCGTCATCACCAACGGCCAGATGCAGGCCAAAGGCGGCTGGGACGCCGCTTTCCGAACCGGGACGTGGGTAGAGGCGCTCGTTGGAGCGGTGGCCGGAGCTATCGCGATGATCCCCCTGGGCCTCGTGCTGATGACCAGCGTTGCGTTCGCCGTAGGGGGCGTCCGTCTTGCCCGCCACAAGGTGCTGGTGCAGGAACTGGCCGCTGTGGAGGGCCTTGCCCGTGTGGACGTTCTCTGCCTCGACAAGACTGGCACGCTGACTGAAGGCAAGGTGGTTTTCGACGGCGTGCATGCCGTAGGCGGGCCGCCCCCGTCGGGCTGGGAGGAGGCCCTGGGATGGTTCGGCTCGGACCCCCAAGCCAACGCCACGGCGCGCTGCCTTGCTGGCACCTTCGGCTTCGATGGCGACCGGGCCCCGACCGCCGTCGTTCCCTTCTCCTCCGCCAGAAAGTGGAGTGCCGCCAGTTTCCTTCCGCCCCACGTCGCTGCGGGGACCTGGGTGCTGGGTGCCCCTGAGATGGCGTTGCCAGGGGGTAGCGGAAGCACCAATGTTGTCCTGGCACAGGCCCGCCGCCTCGCATCAACGGGCCTCCGCACGCTGGTCCTGGCCCACACACAGGAAACCGCGCCCAAAGGGAATCCCGACGACGCCCGGCTGCCGCGGGGCCTGGCTGCGGCCGCACTGGTGACTTTCCGGGAAAAGGTCCGCCCGGATGCCGCACAGACTTTGTCCTACTTCCGCCGGCAGGGCGTTGGCGTCAAGATCCTCTCCGGCGATGACCACCGGACGGTCTCGGCTGTCGCACGTGAGGTGGGGCTCGACGTCGGCGAAGGCTACGACTCGCGTCACCTGCCCCAGGATGCGAAAAAGTTGGAGGAAACGCTCGAAAGTTTTTCTGTGTTCGGCCGCGTGACGCCCCAACAGAAGAAAGACATGGTGCTTGCCCTGCGGCGGATGGGGCACACCGTGGCCATGACGGGCGACGGCGTCAATGACGCGTTGGCCTTAAAGGAGGCAGACATCGGCATCGCCATGGACACGGCGGCACCCGCCACCAAGGCCGTGGCCCGCCTGGTCCTGTTGGACGGGCGCTTTGACAGGCTACCCGCGGTCCTGGCCGAAGGACGCCAGGTCATCGCCAATATTGAGCGGGTCTCGGTGCTGTTCCTGAGCAAAACAACCTACGCTGTTGCCCTGTCCGTGCTTTTCGGAGCCCTGATGTGGAACTTTCCCTTCCTGCCCCGGCAACTGTCCGCCACTGACGGCCTGACCATCGGTATCCCCGCGTTCTTCCTGGCCCTGATGAGTAACAGCCGCCGCTACCGGCCCGGCTTTCTCCGACGGTCCCTGGCGATGGCACTCCCGACTGGAATCGTCGTCACCGCGGCGGTCATGGCTGTCCAGGTGTATTCCGTTGGTGCGGCGGGCTTCAGCGTCGGAGCCAGCCGCACCGCCTCCGTGCTGACGTTGTCCCTCGTAGGCCTGTCTGTCCTGGCAGCCGTCAGCCGCCCCGTCAGCGCCCTGCGCCTGGCCATCATCGCAGCCATGTGCCTGGCCCTGGTGCTCCTGATGACCGTCCCCGTCCTGCAGGAGTTCTTTATGCTCGAATGGCCACCTCCAGGACTCACGGCTGCCGCCCTCGCCGCCGCCGCCGTCGCCATCCTTGCGGTCGTGGCGCTGAGCCGGGCCCATGCAAGGCGGTACCCCGCTGATCCGCCTGTGAAGATGACGCCTCCTTAGAGCCAGTCTGCTGCAAAGTCCTGCGGGGGCCACCAGCGTGTGCGCGGTGAAACCGCAAACCTGCGCCCGGAGACCTCCCAGGGGACGATTTGGACGAGGTGGTCTTTGGTTCCGGGCTGCCAGGGCCCGCGGTCCGGACCCTCCTGAAGGGTCGCCGGATCTCCCTCAAACGGCCCTGGCCTTCCCTTGACCACAACGCTCCAGACTTCGGTGGCGTAAGCGTTCAGCCCATCCGCTTCAAAGGCCACGGCGGTGCCACTGAGGAGGGCATGAAGTTTCGTGCCGGCGGCAGTTCGAAAGACCACCTTGCCTCCGATAACCATGAAGTTCACGGGAAAGATCTCGGGGACTGAACCGTTGATCACGGCCAGCCGGCCTATGTAGGAGGACTCCAGATACTTCCAGCAGTCAGCCGGGACGAGGACTTCCGTGGGGGATTCCGAAGCGGAGTTGCTCATGGAACTGATCCTAGCCCCCCCCTGTCCCGCCGGGTCGCCGCGCTCCGGCAATGCGTGTGGCTTTGCCAGCAGCGGCGACAGGACCAAAGCCTCTGGGTCCTCGGTGCCCTGTCCCCGACCCTTAAGGAGTCGGGCAGTGATGCACCGATAGCCATCCAAACCAGGAGGAAGACATGGCTGATTTGATGAAATGGTTTGACACCCGGCGCTCCCCCGTCGAGATGATCGAAAGACTTTTCGAAGGTGACACCGTGGCCTCGGGGATCCGCGTCGAAGAATCGGTTGAGGGCAACACCCTCGTGGTCCGGGCCGAACTCCCGGGAATCGATCCGGACAAGGACGTCAGCGTCACCATCGTTGACGGTGCCCTTGAGATCAAGGCCGAGCGCAGGGAAAAGTCCGAGCAGAAGGATAAGAACAGTTACCGCTCGGAGTTCCGCTATGGTTCATTCGTCCGGAGGCTCGCTCTGCCCGACGGCGTTCAGCAGGAGGACATCACTGCCTCCTACAAGGACGGGGTGCTGGAGGTCCGGACGCCCGTGCCTACGGCCGCCCAGCAGCCACCTGCACGAAAGATTGAGATAACCCGGGGTTGACAGCAGGGTCCGGCCCGGGATCAGCCGAACAGGATTGCTGCCTCCTGGTAGCGGTCCTCGGGAACAGTCTTGAGCCGGCCCAGCGCAGCATCGAAGCCGACGTTGACGATGGTGGTCCCACGCAGCGACACCATAGTTCCCCAGCGGCCGTTTGCGGCTGAATCGACGGCTGCAAAGCCCAGCCGCGTGGCCAGGACCCTGTCAAAGGCGGTAGGGGCACCGCCCCGTTGGATGTGGCCCAGAATGGTGGCCCTCGTTTCGATTCCCGTCAGCTCCTGCAGTTGGTGCTCCAGCAGTACGCTGATTCCGCCCAGCCTGGGCCTGCCAAAAGTGTCCAGGCCCCTGGGCGAAAAGGGTGAATCCTGGCCCTCCAGGACAAATGCCTCGGATACAACCACGAGAGGTGCCCTCCCGCGGCTATGGGCGGACTCCACCCAGGCGGCGACCTGCCGCAAAGAGACCGTGAGTTCCGGGATGAGGATGGCGTGGGCGCCGGAAGCCATACCGGCATGCAGGGCAATCCAGCCGGCGTTCCGGCCCATGACTTCGGCGATCATGCAGCGGTGGTGCGACTCCCCCGTGGTGCGCAGCCGGTCGATGGCCTCCGTTGCCGTCTGGACTGCGGTGTCGAAGCCGAATGTGACATCCGTGGCGTCCAGGTCGTTGTCGATGGTCTTTGGGACTCCGACAACGTTTATTCCCCGTTTGGCCAGCTCCTGCGCTGCCGCCAGGGTTCCCTCTCCACCGATGGCGACCAGCCCATCGACGGCAAGGCGGCGCAGGCTTTCGCGCACCGCTTCCGCTCCGCCTGAAGTCAGCGGGTTGGTCCGCGATGTGCCAAGTATGGTCCCGCCAAACCTGGCAATTCCCCGCACGGCATGCCTGGGCAACGGAACCACGTCCCCTTCCAGCACCCCTTTCCATCCGTCCCGGAATCCCACGAAGTCATATCCATAGGACACGACGCCGCTCAGCACGGCACCGCGGATCACGGCGTTCAGCCCCGGGCAGTCGCCGCCGCTGGTCAGGAGGCCAAGCCTGGTCATCATTCCTGATTCTCGGCCGCTGCGATCACCGGAACGGTCTTGAGGTACGTGTCGGGGTTGAGCGAAATGGAGTCGATGCCCTCCTTCACCAGAAACGCCGCGAAATCCGGGTGGTTGCTTGGGCCCTGGCCGCAGATGCCGATCTTGATCCCGGCCGCATGCGCCTTGGCGATGACCTCGGCGATCATCGACTTCACTGCCTCGTCCCGTTCATCAAAAAGCCCGGCCAGCTGTTCGGAGTCGCGGTCCACCCCCAGGACAAGCTGGGTCAGGTCATTGGACCCGATGGAGAATCCATCGAAGCGGCGTGCGAATTCCGAGGCGAGGATGACATTCGAAGGAATCTCACACATCATGTAAACCTGTAGCCCCTCCTCACCACGGACCAGCCCGTTTCGTGCCAACTCATTGATCACCAGGTCAGCCTCGCGGGTGGTGCGGCAGAACGGAACCATAATGATGACGTTGGAGAAACCGAGCTTCCCGCGCACCCTCTTCAGCGCCCGGCATTCCAAGGCAAAGCCTTCCCGGTAGCGCTTGTCGTAGTAGCGCGAGGCTCCGCGGAAGCCCAGCATGGGATTCTCTTCGGCTGCTTCGAAGGAACGCCCACCGATCAGGTGTCCGTACTCGTTGCTCTTAAAGTCGCTCAGCCTGACGATCACGGGCAACGGGTAATAGGGTGCGGCAATCTTGGCAACCCCGGTGGCCAGTGCATCGACAAAGTATTCCTGCAGGTCCGCCCGTCCGGAGGTGAGCTCCTTCATGCGTTCAGCGTCGCCAGGATGGGTGACGCGCTCGGGATGCACGAGCGCCATGGGATGGATCCGGATGAGGTTGCTGATGATGAATTCCATCCGTGCAAGGCCCACGCCGGCTGCAGGCAGGCGCCACCATTGGAAGGCAGCCGAAGGGCTGGCGATGTTGACCATGACAGAAGTCCGCGTTGTGGGCAGGGTGCCGAGGTCGACCTCTTCGATGTCGAAAGCCAGAGTGCCGTCGTAAACGCTGCCATCCTCACCCCCGGCGCAGGAAAGCGTGATGGACGTTCCTTCGTCGAGGACTGACGTGGCATTCCCCGTCCCCACTACGGCCGGGACTCCAAGTTCCCTGCTCACAATCGCGGCGTGGCTCGTCGGGCCGCCGTGGTCCGTGACGATACCGGCGGCGCGCTGCATGATGGGAACCCAGTCAGGGTCGGTCATCTGGGCTACCAGGATAGCGCCGTCCCGGAACTGCCCGATGTCCCGGGCATCCCGCACAACACAGACAGAACCATGCACTATCGACTCCCCGATCGCCGCGCCGGATACCAGCAGCGGGCCAGATCCACGGAGGTGGTAAATGCGGAAGACTGAAGCGCTTCGCCGGGCCTGTACCGTCTCCGGACGAGCCTGGACCATAAAGAGTTCGCCGCTGGAACCGTCCTTGGCCCACTCCATGTCCATAGGCCGTCCGTAATGCTCCTCTACCGCCACCGCCCACCGCGCCAGCGTCAGGATCTCGGAATCGTTGAGCACCAGCGAGCGCCGTTCCCGGTCCGTGGTGTCGATGGTCCGGGTGCGCGCGTGGCTGCCGCGCCGGTAGATCATCTTCCGTTCTTTGGCGCCGATGGTCTTTTCGATGATGGGGGCGAACCGCGGGTCGGACAGCAACGGTTTGAAGACCTGGTACTTGTCGGGATTGATGGTCCCCTGCACTATTGTTTCCCCCAGTCCCCAGGCGGCGCTGATCAGGACACTGCGGGGAAAGCCCGACTCTGTGTCAATGGAAAACATCACTCCGGAGGCCCCGATATCCGCACGCACCATCCGCTGCACGCCTATGGACAGGGCCACCTCCAGATGGTCGAAACCCTTGATTTCCCGGTAGCTGATGGCCCGGTCTGTAAACAGCGAGGCATAGCACCGCCTGCAGGCCTCCAGGACCTCCCGCTCGCCTGAAATGTTCAGGAAGGTTTCCTGCTGGCCTGCGAAACTCGCATCTGGAAGGTCTTCGGCGGTGGCGCTGCTCCGAACGGCCACCGATGCCCTGGCCTGCCCCGACCGCTCGGATAAGCCCCTGTAGTAGTCCCGTATGCCGGCGGCGATGTCCGGCGGAAACTCCCCGCCGAGGAAAAGCTCCCTGATGGTTTCGCCGGCTTCCCGCAGGGTTGTGCTGCCTGCCCGGTACGCCTCAATCGAGGCACGGATCCCTGGTTCGATGCCGTTGGCGCCAACGAAGGCCCGGTAGGCGGAGGCTGTGGTGGCAAAGCCCTCCGGCACCCGGACACCCGAACGGATCAGGGAGCGGCTCAGTTCACCCAGCGAGGCGTTCTTGCCGCCCACGGCGGGTACATCGTCCATCCCTACGTCTTCAAGCGACACCACGTAAACGTCTGTCGTCGTCCGTGCATTCATGGCTTGATCCTCCCGGCGGAACCGGGGACGCAGCAGAGGCTTTGGTCCTGCGGACTGGCGTGCGGTGAAAAGCTACGCGCCGCCGGCGGGCCGCCGAAGCCTCTTGTAAGCCCAGTCTGCGGCGAACACTGCCGGTACCGCCACGGCGGCGACAACGAACCCAGCCGGCGGCGGCGGGAGGTGCCCCAGCAGCGCAGCAAAAGGAACAACGAACAAGCACACGGCCAAGGCTCCGACTTCCGCGAGGACGGCCCAGGACAGCAGACGGTTGGTGAGCCAGCCCAGCTTCCACGGCGGCAGGCTGGCGCTGCGGCAGGCAAAGGCGTTCGCGAGCTGTCCGAGGACGACGGCGCTAAAGGCGGCTCCGGACGCCGCCATCACCAGGCCGGTGTCCTGGGCATCCCCGCGCATCCACCCGCCGCCGAAAAGCACCACCGAAAACGCCGTCATCTCCATCACTGCCTCCACAGGCCCCAGCACGCAAAACACCCGGAACATCAGCTGACGGTCCATGAGGTGCCGCCTCTCCGGTGGCCGTTTCAGAACTCCTTTTCCTGGCTTTTCACCGCCCAATGCGAGTGCGGGAAGCAGGTCGGTTCCAATGTCGAGGGCGAGGATCTGCAGGACGCCCAGCGCGAGCGGAAACTGCCCGCCTGACAGCGCCCAGATGACGAAGGGCGTCAGTTCGGCAACATTGTCTGTCAGGTGATAGGTGAGGAAGCGGTGGATGTTCGAATATGTGGCGCGGCCTTGTTCAATTGCTGCCACGATCGTGGCGAAGTGGTCATCCAGGAGCACGAGGTCGGCGGCCTCGCGGGCAACATCGGTCCCGCTGCGCCCCATGGCTACCCCGATGTCGGCCTCTTGCAGCGCTGGGCCGTCGTTGACGCCGTCGCCCGTCATTGCCACAACGTGGCCACGGCCCTGCAGGGCCTTGGCCACGCGCAATTTCTGTTCCGGGGAGACCCGGCTGACCACGATGCCGTCCCGGTCGAGCAAGGCGCCCAGGACCTGTTCGTCCTCGGGTAGAAGCGCCCCCTCGAGGACCAGTTCGGGGGATCCCATCAGTCCGATTTCCCGAGCTATGGCTGCGGCGGTTGCGGGGTGGTCGCCCGTGATCATCCCCACGCTGATGCCGGCCTCGCGGGCGGTCCGGATCACGTCGCCTACGTCCGGCCTGGGCGGGTCGTGCAGGGCGATCAGACCCAGCAATGCAAGACCGGTCTCGACCTCTTCCGGCGGACGCTCCAGCCAGTGCTCCCGCGGGCCGGGCAGTTTGCGGACGGCGACGGCTATGACCCTCAGCCCCCGTGAAGCCATCGTTTCAACTTCCTCCGCGGCAGGGCCTGTGGACTTTCCGCAGAGCGGGAGGACAGACTCGGGCGCGCCCTTGACATAGAGGGTCGCACCCACAATGACCGATTCGCGGCGCCGGCGTGGATCGAAGGCGAAGCGCCGCGCGGGTGTCGCATCTCCGGGAAGGGGTCCGGACAGGCGTCGGGCCAGCACATCGATGGCTGCCTCCATCGGATCCCCCACAGCCGTCCACTCACTTCCGTGGAGGACGGCCCTGCCCTGGGAGGCGGCCCGCGCCGCGAGCGCAGTCCTGGTGGCGGCGGAGAGCGCATCTCCCTCAATGTCAGCTTCTGGCTCGTAGCCCTCCCCCCTCACTTTCACCCGGCCGGCGGCGGTGAAAACCTCGACGGCGTTCATCCGGTTCTGCGTCAGGGTTCCTGTTTTGTCGGTGCAGATAAAGGTGGTGGATCCCAGGGTTTCCACGGCCTCCAGGTTGCGGACCAGGGCATTGCGCGCCGCCATCCGCTGTGCCCCCATCGCCAGCGAAAGGGTGACGGTGGGCAGCAGGCCTTCGGGGACGAGGGCCACGGCAACGCCGATGGCAAAGAGGAACGCGTCGCGCCACGGGATGCCCACCAGCAGGGACACAAGGAAGAAGAATCCGGCCACGGCCATTGCGACGGCCGCGATGAGGCGGACGATACGGCGCAGCTCCAGTGCCAGCGGTGTCGGCGGTGATACCGTTCCGCTGGTCAGCGCGGCGATTCCGGCAAGCCTGGTGTTTCCGCCGGTGCGTGACACCACAGCGTCCGCTTCGCCGTTAACAAGGAATGTTCCGCCCCAGGCGCTGTCACCGCTGGTCTTCGATACCGCTTCACTTTCCCCTGTCAGCATGGACTCATCCACGGCGCAGCCGGACGCGGCGGCAAAGACAACATCGGCCGGTACCCGGTCACCCGCCGACAGGACCACGGCGTCCCCAGGCACCAGTTCACTGGTGTGGACCCTGAGAATGCGGCCGTCGCGGCGAACCGAGACGTCGGCGGGGAGCAGTCCCCGCAGTTTTGCGGCCGCGTGCTGGGCACGTTCCTGCTGGATGTGGGCGAAGACCCCGTTGACGAGGACCACCACGATAATGGCGATGCCAAGCTGCGGCATCCCGCCAATGAACGCCAGCGCGGCCGCACACCACAGCATGACGGCGAAGAAATGGGTCAATTCCCCAAGGAGCTTGCGCCATTGTGGGACGGTCTTCGCTGCGGGAAGAACGTTAGGGCCTGATTCCTTCAGCAGTTCAGCGGCGCGTTGGGAAGTCAGGCCTGTTGCGTCCACCCCGGATCTGGGCGGACCAGCCCGTTGTGCCACTTCTGCTCCCGTGTTGCCGACGTTCGGTTCGATGACAGGGAACACCCGGCGGGCGGCGGCGTCTAGGGCCAAAGGTCATGCCGGGCACCGAGGGCGCCGCGTGGGCCGGCGGCGTCATGACCTTGGACTCTGTTCTGCCGCAGCCTCGGGGGGCGATGCTGTCATCAAGTCCGTCACGTACAGCTTGGGGAACAAATCATGGCCAAGGCCGCAGAGAAGATCATTGTCGGTGTGGACGGCTCCGAAGCGTCCATCGAAGCCCTCCGCCAGGGGCAACGATTCGCACTGGCTACGGGCGCACGACTGGAGGCCTGGGGGTGCTGGGAGTATCCGGCGGGCTATGAAGGCTACCTTGCCATGGGGGTGGAGGGTTTCGCGCACGAGGCAGAGGAGAAGCTGGAACGTGCAATCAGGGAGGCTTTTGGCCCCGAGCGCCCCCGGGATGTTGTGCTCAGGCTTGTTCATGGATCTCCGCGAACAGAGCTGGTTAATGGAAGCCGGCAGGCGTCGCTGCTGGTGGTCGGGCGCCGCGGGCACGGAGGTTTCGCCGGGACGCTGCTGGGATCGGTCAGCGGCGCCTGCGTCGCCCATGCCCACTGCCCGGTCCTGGTAGTGCACCCGCCCGGGTCGGAAGGATCCATGGCCTAGGCGGGTCCGCCGTCGTACCTGTTTTGGTTAGCCGGCGCCCAGCAGGAACTGCCGTTGGTCACCAGCCGCCAGCTGGTGGCGTTCCGGGCCGACCTGCAGCCAGATGGGGACAGCGTCGCCTGGTGCCGCTGAAACGGTCAGTTTCCCGTGCTCCAGGACGACCCCGAGCAGGTGGTCCCGGTACCGGACGTGGAAGGAAACGCTCTTGATGCCTTTCGGCATTTTTGGCGCGAATAGGAGGGCATCAGAGGTGATTCTCAGGCCTGCGAAGCTCCGCTGCACGACGTCGATGGTTCCAGCCATTGCGCCCAGGTGTATCCCTGTCCGTGTCGTGCCGCCCTGCGTGTCATCGAGATCTGCGCTGAGGGCTTCACGGAACGTGCTCCAGGCCCGGTCAGGATCTTTTGCCGCGAGCACGGAAGCATGTGCCACCCGGCTGAGGGTGGAGCCATGTGCTGTCCGGGCCAAGTAGTAATCAACGGTGGCTTCCAGCTGCGCGGCGGTCACGTCATAGCCAAGCCTGGCCAGGAAAGCCATCAGTTCCTGCCCGCCAAGGACGTACAGAAGCATCAGCACGTCAGCCTGCTTGGCCAGGCGATACCGGTTGGGGCTGTCTCCTTCGGCCTCCAGGATCAGGTCCAGGCGTTCGATGTTCCGGTAGGCGTTCCGGTAATGGTCCCAGTCCAGTTCCTGCAGTTGCTCGTATCCGGCGAACTGGCTGATGATGCCCTCGTGAAACGGCACGTACATCCGTGTGCTGACGTGCCGCCACCGCTCAATCTCCGCATGTTCCATCGCCAGGCGTGCCGTGAGGTCCGCCAGGTCGTGCCCGTGGACCAGGGAGCGAATTTCGCAGGCCTGGGCACATACCCAGGCGGCCATGACGTTGGTGTAGGCGTTGTCGTCCAGGCCTGCGCCGGGGTTGTCCGGATAGCCGGTGTGATACTCGTCCGGGCCCATGATTCCCCGGAGATGGAAACGGTCCGCCTCCCGGTCGTATTCGGCCATGGAGGCGACGAGCCGGGCTACTTCAACAACCAGTTCGGCACCCTGGCGCAGCAGCCATTCCCGGTCCTGCGTGGCCATGAAGTATTGCCAGGCGTTGTAGGCGACCGTGAGGCCCGCATGCCGCTGGAGGTGCGAATAGTCCGGTAACCACCGGCCGGAGCGACGGTTGAAGAGCCAACGCGGCGTTTCCTCCCTGCCGTCGCTGCCGCTCTGCCAGGGAAAGAGCGCTCCTTTGAGCCCCGACTCCTTAGCGGCTTCACGGGCGGCCGGAAGCCGGCGCCACCGGTAGTTAATGACGGAACGCGCTACGGACGGCATTCTGGAGGTGAGTAGCGGCAGGACAAACAATTCGTCCCAGAAGATGTGGCCGCGGTAGCCCTCACCGTGCAGTCCGCGTGCGGGTACACCAGCGTCAAGTTCTGCCGTGTGCGGGCTGAGCGTCTGCAGCAGATGGAAAACGTGGAGGTTCAGGATCAACTGCACCTGGGGGCTGCCGCCGATGTCGATGGCGAACAAGCTCAGCAGTCTTCCCCAGGCAGCCTCGTGCTCAGCGAGCAAGCTGTCAAAGCTTGGCGAAGCGGTCCTGAGTACGTTCGCCGCTGCCAGCGCGGGCGAGGAAATTGCCCGGTCACGGGAGGTGACCACGGCTGCGGTCCTGGTAACCACCACCGGCTTGGCATTTTCCAGTTGAAGGTCCCAGGAGCGGTAATGGTGGCCGTCCTGCTCTCCCGGATCACCCGGGATGGCCGGACCGGTGACGTCCGTGCGCAAAGCGGTAGCGATCCTGACATGGCTTTGGCTGGTTTCCACTTCGATGACCGGAATCGGCCCTGCTGGCTCAGTGACCCCCAGTCCGAGGAGGTGGTGATGTGCCAGGAGGGCATCTTCGGGCACGTTCTCGTTGGTGATGCCGGTATCCACTCCGCTGCGGATCTCGGCGGACCCGCTCCAGCCCAATGCGGTCAACGTTACGTTGAGCGCCATCAGGTGCGGCTGGGCCATTGACACGAATCGGCGCTGGCCCAGTGCCAGCCGGCGGCCATCAGGAGCCTCCAGCACTGCTTCCCGTTCAAGGGTGGCCCGGCGCATGTCCAGTATCCGCCGTTCGCGGAGGATCTTCAGGCCGCCCCGTGAGCACCAGTCCGTTCCGTCCAGCCGGACATCGAGCACCAGCCAGTTGGGAGCATTGACCATGTGCTCGTCTTCGACGTCCTGGCCCTGGACGGTGCTCAACAGCCGGTTGTAGACCCCGGCAAGATAGGTACCGGGGTAGTGGACGTCGCTCCTGCTGCTCTCGGGCTCAGCGCCGCGGACAGCCACGTAACCGTTTCCAAGGGTTGTTAATGCCTCCCGGTGACCTTCATGGGCCGGATCGTAGCCTTCGTAGATGAGGCGCCAGGGGTCAGTGAGGACGCGGCCGAGGTCGAGCTGTGCTACATCAGTCAGTACGACGTCGGCGCCCGCGGCCTCCAGCTCGGCTCGCCTGTTTGCCCTGTCGATGCCCACAACCAGGCCGAAGCCACCCTGGCGTGCTGCCTCCACGCCGGCTATGGCATCTTCAATCACCACTGCCCGGGCGGGTGAGACACCGAGTCGGTGCACGATTTCAAGGAACACGGCGGGGTCTGGTTTTCCCGGGAGTCCCAACTCGGCCGCGATGACGCCGTTCATGACCAGGTCAAAAGACTTCGAGAGCCCCGCCGCGGCCAGGACGGGGGACGCATTGCGGCTGGAGGTGGCAACAGCCACGGGGACCCGGGCCGCGCGGAGCCTCTCTATCAGGGCGACCGCGCCGGGAAACGTCTTCACGCCGTCGCGCGCCAACCTCTCTTTAAATCGCCTGTCCTTAAGTTTTGCCATGCCGTGGACAGACCAGGTTCCGGCCGCGTCAGCACGGCCGCCGGCGGGCAGGGCGACGTTTCGGGACGCGAGGAAGGTTGTTACGCCGTCTTCCCGGGGTCTGCCGTCCACATAGTCCAGGTAATCACCTGACGTGAAGGGGCCCCTCCTGGCGTCGGACGGAATCCGCGGATCTTCCAGCACCCCGTCGAAGAGCTCTTTCCACGCTGCTTCATGCACGGAGGCCGTGTCCGTCACCACGCCGTCCAAGTCAAAGATCACAGCGTCGAAAGGTGACAACGCCGCGGACGCGGTAGGTGATTCGGTCATGGCCTGTCCCTGCCGCCCGCCCGGGTAAAGGACCGTCCGCAGGGGTCACTCCGGCGCCATGCGGCGCGGAGGAACAGCACCCGGGGAACAAGGCGAAGGTCCATGGCACGGCTACCGGCCACGTGCCGGCAAGCGCCGGGCGCATAGGCTGCGATCACGCCAGCCGGCAGTGGCGGATACTGGACGGCTGAGCCTCATCGTTGGGGGCCGCGTCGGAGCACGTTCAGCCTGGCGTTGTACTCCGTTTCGTCGATTTCGCCGCGGGCAAACCTCTCGGCGAGCAGGTCCTCCGCGGACCCGGATCCCGTGCCGGGGCTTGCGCCGGTATCTCGGCCCCGGTTACCGGAGCCGAGGCCCCGGGCCAGGAGCACGATCGCGGCGATGACGGCACCCCAGAACAGCACAAAACTGATCACCATCAGGGCGTAGCCCCAGCCGCCCATGTTTCCGTTCCAAAACATCATCGCAATTCCTCCGGCGCCGGCCGGGGCTGCTATCGCACCGGCCCTGAAAACACTCTCACCCGGGCTGCGCAGCGTTGCCAGAGGCTTTGGTCCCGGCGCCCTGCCCGCTTGAGTACCAGCCCAGGACACGCAGGCACCGAAGGGTAGTTATCCGGCTCGGTCCGGGCGGCTCAAGAGTGAACCATTGCCGGCCAGGGTAGGGGGCATAGCGCTTCCATCTACCGTCCGGACTCCGCGCTGCGAGTATGCTTTCCACCGCCTCTGACAGTCGGGAATCCGGCGGGGATCCAGCATCCCTGAAGTACTCCAGGCCCCGGAGGACATCAAAATGCCATTGCGGGGGAAACGGAAAGCGGGTGAACTCCTGCCTGGCTATCCTGCCGGTCGTGTGGGAACGGTAGAGGTGGTGGAGGAGGAAGAAATCCCGCCCCCGTGCAGATGCTTCCCGGACATCGATCTCCCCACCAGAGGCCCGGTACGCGAGCAACGCCTCAAGGACGATGACGCTCGTGTGGAAGGAGGAATGGCGGGAGCCCGTCCTCACGGCCCGGCAGTTCCAGCCCCCGTCGGGGAGCTGGTCCCGCAGCAACCATGCCACCGCTTCGTCTACGCGCGGGTCCGAATACAGGAAATGCGAGGCCAGCAGGACGAGCATGCCTGTGATGCATGTTTCCGGGGCGCGGTACCCCAGCGTCAGTCCCCCGTCGGTGTACGTGGCGCCTTCCCACAAGCGCTGACACCCGCGGATGGCCCGCGGGTCCCGAGCGGGAAGGCCCAGCCAGCGAAGGAGGAGGAGCGTGTACGTAGTGGACGTCCATTTGGGAAGGTAGAGGCCCTTCGCCCACGTGCCCTCACCGTCCTGGGATGCAAGCAGCCTGGCACCCCAGCCTTCCGATGCTACGCGGTGCCGCTCAAAGGACACCTCGCCCGGGGCCGCACCCGCCAAGTCCTGAAGGACCTGCCACCGAAGGGCTGGATCGCCCTCAAGCAACCACTCGATGACATCCTGCGCCGCAGATCGGACCTGAGGGATGTCTCCCGAGGCGTGCCAGCCTAGGGGCCCCGTCAGCGCAACCATCATGAACACAGTCCTGGATGCATGGCTTTCTCCCGTGTCCGGCCCCTGCAGCGGCCGCCGGCAGGGACACGCGGCGATATTCTCCCTTCCACCTTATGCCTGGCTGCGGCTGCGCGTCATGGGTCGGGTGCCCGCTGGATCGGTGACTTTCGGCTCTGATCCGCGGACAGAACCGGGCGCATGTTAAGGAGATCAGCAAGTGAAGGGAACAGCGCTGATGGCCACACATGGAGGCATTGAACACGGCGGCACCCGGGATAATAACCCGGACGGGTTAGCCCGCTCCAGGCAGGTACCGGTGCCATCAGCGGAGTTCTTTGGTTGGGTCCGCAGCCAGGGCATCCGTCGGGGTTCGAAGCGCTGGCTGGGCGGCGTTGCCAGCGGGACGGCGATCCGGATGGGTGTGCCTGTGGCCGCCGTCAGGACAGCCTTTGTGGCCCTTTCCTTGTTCTCCGGCCTTGGCCTGTTCCTTTATGGCCTTGCCTGGGCGTTGCTGCCCGGGGATGACGGCCGGATCCACGCCGAACAGGCTGCCCACGGCAAATGGTCCGCCGGCATGACGGGAGCGGCTCTCATGGCGCTACTCGGCCTGTCGGGAACGTACCTGAGCCTGTTCGAAGTACCGTCGAACAACTGGTGGACCTATTGGCCGCTGACCTGGCTGGCCGCCGTCGTGTACCTGATCAGTGCACACAGCCGCGCGGGTACGGCCGGCCGATCACGCCCGAGGCCGGCTGCGCCGCATGTGCGGCCGAACCAACACCGGCCGGCCGATCCCGGAAATCCGCTCGTAGCCGTCGTCAGTGGAATTGCATTCATCGTTGCCGGAGTTACGCTGTTCCTGGCATCCGGGGATGCCACTGACGTCAGCCGCCAGGCCGTGGCCCTCGCGTGGGCAGCGGCAGCGGCGGTCCTTGGGCTGGGCATCGTCGCCGCAGGGCTGGCGGGCCGCAGCAGCGGCATCCTTGGCTTCCTCGCTGTTGCGGCACTGGTGGCCGCCGCACTCTCCGGAGGCTTCAACGCCCTGGGCAATGTGGCCGTGGGACGCACCTTCAGCTGGGCTCCCGAGTCCACGGGCCAGCTCATGGACGGTTACAGCATCGCGGCCGGAAGCGGGCAACTGGACCTGACGTCCTTGACCGGAACGGGTCCGCTGCCTTCCGACACCACCGTTGCCATCAACACCGCAGCCAGCACGGTGGCCATCCTGATCCCCGCAGATAATCCAGTCCGGATCAACAGCCAGGTGGCGTTCAGCACCGTCCAGGACAACCTCGGGGGAAACACGACAGGTATTTGGAACCCCCACGAGCACACCTACAGCCCGGACGCACCCGGCGGAACCCTGGTCCTTGACCTGCGAGGCGCCTTCTCCACGATCAGCATCAAGGGTCCGTCGTGACAACTGGATCTGATCGGACATGAGAACAATTACCGGAAATGGACGACGGCGCGTGGTCACCCTGGCGGCGGCCCTTTCCTTACTGCTGCTCGCCATAGCGCTCGCAGTGCTGATCAGCGCCCGGCAAGGCAGCCCGCCGACGTCGTGGCCTCCAGGAGCATCCATGAGTCCGTCTGCCAGCTCGCCTGCCGCGACGCCGTCCCTGTCGCGCTCGCCCTCCCCGGCGCCGTCGTCCATCCCCATGGGGACGGAGACGCCGGAAGCCGGCCAGACTCCCGTCCGGCCGCCCGCAACGCTGCCGCCTGTTCCACTTCCGGAACCACCGGAAACAACGGCCCCGCCCCCTGCTGACCCGTTTCCTTCATCTCTCCGCGGCCGGGATCTCACGGTGCTCCCCGGCGCCGGGCGCGTAGTGGCCCTGACTTTTGACGCCGGAGCCAACGCCGCCGGCCTGCCCAAAATCCTGTCAGCCCTGGCGGCCAACGCGGTGCCGGGGACGTTCTTCCTCACAGGCAACTGGGCTGAAACGAATCCGGGTGGCGTGGGGCAAATAGTTGCTGCCGGACATCGTGTAGCAAACCACTCCATGACACACCCTGGATTTACCGGCCTCCCTGACGAGTTGATCGCCCAGCAGGTTTTGGGTGCGGAGCAGGCGATCCTCGACGCCGGCGCGAATCCCGCCCCGTACTTCCGCTTCCCCTACGGCGAACGGGACGCACGGACCATAGCTGCCGTCAACAACCTCGGCTACGTGGCGGTCCGGTGGACCGTGGATACGCTCGGCTGGAAAGGCACCAGCAGTGGCATCAGCACACAAACAGTCACGGAGCGGGTCCTCGCAGGACTCCAGACCGGTGAGATCGTCCTCATGCACATCGGATCCAATCCCGACGACGGCAGCACCCTGGACGCCGACGCACTTCCTGGCATCATCGAGCGGATCAGCGCGCAAGGCTACGGCTTCGTCACCCTGGATGCGCTGCTGGGAGGCTAGAGGTCGACGGCGGCCGATGAGATCATTTGATGTGGACAGGGCGAGCAGCCCACCCTTGAACCAGCCGAGCCTCCAGGAACTGTTGAATAATCAGGCCGTGGACTCATCATGGACGAAAGATGTTCTCGGTGAGGGATTCGAACAGCTGGAGCTCGTCCTCACCGACAACGAGGTCGCTACCCTCGTGAGGTACCAATCCGGTGAAAAACTAGAACCGGACCCCGTCGCGGCCGATGCCGACGTCCTCTACCTCCTTGGCTGGTCCGACTGCTTTCTCCAACAAAAATTGGCACATTTCCGGTACCGGAACGGCGCGCGGTTCTTCGCTCTTGCCCTGCATAACCAGGGCCGCAGCCTACGGGCTGGCAACACCCCTGGCTTCGTCGCGGGAATTTCAAGGCGCGGAACAACAAACACTGGCGCCCCTACCGGGGGCTTCCCTGTCACCAGCGCCTTCCTCAAAGCCGTATTCCAGGCCCAAAGTGCTGTCGACGCCGGGCTCAGCATCGACGTCCCGATCCTGACCCCGCTCTCAACCCGGGATCACCTTCAGCCCCGATGGACGGAAACGGCAACGGAGGCCGACGTTGCCGTGAACGTCGATGTGGTCGCGCACCGGCCTCTTTCCCTCGGAAACAATGTCACGGTGGAGCGGATCCCCAAGGCCGTGCACGACATCTTCCTCTCACCAGCCCCGGTAAGGAAAAACGCCTACCGCGAAATGGAGCGGTGGCTCGGCGGATACCTGAACCGGCGCTGCTAGGCAGCAAAATCGCTACCGTCGCAGGGTATCCACGGCGGACTTTGTACCCTGTTGCGGCCGGAGGACGCACGCAAAACTGGGAAACACGGAAACAGGCACTCGGGAACAAGCACCCGTTCAAGAACCATGTACCTGCTGTGGAACCTCTCCCGGAAGCTGACACCATCCTTGGCCGTCCACGGCCCGTCGCGTATCCGGAAGGCAGATTAATGCTCGCCCACCCGAAAGCCAACAGCATAGTCTGGGGCCTGACAGGTCTGCTTACTCTATTCGTGTCAGTCGTAGGCATCTGGGAGCCGGACATCTACACCGGGATCGTGGCACCGGCCATCATTCCCGGTGCCTATTCCCAAGACCTCATCTCCGCGGCCACGGCCATCATCCTGCTCTGCCTCTCGCTGGCCCGGCGTTCGAACCAGCCCAAGCAGCAGATCATCGCCCTGGGGATTCTGGGTTACCTCTTCTACGCGTACGGCATCTACGTCATCGAACGCGCCTACAACGGCCTGTACCTGGTTTACATGGCCATATTCACGCTGTCTTTTTGGGCGCTAATCTCCGCCGGTGCGACTTTCAGAAAAGAAACGCGCGCCGCAGCGCTGCCCAGGACGCTGCGGCTCGCCTCAGCCGCGGGCGCCCTCCTACAGCCGCTGATCTTTTATCCGCTCTGGATCGCTATGCTCCTGCCGCTGATGCGCACTGGCGAGCAGATCGATTCACTGTATTCGATCTTCATCCTGGACCTGTGCTTCATCATGCCGGCGTTCCTTATTCTCTCGATCCTGGCCTTTAGGTCACACAGAATGGGTCTGATCTTCCTTCCGGCGCTGTACGTCCTTGGATTCACTGTCATCTTTTCTCTCGCCCTAGGCGAAATCGTCAAACCACTTTTTGGCGCCGTTCTGAGTCCTTCCGCCTTCTGGCCTGCAGTTCTCCTGTCGATGCTCTTCTTGGTCTTGGGGACGCTGCATCTCCATCGGCTCACCATCGCCACGCAGGATGTTCCCACGCAGCCGGACGAGCCTGCCAACGACTCCAAAAGAGTCCAACCATGAGTTCAACGCCGACTGCAGGAACGATAACGCCCTTGCCTACATCTGTTGACTTGGGAGCAGGCATGAGTGAAGCGCTCGTACACATCGAAGATTTCCGGATGGATTTCGGGGATACAACTGTCATCCGCGATCTGTCCTTCGACGTTCACAAAGGTGAGACGTTCGGGTTCCTGGGCAGCAATGGCTCAGGGAAAACGACCACCATCAGGGCGTTGCTGGGCATCTACCGGCCCACCGGTGGAATCCTGCACATTGCAGGCAAACCATTTCGGCCCGAGGACGGAGGGCGGCTCGGCTACCTGCCGGAGGAGCGGGGCCTTTACAAGAAGGAAAAGGTCCTGGACATCATGATCTACTTCGGCCGGCTCAAAGGCTTGGACCGGTACGCCGCCAAGCGCTGGTCCCAGGAGTACCTTGAACGGGTCGCCTTGGGGGACAAAGCAGGTTTGCAGCTGGATAAACTCTCCGGCGGCGAGCAACAGAAGGTCCAGCTCGGCGTGACCATCATGAACGAGCCCGAGTTGCTGATCCTGGACGAACCGACCAAAGGTTTTGACCCGGTCAACCGGCGCCTGCTCATGGACATCATCGACGAACACAAGAACAACGGCTCGACTGTCGTCATGGTCACCCACCAGATGGAGGAAGTCGAACGCCTCTGTGACCGGGTCATTCTCCTCAAGAACGGCACCGCCGAAGCCTACGGCACCATCGACGAAGTCCAGAACATGTACGGCGGCCGCATCATCCGGCTCAAACACACCGGCCAGATCCCCGACTCGCCGCGATACACCATCACCCTGAACGACACGAACTACTCGGAGTTGTCCGTCACCGATGATACCGACGAAGCCGACATCTTGAAGGAACTCGTCGCCGCCGGCGTCGCCGTCCGTTCCTTCACCACCACCAAAATCTCCCTGGAGGACATCTTTATCCATGTCTACGGCGACCAGAACAAGCCCGACGTGGCGACCTACCAACTTGCAGGGGCATAACGTGGCACAGCACAACCTCAGGACGGTCATCAGTTTCGAGTTCTTCCGCACCATAACCAAGAAACGTTTCTGGGTTGGCACGCTGTCCGTCCCTCTGATCATGGCCGTGGTCTTCGGGCTGATCTTCCTCAGTAACAGCGCGACGGCCAGCGCCGCCGACGAACAGCAAAGCGCCGCATTCTCGATCTCCTACACCGACGCCTCCGGCCTCATCACCCCTGAGCATGCCGCAGCGTTCCGGGCCTCAAGGGCAGGCTCGCCGGATGAGGGGATGTCGGCCGTCCAGTCGGGCACACTGGACGCATTCTTTGACTTCCCTGCAGACCCTTCAACCCAAGCCGTAAAGGTCTACGGGACCGACAAAGGCTTGTTCGAAAACAACAAGTACTCTGCCGTGGCCCAGGCGATGCTGACCCAAGCCGTTAATGCCCGTATCGGCTCCACCGAACTTTCTGCCCTGGCGAGCTCTGACGCCACCATCGAAATGAAGACCTACCGTGACGGTGAAGAGACCGGCGGCGTCATGTCTGCTGTGCCGCCGCTGTTTTACCTGGTCATCTTCTACGGGCTGATTATCCTTCTGGCCGGGCAGATGCTGAGCTCGACACTGGAGGAGAAGGAGAACAGGGTCACCGAGATGATCCTGACCACCCTAAAACCGACCACCCTGATTACCGGCAAAGTCCTGGCGCTTTTCGCGATCGGGCTACTGCAGATAGTGGTCTTCGTTTCCCCGATAGTCATCGGCTACCTGTTTTTCCGCGAAGAGATCAACATCCCGGACTTCGATGTCTCGGCCCTGGTCTTTGAACCTGGCCCCATGATCACCGGCTTCCTCATCCTCGTGGGAGGCTTCGCCATGTTCACCACCACCCTCGTGGCAATCGGCGCCGTTATGCCGACGGCAAAAGAAGCAGGAAACTTCATGGCCGTCATTATCGCGCTGATCTTTGTGCCGTTCTACGCGGTTTCCCTGATCTTCTCCAACCCACAGGCACTTATCGTGCAGGTTTTCACGTACTTCCCGTTCTCCGCCCCGGTCACCGCCCTCCTCCGAAACGGACTCGGATCTCTCAGCCTCGGTGAGGCAGCAATTGTCATTGCCATAGTCTTCACCGGCGCTGTCCTCATGTTCTTCCTTGGCGTCCGGCTCTTTCAGTACGGATCCATCTCCTACACATCCAAGGTCGACATCAGAACAGCCCTCAGCATCGGTCGCCGCGCACGCGCAGCCGGTACGCCAGGCTGACGCAGGCAATGCGGGTGCGTCATCTGCAAATCAGGCCTGGCCGCCTCCAGATCCTCCCCTCACACGCTGGGGGGGTGGCTGCTACGCTTTTTGCATGCGCCCGGAGACACACCGGCTCGCCGCGGTCGACGAGGCGAACTTGGTGCTTGACCACGCCGGGCAGGTCAATGTGTTCCTGGTCGCCTGTGTTCTTGAGTCGGGCGGTTTCGTCGGTCCCGATGGCGCGCCTGACCTGGTGGTGTTTCGCGACACCCTCCGCGAGCGGATCGTGACGCTGCCGCAGCTCCGGAGGAGGGCGGTGGCACGGGGGCCCCTGCACCACTGGGTTGAGGTCCAGCCCGACCTGGATCACCACATCCGGCTTGTCAAGACGGTCGATGGGGTCGCTGGCTTCGAGCAGGCTTGCGCGGAACTGATGAGTGCGCCGCTTGGGATGGATCGTCCACTGTGGGAGATTCTCGTCATGCCGGGCGCGCACGTGGGAGGGATGGGGGTAGTGCTGCGTATCCACCACGCTGTCGCTGACGGAATCTCGGCTGCCGCGATAGTACAGAAACTCTTCGACCCTGTGGATTCGCAAGGGGTGTCGGCGCAGGCCCATCCTGTCCGGGTTCCGAAGCAGACTCGGCGGCGCGACCTGCGGCACGCCCTCGGGCGGCTCGGCTTCGCACTTCGTCGCGTCCGGCTGACCCTGGCCGGCCGCGAGGTCGGTCCCACTGTGCTGCTCGGCGAGCGTAGTTCCCGCCGCGCGGTTGTGTTTATGGACGCTGACCTCGATGCGCTTGAGTCGCATGTTCGGCCAGCCGGCGCCACCGTCAACGACGCCCTGCTCGCTGCCGTGGCGTCGGGCTACCGGGCACTGCTTTCCGCCGCTGGCGAGCAGATCCCCGCCCGGCTACCCGTCTCAGTGCCGGTCGCGCTGCAGCGCCGCGGGGCATCGGGAAATCAAGTCGGGGTAATGCTCGTGCGGCTGCCGCTTGGCGAGGCAGATACGGACGAGCACGTCCGGCTCATTGCAGAGCAGACCCGCAAAGAGAAAGCGCGGGCGAGGGAGCAGGGAACCCTTGAGTTCATGCGCGGCCCAATCGGAGCCCATATTATGGACCGAGTGGCTCGCAGGCAACACCTCGTCGCGGGGTTCGTCACCAACGTGCAAGGCCCGGTTGGCACGTTTCGACTGGCAGGTGCCCCGGTCGTCGCGATCTGGCCGGTTGCCGTTCTCGCCGCCAACGTTCGGCTCGGCGTGGCGGCTGTCTCATACGCCGGTCGGCTGCACTGCAGCGTACATTTCGACGCAGAGAATGTACCCGGAGCCATTTTCGCGCGCGCCATGGGTTTGGAACTGGCTCGACTGGGAGTGTGAAGGATTCGCCTGAGACCGGTAGGGCCATACTCAGGTGCAGCGATGCGCTGCGTTGAGCCTGCTAACCGGCAAGGAGCAGATCGTAGTGGCTGTGTGGGATGTTGCGGGGATGGCGGGCGTACAGGGCTTGGGAGCATGTGGTCATGGACCACATGGCGCGGCGAAGCCCGGCTCGTGCGCGTAAACCTGAATCGCCTGGTGCCGCGCCTGGAACCGTTCTTCTCCCGGCTATCGGCCCCTTGGGCTTCCGGCGGTTCCCTTGCTGAGGAAGATGCCCAGGGCAAGCATGACCATTCTTTGCAGCATCTGGTGTGTGCCCGAGGGTTGAGGGGCGGTCAGGGGTCAAAGTGCACGGAGGGGCTCTCCGGAGAGCGAGTCGAGGACGGTTGCCGCGATGTCCCGAAGCTTCACGTTTCTGGTGCTGGCTGCACGCATGAGGATTTTGAACGCGGCGTCGTGATCGCAGTGGTTTTGGGCCATCACCACGCCCAGAGCCGTATCGATGACGCTTCTGTGTTCAAGTGCTGCGTGAAGGTTCTGCAAAGTGTCCTTGAGCTCGGCGATCCGCAGTGCCGGCCGGAGGATCCTCGATGCCTCCATCGCGAACTCTTCCGCGGCAAGGATGTCACCATTGTCGAACGCGTCCGGGCGGTCAACACACACCGTGAGTACGATGCTGGCCTCGCTTCCAGCAGGCACCGGCACGGCGAGGACGGACCTGAGGCCCTGCCCCGCAGCAGGACCGGCTAACTGCGGCCACCGGCCATCACAAGCCAAATCACGCACTAGGACTGTGCCCTGTCCGGTACTGGCCGCCAGGCCAGGCCCCTCACCAAGACTTCCCTGCAGCTCATCCAGCACCCGCACCAGTCCGCTGCCTCCGAACACCGGAGTCGTCTTGGGGCGGAAAACGCTGAACCCGCACGACACACCAGAACACGCAAGCGAGAGGGAGGTCACCGCTTGGGCTGCCATGTCAGCAAGAACCTCCCCCACGGCTTCGCTTTCCAACGTGAAACCATCCATCCCCCCCGGAGTCTTCCCCGGAGCCCCGTGCTGCCACGGTCGTTGCCTTAACCGCCCTCCCCGGACGCTGGTTCCGGTGGTGAAACGAACTGGACGCAGAGCCCGGGGCGCGGGTATCTGCCGTAAAGCTACGGTCTTCGACCAGGCCCGTACCTGCACACTCCCGGACGGCGGCTATCGCTGCCGCCACGGCTTTCTTGTCATCAAACGGAACTGAAACGGCTATGACCGTCCCGTCGGGCGCGAGCACCCGGAAACGGACATGGGACCGATGATCGGTGAAGAGCTCGAAGCGACCAGCCATAATACAGATCTTCCAGGCCCATCAGGGGCCTCATTTGGCGAGGCTTCAAGCCGTTAGAGACCATCCGGGCATAAAGTCTGCGCGATTAACGTGAGAGAGGAGGTCACCCTGCATCCGCGGATAACAGCCATTCTTACGATCAGCCTTTATGTCCAGACTACGCCCGGGCCCGCGACAACGGCAGGAGAAAAACCCCTAATTCACGCCTCATCCCACCAGTATGGGATCCTCCCTTTACCTTTTTCGTAGCCCCAGTCCTGTTGCAGGATGAGGAGTGTGCTGGCCTGCTGGCCCCGGCATGATTGCCGCCCCCAGTCGTCAACGATCCGGGGTGTTGTCACCGGGGTCCGGTAGGTGCCGGAGAAACCCCTTGTCGGGGAGCTTCTTCCCCGAGGTCAGGCTGCGCGAGATCCTTGACTCTGAACAAGCACGGCAGCATCCTTGCATGTGGTTGACCAGCCAGCCACAATCGGTGCACTCCCCCGTCGCGGTTGCCCAAGCCGCCGGTGTCACCGTCGGATACCTGCCCGGACTGGCGATGCGCCGAATCGCGGACCCTGCACGCTGCGCTCCATCCAGATCGCCGACGAACAGCTCGCCGAACTGACCATGCTCTGCGGCTTCGACGACGACCTGGCCAAACAGGCCACCGCGACGTCGAACAGGATCCTGGGCCTGCTGACCCGATCCACCCGGCCGTGCTGGATCTGCTGCGGACCTGGCCGACCCCGAAGCGCCCCACCAAGCCGCCCGGCGCGGGATCGGGAAAAGGCTGACAAAGCTCGCGCACAGGATGGGTGAACGCCTTGCCGCCGAGATCATCGACGCCGTGAACCAGCAAACAGTGACCGTGGTTGGAACGAATGCTGCGACGATCTCGATAGCCCAGCTTGCCCGGATGCTCGCCGACATCCGCGAATCACGGGACACCGTCTTCACCCAGGTCGAAGCCCTCGTGGAGGCCCACCCTCTTCACCCGGTCCTGGCGTCGCTCCCGGCGGTCGGCGTCAGGACCGCAGCACCGATCCTCACCGAGATCGCCGGCAAAGACTTCGCACCGCAGGACACCTGGCCTCCTACGCAGGCCTCGCCCGTGACCTGGCGATCAGGGTCGTCCATCCGCGGCGACCACCCCTCCCGGAAAGGAAACAAGATCCTCAAAAGAGCCCGGTTCCTATCCGCGTTCGCCGCGCTACGAAGCGCGAACACCGTCAGTCGCTTGACAAAAACCATGGAGGCACCCCCCGGACCCGAAGACAGGGCCTTATGCCCCTGTTGCCCCCTCACGACCGGGTTTCTACTGAAAGGGCACCGGGCCTTGTACCGGCCCTCCCTGCCAAGAGTCTGGAGAACCCGTCATGTCTGATCTGCTGAAATGGTCACCCTTTGCATCCTCGCGGCGGACCTCACCATTCCATACCGTCCTAACGTCCCCCTCGGAGCTGTTGGATGCCATGGAACGCATGTTCGCAACCACAGAAGGCCCGGCCCCCATCCGGGTGGAAGAGTTTGTCGATGGCAAGACACTGGTGGTGCGCGCCGAGATGCCAGGCGTCGATCCTGACAAAGACGTTGAAGTGACCATGGACGACGGGTTCCTACGGATCCGCGCCGAACGCCAGGAAAAAGAAGAACACAAGGACAACGGCCGCTACCGGTCCGAATTCCGCTACGGATCCTTTAGCCGCAACATTCCCCTCCCTGACGGCGTGAAGGAAGAAGACATCAAAGCCAGCTACACCAATGGCGTACTGGAAGTCCGAGCCCCGCTGCCGGACGATGCCCTGCCCACGGAACCGAAAAAGCTTCCCATCACACGCGGATGACATGACAACGCCTCTAGACAACACTGAGTCCGGGATGGACATCAGATCCCTCTGGTCTGTCCTGGACCCGGCAACCCGACAGTGGTTCATAGATCACACCGGAAACACCATCGTGCCCCGCAAGATCACCGCAAAGCTTTGCGAGGTCGCCGGCCGGCCGCTTCCTCAAGACTCCCACGGCCAATTACAGCTCAGCGGGGACGACATCGTCTTCATCCGCAACCGCGCCCACAGCGCCTTTGCCGCGCACGGCACCGGGAGGATTTTCGAAGCAGCCCAACCCAAAGACGCCAGCCAAGCCCATCGGTCAAAGCACACAGTCCATCCACACAGAACCTGACGACTGCCATGGGCGTGGCTCCGGGGCAGAGCGCCACGGCCTCGGAGGCCGAAAAGGGGAAGCCCCACCAGCAATGCTGAAGGGGCTTCGACTGTTTGATTCCGTTACGACGAACATCTTTCCCGATCTTGCTGGAATTCTGGCGCTTCCTGCCTCGTCTACGGCAGACAGCCACCGATCAGATCAGACCCACCGCGTGTTCCTGGGTGCCCCAGGCTCCGGCGCATCACGCGGCCGCACAACGGTCAGAAAACGCAGAACCTGCAAGTACCTTCGCGATCTCGCTAAGAGAAGGCTCGGACATTCGCATGTCCTGAACAACCCGGCGTCATCTGATGGTTACCTGCAGGCTCGTTAAGTATATGCCCGGACCCGCCGCTCCAACAGAGTCCGAGTTGACTCATAGCTAAGGTCCGGTCTCCCGTTGTCTGCCGGACGGAAACCGGCGACAGCGGTGCAGCTTGTTCGCCTGTTACATGGAAGGTGGGCAGTGCGGGGCCTCTGTCGTCACAAGGAGGTCGACCCGGTTTCCAGGGGTGTGCAGTATTTCCTCCGCTGTCTCTGGTGCGGGGAGGCGACCGGAGTCCTTGCCGAGGAGCTGCAGATCTTGTCAATCGAGCCGCAGCCGGAGGTACCGAGCTACGCACGCGTTGACGAGGCGCCATCTGCCCAGGCCGTCGAGCGTGGTGTCCGACATTATGAGTACACGCTCCGTACTGGCGTCGACGGGATCCGCGTCCTCGACGATGATCGCTCCGAAGAGACCCGCGAAGATCTGATCGGCGACCAGGCCATGGTGGTGCGGATGGTACCAATACACGCCCGGCGGGTGATCGTCGGGGAGCTTGTATTCGTAGTTGAAGGTACTGCCGGGGCTCACGGTGACGAAGATGTCGTCCCCGTTGCCTTCGGGAGACACGTGGAGGCCATGCACATGCAGGTTGGTGGGCCGGACCAGCTGGTTGACGAGCTGAAGCTTCAGGGCGTCGCCGGCGCGTAGCCGAACCTGCAACTGGCCGTTTGTGCTCGCGCAAGGCGCTCGTCAAGGATTTGGCGTGCCTTGCCCGCGGCGGACGGCGCCCCGGCCCCCGGGGTCGGGCGGCCTGTTTCCGTCATGGACGCCGGCGCGGGTGATCCTGACCGCCAGCCCTACCAGCAGCGTGATCACGATGAGCAGGAGCCAAGCCCACAGCCACGTCCAGTCCCTGCTTTGCCCGTAACTCCACATCATGGCGGTTCTCTCGCTTTAGAGGATCACCCCGAGTCTCAACGCAACATGCGCCGACAGATAGAGTCCGAGGCCCCGGTTCACGGGGCCTGGGATCCTCAGCAGTGCGTGGAAAAGCCAGCGGACCCCCGGGCCAGGGCAGCCTGAGAGGGTCTGGGCAAGGGCCGTGGTGCCTGTATCGTCATGCGGCGTCAGCAGCTCTGAAGGTGGCTCCGCCGTCGGTGGACACGACGAGCCCCTCGGTGGTCGCGGCCCAGATCCATGGTTTGCCTTCCGCGCCGGTTACGGCCGTCGCCGCCTGGACCTGGCCCTCGATATGGCCGGTGCGTGTCCAGGTTGTTCCGGCGTCCGTGGAGTAGTGCACCGCCCCGCCGGGTTCGACGCCGATTACTTCCGTGGCGCTGGCGAAAGCGACGAACTGGACCATGGGCGCGGTGGTGTTCAGTTCCCAGGTTTCCCCGCCGTCGGTGGAGCGTTGGAGCCCGTCGCGGGTGGTGGCGAGAACGGTGTCACCTTCCGGGGTGCCTGCCAGGACGGCCGGAACAAATCCCGCCGTTGCCGGGGTCCAGGTTTTTCCGTCCGGGCTGGTTTGCAGCGTCCCGTCGTAGGCGACGATGCCGGATTTGGTGGCGGCGAGGGCGTGGAAATCGGATTCGCCTTGGCGGGAGAGCTGCTCCCATGTCTTGCCGCCGTCGACGGATCTGATCAGGCCCATGGGGTTGGGCAGGTCGGAGCCGGGGCCGGGGTGTCCGGATGCGTAAAAGACGCCTTGGTCAGCTGGGGCGGTAAGGCCCATCAGGTCGTTGGTGCCGCCAATTTTGGTGGCCGGTGACTTGGTAACGTCAAACAGGCCTTCGTGGGTGGCCAGCAGCACCTGGTCCGTTTCGCGGTTCACGCTCAGGCCGTGGACGTGTGAGCTGGGCAGCCCGGATGCAGTGGTTGAAGGGCCAGAGCCGCGCTGGGTGCCGGGGGTGGGGCCTGGCGTGCAGGCGGAGAGGGTGAGCAGGAGGGCAGCGGCGGTGAGGGCGGCTGCGGGCTTGGTGGTTGTAGGGTGCAGGGGCATGGGAAACTCCAGAGGTTTGTCCGTGAAATGGGAAGGGCCGGCGCCAGCCCCGCTCGGCGGGGCCGGTGCCGGCGGTGTTGCAGGCTAGAGGGTGGCTAGCAGGTCCTTCATTTCCTGGATTTCAGATTCCTGTGCGGTCACAATGTCTTTGCTGAGTTTGATCGCTTCCGCGTTCTTGCCCTGGGATGTTTCGGTCTTGGCCATCATCACGGCGCCTTCGTGGTGGACAATCATTTGCTGCAGGAAGAGCCTGGCTGCTTCGGCGCCTTGGGCGGCTTCGAGCTTTTTCAAGTCGTCGTCGCCCATCATGCCGTCCATGCTGTGGCCTGCGCCCATAGTCGCGGATTCGTTCCAGCTCTTTAGCCATCCTGTCATCGTTTCGATTTCGGGCGCTTGGGCTGCCTTGATCCTGGTGGCCAGGTCAGTGACGGCTGTGGGGATGTCCTGCTTCTTCAGCATCGTTTCGGACATTTCCACGGCCTGTTCGTGGTGCGGGATCATTCCTTGGGCGAACATGGTGTCGGCGGCGTTGTGGTCAGATGTGGCGGCACGTGCGCTGCTGGACATCATCCCCGAGCCGTGGTCCATCCCCGACATGGTGTTGCTGGGCGAGGTGGCGGAGCTGGTTGAGCAGCCCGTGAGGGCGAGGGCAGCGGCCACAGCAGTCGCGGAAAGGGCGGCAAACTTCTTATTAATCATTGGTATTCAAGTCCTTGAGGCATCGGCGGGCACGTCAGCGTCCCGGTTCATGTGCTTTGGTGATTCGCCCGTTTCAGAAAGTGCCGGGCAGGGGCTGAGCGCCGGTGCAGTCCCGGCGCGGGCAGCATTTTACGTTCGGCTGATACACAGTTCGCCCGGTGACGGACTGACCGGAAGGTAGGACCAGCGCGTGCTGGTCACGGTAAGGTCGCGGGCATTGGTGCGCCTGGCGATGATGGCGTTCCCGGGCAGCGGCGCGGCTAGGGAGCCGGCCTTCGCTGACGGAGTGCAGGCAGCGTTCATGGCCTGCGCACTGGTGCAGTGGCCCGGGTCTGCGCAATGTGCGCTTTGCATGCCATCCCGGGGCACAGTGTCCGTGGTGTGGTGGGCCGGCTGCGCTGCAGATGATGAGCCGTGATGGGCTTCGACGGAAGCGGAGGACACCGTCGAGTGCAGGGCGTGGGTGGTGGTCAGGACATGCATGCCGAAGATCCCGGCCATCAGGGCCAGAACGGCGAACAAGAGGCCCGCGCGGCGAAGGATCGCGACCGCAGGGCCGTATACCGGTGCGGTCATGGGTCCTCCTTTTCGCGTTCAACGCTTTCCGCTCAAGACTATCGGCCCTGCGGCAGTGCACTGTCCGGTACAACGATCCTGGGGCGGGTTCGGTTTCACCCCCGTCAGTCAGCCGACCAGGGCAGGTAGGGAGTTTCGGCCCTTGCGGTGCACTTCAGGCGGGCAGCACACTGGGGGCAACAATGGCGGGGACCTCAGGAAAGGCGGAGCTCATGGCCGGCGATGAAGTGTTCAGGATACTAGTGGGCGTGGACGGCTCGGCTCCGTCCAGGCTGGCGCTGGAATGGGCCGTCACCGAGGCGAGGCTGCGCCACGGGCAGCTGAACGCCGTGACCGCGTGGGAGTTCCCCCCGGTCACGGTCGGCATGGAACGACTGATCCAGGACGCGGCGGTTTCACCGGGTTGTTGCTCGGCTCCGTGTCGGCACAGGTCCTTCATCACTCGCCCTGTCCCGTGCTTGTGGGTCCGGACACGGCCCGGCGCACAGGTATGAACCGGCTGTTGCCCCGGCGGGGCACGCGAAGCGGACAGGGCAACGCCCGTGACCGCTGATCAGCCCTCCGACCACGTGCACCCAGGAGCTGGGCCACCGGGCGGAGCTGTTCCCGCCGGCCCGGGTATCCGGGGCAGGCTCCAGTCGCTGCGGCACACGGTGGTCGGTGCCGTCGGCCTGGTCATGGGACTGTTGCCGCACGTTCTGCACCACATCGGCCTGCTCGCCGGGACCGCCCTGGTGGCAGGATCCGGCGGCACGGCACTGTTCGGCGCCCTGGGGCTTCTGGCGTCCATTCCAATGCTGGTCAGGCTTTACCGGCGGTTTGGCAGCTGGATGGCACCAGTGCTGGGGCTGCTGGTCTTCGCCACCATGTTCTCCCTGTCCGCGTTCGTCATCGGTCCCGCGATCAGCGGCGCCGGAACGGAGGACGTGCCCCCCGGACCGGCCCCCACGGTGGAACACACCGGCGGGCACACCGGCGGCCACTGACGCCGGTGCAGGCCCAGTGCCGTGCTGCGGCCCCCTAGCTCGCCGCGCCCGCCAGGACATATCCGGATGACCGGACGGCCTCGGCCAGCTCCTCCGGCTGCGCGCTGCCTGTGATGGTCAGGCGTGAGGTTCCCCCGGCGACCAGCTTTACCGTTGCGGTCTCCACGCCCGCTACGCCGGCGACGGCCTTTTCCACGGTCTGGACGCAGTGTCCGCAGGTCAGTCCTTCCAGGGCGTACTCTGCTCCTGTTGCAGCTGGGGACGCCGCATTTGCCGTGGCCCGGGCAGTGTCCTGGGTTGCGCCTGTGGGCGAGCAGCAGCCGCAGCCGTGCTGTGCTGCTGAGGCGAGGGGCAGCTGGGTCCGGGTTTCGGTGGTTCCACACATGTCAGTTTTCCTTCTGCAGGAGGGATAGAGGGGGTTGTTGGGGTTGAACGGCTGTAACGGCCGGAGGCTGGACAAACCACTTCACTGACAACACAAGAATTATACCCATAGGGGGTATGTCGGGGAAGGGCTTGGCAAAGGGTTCTGTGCTGTCCGTTCACGGGAAAAGGTGTTTTCCTCGGGCCGTTCGGCCCTTTCCCTGTGCCGTGGCGGGGCCAATACTTTCGGGTATGAGCACTAGCCCGGAGCCGCGGCAACTTCCCACCCCCCGGGCATCGCGGCCTTGGGTGCAGGGACTGCTGACGGTCCTTATCGCCGCCGCTGCGGTGTACCTGATCACCAACCATTGGCTGCATATCCTGGACGCTTTGCCGTACCTGTGGGTGGTGCTGATGATGTCGATGCATCTGTTCATGCACGGCGGGCACGGGGGCCACGGTCATGCCGGCCACGGTGCGGGGCGGCCGGAGTCCGGCGGGGGTGCCAGTCATGTCCACTGACTACGGGTATGACCTGTGGTGGCTGGTGATCCTCAATTCAGCGGTGTTCATCATTTTCGCGTTCAGTTTTGTCCGGCCCAGAACCAAGCTGGACTGGCGCGCCCTGGGCGGTTTCTCGGCTTTCATCGTGGCGCTCTTTACCGAGATGTACGGTTTTCCGCTGACCATCTATCTGCTCTCGGGGTGGCTCGGGAACCGGATCCCGGGCCTGGACCTGCTCAGCCACAACACCGGCCATTTGTGGCAGGACCTCACCGGCTGGCAGGGGGACCCTCACCTGAGCCCGCTGCACCTGCTCAGCAACGTCCTGATCGCAGCCGGATTTATCCTGCTCTACCGGTCCTGGCAGGTCCTGTCCGCGGCCCAGCGGGAGCACCGGCTGGCCGTGTCCGGCCCTTACGCCAGGGTGCGGCACCCGCAGTACATAGGCTTTCTGTTAATCATGACCGGGTTCCTGTTGCAGTGGCCCACGCTGCTGACACTGCTGATGTTCCCAGTCCTGGTCATCGTCTATCTGCGCCTGGCCCGGAAGGAGGAGCGGATGATGGATGCCGAGTTCGGCGACGCCTATGCCGCCTACCGCCGGCAGGTCCCCGGCTTCATCCCCCGGTTCGGCCGGGGCCGTGCCGGGACCGGGCAGAGGCTGCAGGAGGGCCCATGACAACCGTGCCGGCGACGGCCCAGGGGGTGGCGGCATGCTGTTCCTGGCGCTAAAGAACCTGCTCCAGGAGAAGACCCGGCTGCTGATCAGTGTCGGCGGGGTCGCATTCAGCGTGCTGCTGATCATGAGCATCCAGGGCCTCTACCAGGGCTGGAGCAACAAAATCGGCGAATACATCCGCACCGTCCCGGCCGATTACTGGATCACCCAGACCGGTGCGACGGACATGTTCCACACTCCCTCCGTGCTGCCCCTGACCGTCCGGGATTTCCTGACCGGTGTCGACGGCGTCGCCAGCGCCAAACCCTTCAGCGGCCGGCGGGTCGCTTTCGCGCGCAACGGCAAAGACATCAACCTCTACGTCATCGCCGATGACACGGAGAACAACGTCGGCGCCCCCGCCCGGGTGGTCGAGGGCAAAGCCATCCCGGACAAGGGCGAAATCATCATCGACCGGGTGGTAGGGCGCAGCCAGGACATCCGGATCGGCGACACCATCCCGGTTGCCGGCAGGACGCTGAAAGTCGCCGGCTACTCCGAGGGCGGCTACATCCTCAGTTTTTCCTTCGCGTTCGCGACCAAGGAAGACGCCGAGAGCATCCTCCAGCTTCCCGGCGCCACCAATTTCTTCCTCGTCACCGTCAAAGAGGGCACCGACGCCGGTGCGGTCGCGGCCCGGATCGAAGCTGACCCTGCGGTTGATGCGATTTCCAAGGACAGGTTCGTGGAGAACAACACGAACATCGTCCGGGACACGTTCCTGCCCATCATCCTGGTCCTGCTGTTCATCGGGATCGCTGTGGGCATTACCGTCATCGGCCTGACCATTTTCACCTCGACCATCGAAAAGGCCCGCGAATACGGTGTCCTGAAGGCCATCGGGGTGAGCAACCGCCAGCTCTACACCGTCGTGATCGAACAGGCCATCACCGCAGCGGTGCTCGGATACCTCCTCGGGGCGGCCCTTGCCCTTGCCGTCAGCGCGGCCGCGGGAAGCTATGTGCCAGAATTCATCACGGAAATCCGGTGGCTTGACGCCGCCTGGATCCTCGTCGTCACCCTGGTAATGGCGGTGGTGGCGTCACTGCTGCCGGTGCGCAGACTGTCCCGGATCGACCCGGCAGAGGTGTTCCGGGCATGAGCGTTGTGACGGTGGAGGACGTTTCCAAGACTTTCGGATCCGGGCACACCGCCGTGACCGCCGTGGAGCACGTCTCCCTGAGCGTTGACGCCGGGGATATCGTGCTGGTCATGGGCCCCTCCGGGTCCGGAAAAACAACCCTGCTGTCCATGATCGGCACCCTCATGTCCCCCACGAGCGGCCGGATCCTCATCGCCGGTCAGGACACCTCCACCCTGGACCCTGCTCGGCTGTCCCGGCTGCGGCTGCGCGAATTCGGTTTCGTATTCCAGACCTTCAACCTGCTCTCAGCCCTCACCGCCGAGGAAAACGTCATGCTGCCATTGATCACGGCAGGAACACCGCGGAATGAGGCCCGGACCAAAGCCCGGGCAGCGCTGGAACAACTCCAGCTCGGACACCGGCTGCGGAACCTGCCCAGGGACCTCTCCGGCGGCGAGAAACAACGCGTGGCCATCGCCCGGTCGCTCGCGAACGACCCCCGGCTGATCCTCGCCGACGAACCCACCGCAAACCTGGACGCAAAAACAGGCCAGGACGTGACCCTGCTCCTGTGCGGGACGGCCTGCCGGGAAAACCGGGCCGTCATCATCGTCAGCCACGACCAGCGGCTGCGGACCGCCGCCAAACGCGTCATCACCATCGAAGACGGCCGGCTCACGACCGAAGAAGCCGGGGAGCACAACCGCTACTGCGCCATGCATCCGGAAGCGGCGCCGGCATGAAAATGACCGACCAGGAGCTTCTCGCCGCCCTCGCGGACCCGGCTGAAGACCCGGCCCGGCTGGAACGGATCAGCACCGAAATCAAAGACAGATTCGGTCTGCTCTCGCACCGGCTGGGTAAAGCGGTCGCGGTCTTCGGATCGGCCCGGACAGGGCCGCCTGATCCCCGCTACGCGGTGGCACGGACCCTGGGAGCAAGGTTCGCTGAGGCCGGGTTCGCGGTCATCACCGGGGGTGGACCAGGCCTGATGGAAGCTGCCAACCGCGGCGCCATGGAAGCCGGCGGCACCTCCGTCGGCCTGGGTATCGAACTTCCCCGCGAACAGTCACTGAACCCCTACGTGGATGTGTCGATGACGTTCCGGTACTTCTTCGCCCGCAAGCTCATGTTTATCCGCTACGCCTCAGCCTTCGTGGTCCTTCCCGGCGGGTTCGGCACGCTGGATGAACTCTTCGAGGCCCTGACCCTCGTCCAGACCGGAAAAATCCACGAATTCCCCGTCGTCCTTATCGAGACCGCGCACTGGGCCGGGCTCACGGACTGGATCCGGGACCGGCTTCAGGGCCAGGGGTTCATCACCGCCGAAGACATCCGCCGGCTGCGGTGCACCGACGACATTGATGAGGCCGTCGAACTGATCCAGCAGTGCCACCTGCGCCAGCTCGCCCAGTGACCCCGGAGCCGCGATGAACGGGACGGCTGCAGAACAGGCCAGAGTCGCGCCCCGCCCGGCAATAATGCTTGGCATCACCGCGGCCTGGGGCCTGTTCTTCCTGGCGATCCGGGTTGGTCTGCAGGATGCCCTGGTCCTGTGGTTTGCCGCCCTCCGGGCGCTGATCGCGGCAGCGGCACTGCTGCTGCTCTGCCTGC
This sequence comes from Pseudarthrobacter humi, assembly GCF_024294965.1. NCBI lineage: Bacteria > Bacillati > Actinomycetota > Actinomycetes > Micrococcales > Micrococcaceae > Pseudarthrobacter > Pseudarthrobacter humi. The sequence continues at coordinate 302,199 of NZ_JANCLV010000003.1, forward strand.
TCCAGGGCAGGGGTCTTCCCCGGGAGCGGCGGACCTGGTGGCTGATCACCTTGATGGGGTTGACGAACGTCACGGTCGCCTTCTCCGCCATGTTTGCCGGCACGGCCGGGATGGCCATCGGGCCCGCTGCGGTTCTGGCCAACGCCCAGCCGCTGCCGATTGTCTTGCCGGCATGGGTGGCTCTAAGGGGAATTGCCCTCGGCACGGACCCTGCTTGGCATCATCCTCGGGTTCACCGGCCTGCTGGCCGTGGGATGGGGTAGCGGCGGGGAACAAGGAGCCTGGCTGTCCCTGCTGGCGGCCGCAGCCGTCACCGCGGGGACCCTTCTCGCCCGACGGCTTTCCTGGCCTGGTTCACCGAAGTGGCGCACTCCCGATGCTTAGGCGCCCGCATGTTTCCCGGACATTGGGGACCTAAGACTCTGACCCCTCCACAGCGCCGGGGACGATAGTGAACGGTAGGACACTGGCGTATTGAGGTGCAGGAGGTACGGCGATGATGTACTGGGGCGGAGACATGGGCGGCTGGGGCTACGTCCTGATGGTCCTGAGCTTCGTCTTGTTCTGGGGCACCATCATCACCGCGATCGTCCTTTTCGCACGGTCCACGGGAGCCGGCAGCCGGCGGTACGAGGGCGGAACGCCGGGCCGCGGCATCGCCGAAGACCTGCTCGCAGAACGGTTTGCCCGCGGGGAAATCGATGAAAGCGAATACACAGCACGGCTGGCGGCACTGCGCCGCGGACGCGGCAGGCCCCGGTGAACGGTAGCCCATGCACACCTTGACCTATACCCCTAGGGGGTATACATTCGGGGCTAACCCGAAAATGACGTCGCGGCGAAAGCCCCCACGCAGTGAAGGTCCGACAACGGGTGAAACGCCCGCTGCCCACCTAGGACAACCCTGCGAAAGGACCGGCCATGACTGCTGACCCGAAGGCCACCGCCGAAGGAGCAGTGAGAACTCCTTTGAAGAGCACCGTCGTGGAGGTGCGCGGCCTGCACTGGGCAACCTCCAAGGCAGTCATCGAGCGGGTGCTGCTGCAGCGGCCCGGAGTCGCCGCCGTCGATGCGAACCCCGTCGCCCAGACCGCGACCGTGAAGTTTGACCCGTCCCTGGCTACTGTGGAGCAGATTTCCGGTTGGGTCCGGGACTGCGGATACCACTGCCGGGGCGAATCCGTCCCGGACCATGTGTGCTACCCGATGGAGGAAACCCTGCATGTCCCGGGCATGACCCATGGTGCCGCGCCCCGGACGGAATCCCATAGGCCATCCGGCCACGTCCACCCCGCTGCCTATCCCATGGAACAGCGCCACGCGGCGCACGGGGACCACCAGGGCATGCACGAAGGGCACGGGCCAGTACCGTCGGAACAGGCAACAGGGCATGCGCATCCTGAGGCAAGCGGACATGCAGGCCACAGCCCCGCCGGATACGGGGCGATGCACGGAACCCCGCAGGAGATGATGGGCCACGGCGGACACCACGCCGGTATGTCGATGGATGACATGGTCAAGGACATGCGGAACCGGTTCCTGGTTGCCGCGGTCCTGTCCATCGGCGTGACGCTCTGGTCCCCGATGGGCCGGGACATGCTCGGCTTCACCGCCCCCACACCCTTCGGGCTCCGCGATGACGTCATTGCCCTGATCCTGTCCCTGCCGGTCATCTTCTACTCCGCCTGGATCTTCTTCGACGGCGCCTACCGGGCACTGAAGGCCCGCACCCTGGACATGATGGTCCTGGTCGCGATCGCCGTCGGCACGGGCTGGCTCTACAGCGTCTGGGTCACCCTCACCGGCGGTGGTGAAGTGTTCTACGAGGCCGCGACCGTCCTGGCCGCCTTCGTGCTGCTGGGCCACTGGTTTGAAATGCGCGCACGCGGCGGGGCGAACGAAGCAATTCGCACGCTTCTCGAACTCGCCCCGCCCGCCGCCGTCGTCATCCGCGGCGGCGAGACAGTCGAGATCCCCACCTCCGAGGTCCAGGTGGGGGACCTGCTGCTGATCCGGCCAGGATCCAAAATCCCCGTTGACGGGGAAGTCGAAGAAGGCCAATCCGAGGTTGATGAGTCCATGGTCACGGGAGAGAGCCTTCCGGTGACCAAGACCATCGGCTCCGAAGTGATTGGCGCGTCCATCAACACCACCGGCACCATGCGGGTCCGGGCCACCAAAGTCGGAGCCGACACCGCCCTGGCCCAGATCGTCGCCCTCGTCCAGGAAGCCCAGAACTCCAAAGCCCCCGGCCAGCGACTGGCCGACAGGGCCGCGTTCTGGCTGGTCCTGGTCGCCCTGATCGGCGGCACCGTGACGTTCGCCGCCTGGCTCGCCGCCGGTGCCGGGATCCAAACCGCCCTGCTGTTCGCCATCACCGTCGTCGTCATCACCTGCCCCGACGCCCTTGGCCTGGCCACACCCACAGCCATCATGGTCGGCACCGGACTCGGGGCCAAACGCGGCGTGCTGTTCAAGAACGCCACCGCCCTGGAAGTCTCCGCCCGGATCAACACCGTCGTCATGGACAAAACCGGCACCCTGACCAAGGGCGAACCGGAAGTCACCGACGTCGTCGTTGAAGGAATGAGCGAAAGCGAACTTCTGTCGCTGGTCGCCGCCGTAGAAAAGGAATCCGAACACCCCCTCGCCGCGGCAGTGGTCCGGCATGCCCAGAAACACGGCGCCGCCCCCCTGGACGCTACCGACTTCCTGAACGTCCCAGGCCACGGCGCCGGCGCAACCGTTCACGGACACCGGGTCCTGGTCGGCAACCGCAAACTCATGGCAGACCAGAACATTGACCTCGGCCCGCTCGCCGCCGTACGCAGCGAACTGGCAGGAACCGGACGGACCGCCGTGCTCGTCGCCGTCGACGGCCAGGCCGCGGCGGTGATCGCGCTGGCCGATGCGGCCAGGGGAACCGCGCCGGCTGCTATCGCTGCCCTGCACGAGGCCGGGATCGAAGTGGTTATGCTCACCGGCGACAACGAAGCCACCGCCCAAAGGATCGCCGGCCAGCTCGGCATCGACACTGTCATCGCCGAAGTGCTCCCAGGGGACAAATCAGCGAAGATCGCCCAACTGCAACAGGCGGGTAAAAGAGTGGCCATGGTCGGGGACGGCGTCAACGACGCGCCCGCCCTGGCCCAGGCGGACCTTGGCCTCGCGATTGGCGCCGGCACGGACGTTGCCATCGAAACGGCCGATGTCGTGCTGATGCGCTCGGACCCGCTGGATGTGCCCATCGCCCTGCGGATCGGCAAAGGAACCCTGCGGAAGATGCGCCAAAACCTTGGCTGGGCCATCGGGTACAACGCGGTCGCACTGCCCATCGCCGCAGGGGTGTTCGCGTTCGCCGGGATCGTCCTCAGCCCGGAGATCGCGGCCCTGTCGATGTCCGGGTCCAGCTTCCTGGTCGCCGTCAACGCCCTCCTGCTCAAAAGGCTCAAGCTGCCCCGGCCCGAAACACCCGAGGCCACCACAGCCCGCCCCTCCCGCCCGCTGGCCCCGGCCGGTAACCGCTAGCCGCCGGGCCATGGACCTCCGCCTCATCTCCAGGGTGCTGTTCCTGCGGGCGGCGTGGCGACAACGGGACCGGTGGGACGCCGCCCGGATCATCGAACACCAGGGCCACGCCCTGCAGGAGCTTCGCCGGGCAGCCTACGCTGGGTCGGAGTTCTACCGGCGCCACCACGCCGGACTCCAGGATGCGCCCCTGCACCGGTTGCCGCCTCTGACGAAGGCTGACCTGATGGAGCACTTCGACGAGGCAGTCACCACACCGGACCTGCGGCTGGCGGATCTGGAGGCGCACCTGCGGTCACTGACCGAACACGGCGGAGACCCGGGACTGCCCTGGCAGGGGCGGTGGTGGGCGGCCGCGACGGCAGGGACCACCGGCAGGCGCGGAACCTTTGTCTGGAGCCGTTCGGAATGGGGCACCGTCCTGGCCTCCTACGCCCGGGCAAATGACTGGGCTGGGATCTCCGCCGGGATCACCAAGCCCCTGAAAATGGCGCTGGTCAGCTCCCGCGTCCCCACGCACCAGTCCGCCGTCGTCGGGGCGTCCCTGCGCTCGGGACTCGTCCCGACCCTCCGCCTGGACGTCACCGCACCCATGAAGGAGAATGTCGCCGCGCTGAACCGATTCCAGCCCAGGATCCTGGTGGGGTACGCTTCGGCACTCAAACCCCTAGCGGCTGAGCAGAGCGCCGGACGCCTGCACATCTCGCCGCAGGGCGTCATGTCCGCCTCCGAAGTGCTCAGCCCGCACACCGCCTCGGAACTCGAAACGGCCTGGGGAACCGCACCCTTCGACGTCTACGCGGCAACAGAAACGGCCGGCATCGCCTCCCCGTGCACCTACCGGAACCGCCACGTCTACGAAGACCTGCTAATCATCGAACCGGTGGACCAGGACGGAAACCCCGTGCCCGCCGGGACAACCGGGGCAAAGCTCCTCGTCACCGTCCTGTTCTCACGCACCCTCCCGCTGATCCGCTACGAGATGTCGGACTCCGTGCGGCTTGGCGGCCGCGGTTGCCCCTGCGGCCGCTCCTTCAGGCTCATGGGGGACATCGAAGGCAGGCTCGAAGACATCCTGCACCTGCCAGGCATGACAGGAACGGTAGCCGTGCATCCCATCGTGTTCCACCACGTGCTGGATCAGGCCGCTCTCGCAGGATGGCAAGTCATCCAGGAACCCGGCAAGCTGCGCGTTTTCCTGGCGGGCCTCACACCCGGAAACTCACAAGAGGCAATCCGTGCCGGCATAAACACCGCCCTTACCGACGCGGGCGTCATAGAAACAAGCGTGGACGTGAGGATGGTGGACCAGCTGGAAAGGACAGCCCTTGGCAAGGCTCCCTTCGTACGCGCTCTGAAGACCAAACCATAGGGACTGTAACTTCAAGCGGTGTAACTCCAGAGAATTAGGAGGTTCCCGTGACTGATGTGATTGACGAGACGGCGGTGGTCGGCCCGGCGACGGGGAGGGGGCAAGTACTGGCTGCGGGTCCTGTCCGAGATCAAGAACCGGGGGCACCCGGGACTGCCTGATCGTGGTCTGTGACGGGCTCAAGGACCTGCCCGAGGCCATCGCCACCGTCTGGCCCCAGACCTGCGTTGTCCAGCCCTTGAAGCATTCTGCATCAGCACCGCTGGGCCGTGGCGCCGGCTGGCCGAACATGCGACTCGGCATCGTCCCCTACATCGTGCCCGACATCCTCAAATACGCCTCCACTCCGCAGGAGGGAGCGGGCGCGAGCGAATCAGCCGCGTTCTGGAGCGACGCATCCGTCTGGGTCCCCTGGGCGCTCTGGGAAGCCTACGGAGATCTCCGCACCCTCGAAGCGGCCTTCCCCTCCATGCTCGCGCACGGGCGCCGCGTCCGCTCCCTGCTGTCCCCCTCAGGACTCTGGGACACCGGATTCCAGTTCGGGGACTGGCTGGACCCCGACGCGCCGGCAGATCATCCCGGCGACGCGAAGGCAGACCCCGGCGTTGTCGCCACCGCGTGCGCCTTCCGCACCGCCGAGCGTATCCGCGCAACCGCAGAACTGCTGGGCCGCACATCCGAGGCCGAAGAATTCGCCTCCCACGCGCTGGCTCTGCGCGCAGCTTTCCAGCGCGAGTACATCAAGGCAGAGAGAATCTACAGCGACTGCACCACCGTCTACTCCCTCGCCATCGTCTTTGGACTCCTTAACGCCGAACAGCAGCGATGGGCAGGAGAACGGCTGGCCGAGCTGGTCGACGCGAGCGGATTCCACATCTCCACCGGTTTCGCCGGCACGCCCTTCATCGCGGACGCGCTGACCTCCACCGGGCAGACGGCCACTGCGTACAGGTTGCTTCTGCAGCGTGAGTGTCCCTCCTGGCTCTACCCCGTTACCATGGGCGCCACTACCATCTGGGAGCGCTGGGACTCGATGCTTCCCGACGGGAGCATCAACCCCGGCGACATGACCAGCTTCAACCACTACGCGCTGGGCGCGGTCGCCGACTGGATGCACCGCGTCATCGGCGGCCTGGCACCCCTCACCGCGGGGTATAAGCGAATCCTCGTCGCACCGCAGATCGCGGAGGGAATCGACTGGGCCCGCACTTCGCTGCAGACACCGCACGGGTTCGCGGCTGTTGCATGGACCCTTACCAACGACGACATCACCGTCGAGGTGACTGTGCCCGAGGGGACATCCGCCGTGCTGCGCTGGCCGGGAAACGAAGACGCCGAGCTCGCGCCTGGCGACCATGTCCTCACTTTGCCCAGTCCATTGTTCTCGAAGGCCTGACGCGTCAACGATAGAAAAATGCCGTGAGCCAGCCACCGGTTCGAGACATGGCCGAAGGCTAACTGTTGCTGACAGTTCCACGCGACTCCTGGTTCCCGGGCGGGCCAGCTGACATAGGTGGGGATCCCGGACCAGGAGGTCCAGAATCCGCATCCCGCTCCCGCTCATGCTTACGACCCTCCCCCAAGCCTCTGAAGGGCAGCCCCGCATCATGAAAACAACCACCCCTACAGGCACAACAGAGCTCTACAGGGACGCTTCAGTGCCCACCCCTGATCGGGTCGAGGACCTCCTGTCCCGGATGACGCTCGCGGAAAAAGTCGGCCAGATGCTCCAACTCGACGCCCGCGGCGACGTCGAAGACCTCGTCTGCACCAAGCTCGGCGGGTCCTTGCTCCACGCCTCCCCGGAGACGATGATCCGAACCAGCGAACTCGTAGCCAAAACCCGCCTGCAGATCCCCCTGCTGATGGCTGACGATTGCATCCACGGACATTCCTTCTGGCCCGGCGCCACCATCTTTCCGACACAGCTCGGCATGGCCTGCACCTGGAACCCGGACCTCATTGAGCGAGGTGCCCGTGCAGCCGCCGTGGAAATAGCCGCCACCGGATTACACTGGACGTTCTCCCCGGTCCTGTGCATCACCCGCGACCTGCGATGGGGGCGCGTCAACGAGACATTCGGGGAAGATCCACACCTCATCGGCGAACTTGGGATTGCCATGATCCGGGGCTACCAAGGGAAGGGGCTCACCGACAAGACCGCGGTGCTCGCCACCGCCAAGCATTTCGCCGGCTACTCCGAAACCCAGGGCGGCAGGGACGCCAGCGAAGCCGACCTGAGCCGACGCAAACTCCGGTCCTGGTTCCTGCCACCCTTCGAGAAAGCTGTTCAGGCCGGTTGCCGGACCTTCATGCTCGGCTACCAGGCCATTGACGGAGTTCCCATCACCGCCAACCGCTGGCTGCTCAACGAAGTCCTCAAGGATGAATGGGGCTTCGAGGGCACGCTCGTTACTGACTGGGACAACGTCGGACGCATGGTCTGGGAACAAAAAGTATGCCCCACCGACACCGAGGCAGCCGGCGTCGCCGTCGATGCCGGCAACGACCTGATCATGAACACCCCACAGTTCTTCACCGCTGCCCAGCAGGCGGTTCATAACGGGCACCTCAGCGAATCACTGATCGACAACGCGGTCCGCCGCATCCTCACATTGAAGTTCGATCTCGGCCTTTTCGAGGACCCGCGCTTTCCCGACGCAGACGTCCAGCGCGCTGTCATCGGGTGCGAGGAACACGCGTCCCTGAACCTGGAGATGGCCCGAAAGTCCCTGGTTCTTTTACGCAACGACGGCACCTTGCCACTGGCCGGCGGACTGGAACCCGGCTCCGACGGCAGGGCTCGGCACCACGGTCAATCCAAGACCGTCGCCGTCATAGGCCCCAACGCCGATGATCAACACGCCCAGCTCGGGGACTGGGCCGGAGCGTCCGGGCAGATTAACTGGATGCCCGACGGCCACCCCCGCGAACTCACCAGAACAGTGCGTCGCTCCAGAAAGCTGGACCATTACGCATTCAAGGGGCGCCGACATAGGCGAGCTCCTTCCCGACCCGGCCGGAGACACCTATCCCGACGGACAGCCCCGCCCGCCGCTGTTCCACGCCGCATCAGTCAATGAGGTTCTGCAGCTCGACGCGGTTCAAGCGGCCACGGACGCTGACTACGTCGTCGCTGTAGTCGGCGACACCGTGGCCCTCGCCGGTGAAATGAAATCAACGGCGACCCTTGACCTCCAAGGCGCACAGAATGTCCTGCTTGAGCAGCTCATCGCGACAGGCAAACCGGTCGTTGTGGTCCTGATTCAGTCCAAGCCATCAACCCTTCCAGAGATCGTCTTGAACGGGGCCGCGGCCATCATCGAGGCTTTCAACCCCGGCATGCAAGGCGGCCGCGCGGTCGCGGAACTCGTCCTTGGACTGATCGAACCCGCCGGCCGTCTACCCGTCACGTTTGCCCGGCACTCCGGTCAATTGCCCGTCTACTACAACCAGCTACGCGGCCAGCACGGAAACCGTTACGCCGACCTCACCCAGGACCCGCTCTTCGCCTTCGGCGAAGGACTCAGCTACAGCACCGTCGAATACTCCAATCTCCGTCTCGACAACGAATCCATCGGCCAGGACGGGACATTGACGGCCACGATCACGCTCACGAACACAGGAAACCGCCCGGCAACCGAAACGGTCCAGGCCTACATCGGTGACAACGTCACCAGCGTTACCTGGGCTGACCGGGAGCTCAAGGCATTCGTACAGGCCACGGTCGCGCCACGTGAGTCCGCTGATGTCGACATCTCGCTTCCGGCCTCTGCATGCTCCTTGGTCGATGCCAACGGCCAACGCATCGTGGAGGCAGGGACTTTCGAGTTGTTGGTCGGAAGCAGTTCACGTGGCCAAGACCTCATCCGTACGACATTCACCATCACCAGCTCAACGCCGTCCCAGCATTGAGTCGTTAGCGACGCACACAGGCGCTACCAAGAGGGTGAACAGGAATGAACAGCGGCTCTGACAGCAGCAAGCGTTTTACGATTGTGGACGTGGCACGCCATGCCAGGGTCTCGACGGGCGGCGTTTCAAAAGTGAACCGATGCAGATGGGCGAGTCCGCCCCGTCGTCGTCTCTGCCGCTGGTCGTTCCACAGTGGCATTCTTTCAAGCCCGTTTTCCTGACCGCCCACGGTGCAGCCGGAACTAAAGGACGGACTTGGCCTTGATCCACTGATGACGGTCGGGGTGCCGACGGCGGTTAGACCGAGAATGCCCGTCTTTGGCGTGCCTCCCGTGTCAGTTTCCTTTGACAAGCCGAATCTCGTGTCGGCTGCCGGGCTGCTGCCGGTGATGTCCTTGGCCCGGGACGCAGGACTGCAGGAACTGTCCGATGAGTGGCTGTGGTCTCGAAGGCCGAGGTCGCCGAAACCGTGTTCACCGCGTTCAGCCATGACCGGTGAGGTAGTTGACGAGGCCGTCAACCGTTGCCACCGCCGGATAGTCGCGTTCCGGGATGTCCACACCGGTGGTCTTTGCGATGGTTTCCACGAGGCGAAGAAAGTCCAGTGAGTCGAGTTCCAGGTCTTGGCGCAGCCGGGCACGGCCTTCGAGATCGTCAGGCTCAACATCGGGGGCGACCTGGCTGATTGCTGCCTGCACTGCCTGCCGGGCGTCCTGTTCCTTCATAGCTCCTCCGGTCTCTGCAGCAATTCATCGATGCGGGAAAGGAAGCGGCCGCCGCGCAGCCCGTCGCTGACGCGATGGTCTGCCGAAAGCGTTGCGGTGACGGTGTGGCGGATGCCGAGCATCCCGTTGCGGGCCCACGGCTGCTCCAGGACCTTGCCGAAGCCGACCATGGCCACTTGGGGTGGGTAGATCACGCCGTAGACGCTTTCCACGCCGAGGTCGCCCAGGTTGGTCACGGTGATGGTGGGGTCGGCCATTTCGGCGCGCTGCAGGCGGCCCGCCCGGGCTCGGCTCACGAGGCCGCGCAGCTGGTCCATCAGTTCATCGAGGGTCAGCGTTTCGGCATCGTGCAGGGCGGGGGCCACCAGGCCTCCGTGGCGCAGGGCCACCGCCACGCCAAGATGGACACTGGTGCTCGGGTGAAACGTCCCCCGGGTGAAGAAACCGTTCATCTCCGGTGTTTCCTGGGCGGCCAAGGCCGTCGCCTTCAGCAGCAGAGCTGAGGGTACCAGACGGGATGAGACCGGCCGCTGTTGGTTCTGCAATTGCATCCATGCCATCGCGGTTGCCAAGTCAAGAGTGTTGGCCAGGTAGTAGTGCGGAATTTCCTTCTTCGAACGGGACATGAGGGAGCCGATGGCCTGCCTTAGAGTGTTGGCCTTATCCCCGCCGATCTCTTTCCGGCTCCGCCGCGGTGCAGCGTCCGTTGCAGGCTCCGTTTGCGCTGGAGGCTCGGACGCCATCGCCTCCACCCGTTTCCCGGTGGCCGCGCCCGCGGTGCGACGGACATCGGACTCGGTAATGGCGCCCTCGGGCCCGGTGCCCGCCACCTCTTGAAGGTCGACCCCAAGCTGGACCGCCAACCGCCGGGCAAGCGGAGAGGACCGCATCCTGCGCTCCCCCGCCGGCCCGCCCTTCGCTTTGGGGATTGCCGGCACTTCACCGACAGGACCTTCGGCAGCGCTTTCGACGTCGGCCCGGGTCACCTCGCCGTTCAGGCCACTTCCATGGACGGAGCCGACGTCGACCCCAAGCGTATGTGCCAGATGTCGGACCGGCGGGGTGATATGGCTGCCGTGTTTGGCTGACGGGGGCGAAGCGACTGCGGGTTCCACAACGGCTGGAGCCGGCCGGGGTTCCAGAGCCGCCGCCAGCGCGGGACTTGGTTCTGATGGGGCCGGGCTCTGGTCTGCGGGTGTCGCAGTGATCCGGGCGATGGGTGTCCCCACGTTCACGGTGTCGCCGATGTCCACAAGGAACTCAGCAACCACGCCTTCCTCGAATGACTCGATGTCCATCACGGTCTTGTCGGTGTCCACCGCGGCGACCATGTCGCCCTTGTGTACATAGTCGCCGGGCTTGACCAGCCACTCCACCACTTTGCCATGCTCCATGTCGGCGCCCAGGGACGGCATTCGGAACTCAGCCACGGTTTCCCACGGCCTTCCGTGCCGCGGCCACGACCCTCTCAACCGATGGCAGCGCGGCTAACTCCATGTGCTTGGCGTACGGCACAGGAACTTCTTCGCTGCAGACCCGCTCCACCGGGGCGTCGAGGTCGAAGAAGGCGTGCTCGCTGATCCTGGCGGCGATCTCGGCCGAGAGGCTGCCGCTCCGCCAGCCTTCGTCCACGACCACCGCCCGGTGGGTCCTGCCCACGCTGTCAAGGATGGTCCCGTCGTCGAGCGGCCGGAGGGTACGAAGGTCAAGGACCTCAGCATCGATGCCGTCCCCCGCCAAGTGGTCCGCGGCCTCGAGCACGGTGGGAAGAGTGCCGCCGTAGGTGATGAGTGTGGCGTCTGTCCCCTGGCGCCGGACGGCGGCTTTGTCGATGTCCACCGGACCGGCACCGTCCTCCAGCTCCCCGGCCACGTTGTACAACGACCCGTGCTCGAATATCAGCACCGGGTCCGGATCCTGGAGCGCTGTCCACAGCATCCCGCGGGCGTCCGCCAGGGTCGCGGGGGCCAGGATGCGCAGGCCTGGAATGTGCGCGTACCACCCTTCCAGGCTGTGCGAGTGCTGGGCGCCGAGCTGGCGGCCAGCCCCTGTGGTCATCCGGATTACTATCGGCACGTTGAACTGGCCGCCGGACATGTGCAGCAGGGTCGCTGCGTTGTTGATGATCTGGTCCAGGGCGAGCAGGCTGAAGTTAACTGTCATGATTTCGACGACGGGACGCATTCCGCCCAGGGCCGCTCCGATTCCCGCGCCGACGAAGCCGGATTCGGACAGCGGAGTATCACGGATGCGCTCTGGGCCGAACTCCTCCAGCAGGCCCAGGCTGACCGCGAAGCTGCCGCCGTAGCGGCCCACGTCCTCACCCATCAGGAACACCCGCTCGTCGCGCTGCAGGGCGTCCCGGAGGGCCGCCCGCACCGCTTCCCGGTAGGTGGTTTTCATTCTGCCGGCCCGCCTTCCGTTGCTGCGCCGTTTCGCTCGCTGTAGACAAACCGGGTGAGGTCCTTCACCGGCTCAAGCGTGCCTGCCTCTGCGAATTCGACGCCGGCAGCCACCTCGCCATCGACGTCGGCCTGCAGCGCGGCCCACTGCTCGTCCGGCAGCTGACCTGCCGCCTCCAGGGCGGCCTTGAGCAGCAGGATGGGGTCCCGTTCCATCCACCGGGCCACCTCGGATTTCTCCCGGTACAGCTCAGGATCGAACATCGAGTGGGCGCGGAAGCGGTAGGTGCGCAGTTCCAGGAAATGCGGGCCGCCACCGAAGCGCACAGCATCAACGGCCCGCCGGGCAGCTTCCTCGACCGCGAGCACATCCATCCCGTCGACGGTCCAGGCGGGAATCTCATAGCCTGCGGCCTTGAGGGCCATGTCCGTCTGGGACTCCGAGCGGACCAGTGCCGTACCCATGGCGTACAGGTTGTTCTCGCAGCAGAAAAGCACCGGAAGCTGCCACAGCGCCGCAAGGTTAAGGCTTTCGTGGAACTCCCCTTCCGCTACCGCACCTTCCCCAAAGAAGCAGGCAGTCACCCGTCGCCGGCCGGCCATTCGATCGGCCAGGGCGAGGCCGACGGCGAGTGGCAGGCCGCCGGCCACAATCGCGTTGCCGCCGTAGAAGCGGGTGGCGGCGTCGAAGAGGTGCATGGAACCACCGCGCCCGCGGCAGCAACCTTCCAGACGCCCATACATTTCGGCCAGGATGACGCCGGCGGACACCCCGCGCAGGAGCGCATGGCCGTGCTCACGGTACGTGGCCACCACCGCGTCGTCCGGGGCCAGTGTTTCCAGGACCCCTACGGCCACCGCCTCTTCGCCGATGTAGACGTGCAGGAAGCCGCGGATTTTAGCGGCGCTGTAGAGTTCGATGCACTTTTCCTCTAGCGTGCGCACACGCAGCATCTGCCGCAGCAGATGCCGGGCGTGGCCAACATCCTGGATGGCTTGCTCCCGCAGGGCGTTCACGGCCGCTGCCCGGCCTGTTCCAGCGTTGACAGGTCACCTTCGGGCAGGCCCAGTTCGCGCGCCTTGAGCAGCCGGCGGAGGATCTTTCCGCTGCGGGTCTTGGGCAGGTCGGTGGTGAAGTCGAGGACCCTGGGGGCGACCGCGGCGCCCAGGTGTTTACGGGCGAATCCGATGATCTCCAATCGGAGTTCCTCGGACGGTTCCTGCCCTGGCTGCAGTTCGACAAATGCCTTGACCACTTCTCCCGCCACCGGATCGGGAACGCCGATGACCCCGGCCTCTGCCACTGCCGGGTGCTCCATCAGGCAGCTTTCCACTTCGAAGGGACCGATCAGGTGACCTGATGACTTAATGACGTCGTCCCCGCGGCCCACGAACCAGAAGTACCCGTCGCCGTCGCGCTTAGCCAGGTCGCCGGTGAGATACCAGCCGCCGGCGAAACAGCGGCGGTACCTCTCGTCCTCGTTGAGGTAGCCGCGGAACATGGAGGGCCAACCGGGCCGGAGCGCCAGTTCCCCCATCATGTCCGGTTCGGTGACGAGCCTGGCTTCCCCGTCCCGGATGATGGGCTTACCCTGGGTGTCCCGCGCTACCAGCGCAGCTTCGATTCCCGGCAGCGGCTTCCCCATGGAGCCGGGTCGGATGGGCATGGAAGGGTAGTTGGAAATCATGATGCCCCCGGTTTCGGTCTGCCACCAGTTGTCATGGATCGGCAGGCCCAGGACATCCTGTCCCCACACCACGGCTTCGGGATTCAACGGCTCGCCAACACTCGCGACGAAGCGGAGGGCAGACAAGTCGTGGCCTGCAGCCCTCTCCGCCCCGGCCTTCATCAGCATGCGCAGCGCCGTCGGGGCCGTGTACCAGACCGTGATGTGCTGTTCGGAGAGGATGCGGTACCAGCGATCAGCGTCGAGTTCTTCTTCATCCACCACCACAGTGACCCCGTGCACCAGGGGAGCGATGATGCCATAGGAGGTGCCGGTCACCCAGCCCGGATCGGCTGTGCACCAGTAGATGTCCCCAGGATGGAGGTCCAGGGCGTAGCGGCCGGTGGCATAGTGGGCAACCACGGCCTCATGGACGTGGATTGCCCCTTTGGGGGTGCCGGTGGTTCCGCTGGTGAAGTGCAGCAGGGCCATGTCCTCGGGCTGCGTGGCCGCGATGTCCCGGTCCGGCGAAGCCTGGGCCAGGAGCGCGGTGAGGTCCAAGGTGTCCGGTTCGGGGTGGCCGTCCGCATCGGCCAGGAGGACGAAGCGCAGCTCGGGAAGATTTTCCCGGATGGGTGCGACCTTCTTCCGGTATAACGCCCGGCTGGTCACAAGGACACGCCCCGCCCCGAGACGCAGTCTTTGCCGCACCGGTTCCGGACCAAACGCCGGAAAGAGCGGGCAGAAAACGCTGGCATTCTTAAACGTGCCCAGGACCGCCACGTAAAGCTCCGGACTGCGGCCCAGGAGGGAGAAGACCCGTTCGCCCCTCCCGACGCCAAGTTCCCGCAGGACCGCGGCAAACCTGCTCGTCTGACTGGCCAGCTGCGCATAGCTTAGTGAGCGGGTGCCACCGTCTGCCCGGATGAAGCGCAGCGCTTCCCTGCCCGACCTGCCGCCTGCGGCGTGCCGGTCCACTGCCTCGTAGGCGATGTTCAGCCCCCGGCCGCCGGGGAGCCCTGCCAACTCCCTCCGCGCCTGGTCCCACGTGAAGGACTTCCGAACTTCCTCATACTCGTCCAGGTTGGGCGGCACGCGAAAGGACGCCGGGTCCTTGGCAATGATGGGCCACCGTGTGGGACGCGCTGTTGCTGCTTTCATGGTTCCATCCCTCATATCCACTGGAAGCCCGCGGGCTCGGTTTCCAGCTCAGGTTCGTCCGGCGCGTTCATCGGTGCACCTCCGGCGCAGGTGTCCCTTTGCCAGCAGAGAGGAGGTACCGGCTGAACCAGTCGGCCGCCAGCGATGCCGCCCGGGCCAGTGTCCCCGGTTCTTCGAAGAGGTGGGTGGCTCCCGGGACCACTTCCAGCCTGGTGGGCGCCCGCATGAGGGCCATCGCCTGCCGGTTCAGGTCAAGCACCTGGAGATCGGCGCCGCCGACGATCAGCAGGGTAGGAGCCCGCACGGCGGCGAGCCGCGTTCCGGCAAGATCCGGGCGTCCTCCCCGGGACACCACCGCCGCTATCTCCGCGTCCGGTTCGGCAGCTGCCCACAAGGCGGCGCCGGCTCCCGTGCTCGCCCCGAAGTAGCCAATCCGGCCGCGCCAACCGTCCTGCCGTGTTTCGAGCCAACGGGTTGCAGCCCCCAGCCGGCGGGCCAGCAGGGCGATGTCGAACACGTTCACCCGGTTAACTTCCTCAGCGGGTGTGAGCAGGTCAAGCAGCAGCGTGCCCAGGCCTTCGGCGTGAAGGACTGAGGCTACGTACCGGTTGCGGGGGCTGTGCCTGCTGCTGCCGCTGCCATGGGCGAAAATGACGATGCCCTCGGATCTCGGAGGTGCGTACAGGGTGCCACGCACACGCACGGCACCGGCAGGGATCTCGACATCTTCCTCCGCCCCCTGAGCTGCTTCTCCTGGCCCGGCACCTTCCTGGACGCGGTGCAGGCGCCGGGCGGCGTCGTCCAGCAACCGGACCACCTCGTCATCCTCCGTAGGCGAGAAGTCATGATAGTAGTAACCCACTGCCTGGAAGTTCCGCGGGAAAGCCAGGCAGACGACGTCGTCCGCTTCCGTCAGCGAGGGGATGACCCGGGCGGGAGCCACCGGCGCCGCCAGGATCACCCGGGCTGCGCCAAGCTGTCTGGCCACCTGGCAGGCGACACGCGCGGTGGAGCCGGTAGCGATACCGTCGTCCACTACGATAACGATGCGTCCGTTCAGGTCGATGCGGGGACGCCCTTTCCGGTACCGGGCCACCCGGCTCTCCAGAAGTTCCCGCTCACGTTGTTCAACCCTCGCCAGGTCCTCTTCCGTGACGCGGGAAAGAGCGATCACACGTGTGGCCAGGACCCGCGCGTTGCCTTCGCCGATGGCGCCCATGGCGACCTCAGGCTGGAACGGAACCCCTAATTTCCGCACTACGATCACATCCAGCGGCGCATTGAGGGCGTCCGCCACCTCGGCGGCCACCGGAACTCCGCCGCGGGGCAACCCCAGGACAACCACATCCCGGTCCCGCAGGCCGGCCAGCCGCTGTCCCAGCCGCCGGCCGGCATCGGCCCTGTCCAGGAATTCGAACATCGCTGGCCCCTGTCAGATCGTCTCTTTGTCGTGCACGAGAGCCGCGCCCGCGGGACTCCACGACATCCTCAGGATGAAATGGGCATCCGCGCTGCTGCGAGCGATCACCGCGCCCGCGTCCCCGGCCAGTTTCACGCCAAATTCGATCTCCACTTTTTCAGGCGTCAGCTCTGCCATGGCTTCCAGTGCCGCCCGAGCGGCCGGTCGGACGCTGGCGAGAGCATCCTCCAGGCGCCTGCCCACGTCCGGGATCCCCTGTCCGTTACGGCCCGGGTGATCCACGCCATGACTGATGTCATCAGCCTCAGCAAGCACCGTCCAGGAGCCCACTTCATACCGCGTTAACTCAGTCATGACAGGTTTCCGCCGCTCATGGGATATGCGCACGTTGTGCTGAGATTGGGTGCTGGGCCGGATAGCGGCCGCTGTGACAACCAGGGCCACTACCCCTGCGATCCATGAACTCCACGCGGCCCCCGCGGCGGAGGTGTAGGACCCCACCCAGTGCGAGAGGACCAGAAGGGCAGCCGTGAAGAGTCCGGCGGCGATCGTCACATGGTCCTGCCACCGATACCACTTCTCACTGGATTTCCTCTCTATCCGGCGTGGAGCCTTGCACTTCCCGTCCCGCGGGCTCTTCCCCCCGCAGTCCAAGTCAACGCTTCCCAGACCCCGCCTTCTAGGGGAGAAAGACCTGCCCTCCCTCCGATGTCATGAACAGCCACGGCGATCGATAGCGGCAAAAAGGTAGGGTGAGCCGCGACCGCCAGGGGTTTGGTACCTCGCGGTCGCGGGGGAATCCTATTCCCGTCAGGCATGATTATGAGGCAACAGGGGCACGCCTGCAGGGTTCATGCACTCATCCCCGTGGTGCCGGGGCAGATTTGTTGCGCCGGGCGGAGCGGTAGAACATTTTGCGGAGTTCGTCGAACCACAACACGGTGGATGCTATGCCAATGCAGACGGCCCAGTGTGCCGCGTCCAGGGACGCGGTCCCGAAGGCCTGTTGCAGCAGCGGGCTTTCCACCACGGCGAACTGAAGTGCCGCCGCCAGCAGGACGGCGCCCCACAGCCACTTGTTGGCGAAGAGCCGGTGGAACGCGCTGGCGGTGTCGGAACGCGAGGTAAAGGCGTTGAACAGCTGCGCGAAGACCAGGGTGGTGAACCCTGCAGTCCGGGCCACATACAGGGAGTCGCTGCCGTGGACGAGACCGTCGGGCAGGAAGATGTCGATGGTCAGCAGTGTCGCGATTCCCATGACCAGGCCTACGGCCAGGATGCCGGTCCACATCCGCCGCCCGAGGATGCGGTCGGTCATTTTCCGCGGCGGGCGGGCCATCACGTCGTCTCTTTCCGGGTCGACTCCCATCGCCAGTGCGGGCCCGGAGTCGGTGACGAGGTTGATCCACAGGATCTGGGTGGCCAGCAGCGGCAGCGCCACTGGCTCGCTGCCGGCACCTCCCAAACCGATGGTGCCGGCGAATATCACGCCAAGGAAGACCGTGAAGACTTCCCCCATGTTGGAGGACAGCAGATAGCGCAGGAGTTTTTCGATGTTCTCGACGATGACCCGGCTTTAGCGCACCGCGGAAACGATGCTGGCGAAGTTGTCGTCGGCGAGAATTACCTTCGACGATTCCTTGGTCACCTCGGTTCCCGTGATGCCCTTGGCATGCCGATGTCGGCCGACTTCAGGGCCGGGCGTCATTAACGCCGTCTCCGGTCATGGCAACGACATTGCGCTGCGCCTCGCTGCCTGCCCGGCGGGCCTCGGCCACGGAGGCCGCCGCTTCGGCACGCGGCAGGTCAATAGTGCCGGCGACACCCAGATAGACGAGCTCGTTGTCGTCCGCTTCGTCGATCACGTCCGCTTCGTGCCGGTCCTGCTCCCCGTACCGGCGGTAGGCCACGCCCAGGGGAACAACCTCCACGCCCACCTGCATCCGGGTACAGCGCTTCAGGAGGACATCCGGGGCGCCCTTGGTGACCAGGGTCAGTTCGTCGAACTCCGTGTGGCGCGCCAGCGCAGGCCTCAGCTTCCATTCCGAGGTGAACGGGACTTCGCCCTGCCGTGCGAACTCCCCGACGCGTTCGCTAACCCCCACCAGCTTCCGTGGGGTCGCCCTGGATCTGCCATGGGCGGGCGTGTTCTCCGGTGAGCTCAATCTGCCCCGATGCGGTGACGATCCGGCCGATCATCATTTCGTTCCGCGTCAGGGTTCCGGTCTTGTCTGCCGCCATGACCGAGGCGGAGCCCAGGGATTCTACTGAGTGGTGCTCCTTCACGACCGCATTGCGTCTGGTCATCCGGAGGACCCCGATGGCCAACACGATCGACAAGATGGCCGGGAGACCCTCAGGCAGAAGGCCCGGCTGCTGGACCCCTGTTCTCAGATGCCGCCGGGTTTTCACTGTGACCTTGACAACAAGCAGTGTAGCCGCTCTAATGGATTCGAATCCACTTTCTCCTGGTAGTTCTCTTTTTCGCCAATATGGATTCGAATCCACTGCAACGACGCAAACGAAGGCAGGCAAACGTTGACCACTTCCCCTTTCTCACTGCTCATGCACCTTGTCGGCGACACCCGGCAGTCTGAGCTCTTTTCTCCGTCGGAAGCCGTCGAGTCCTGGCTTGCCGCGGAAAGGGCGCTGGCTCAGGCACAGGGCGAGCTGGGCATTATTTCCCGCCATGATGCCCAGGCAATCGTCAAGGCCGCTGTCCCGGCGAACATCGACCCCGACCGCCTTTGGGCATCCGCGCGAAACGTGGGCTACCCGATCCTGGGCGTGGTTCGTGAAATTGCCGCCGCATTGCCGGATGGCGCCAATGGCCGCGTGCACTATGGCGCCACCACGCAGGACATCATGGATACCGGCCTTGCCCTGCAACTCCAGCGCTCCCTCAAGCTCCTGGACGAGGACTTGGAACGCCTCGGCGACCGTCTTGCGGAGCAGGTCCTGGCCCACAGCGAGACCATTATGGCGGGCCGTACGCACGCCCAGCAGGCGGTCCCGACAACGTTCGGCGCCACACTTGCGACAATGCTGAACCAGTTCACCCGGCAGCGGGAGCGCATCGGCCAGGCAATGCCCCGTATCGCTGTTATCTCGATGTTCGGCGCCGGCGGAACCTCCGCGGCTTATGGTCCGCAGTCCGCGGCGCTGCGTACTCGGGTCGCGGAGCTTCTTGGTCTTGAGGACACGGACGTTCCGTGGCATGTGGAACGTGACAGCCTGGCGGAGTTCGGCTGGCTGTGCGTGACGATCACCGCCTCGTGCGCGAAGTTTGCCCGCAACATCGTGGATCTGTCACGCACTGAAATCGCCGAGGTCTTCGAGCCGTACACCCCCCACCGGGGCGCTTCGTCGACCATGCCGCAGAAGGTCAACCCGATCTCCTCCGAACTGGTGATCGGGCTCTCGGGGACGGCAGGGGCGCTTGCCTCCTCGCTGGCGCGCATCCAGGAGGCGGGCCATGAACGCAGTGCAGGCGAATGGCAGATCGAATGGCAGGTCATCCCTCAGCTCGCGTCTCTGGCCGGAAGCGCCCTCCGGGAAACGATGGTCATCGTTGATGGCATGCGCGTCGATGCCGACCGGATGCGCCGGAACATGGAACTCGACGGCGGCCTCGTCCTCGCCGAAGCCCAAATGATCCAGCTTGCTGACAAAGTCGGCCGCGAAGACGCCCACGACCTTCTCTACGCAGCATCCACGCGCGCCCGGGAAACCGGCACCGTCCTCAGTGACGCCCTCCGCGCCGTGGCCGCAGAGCATGGCATGTCAGAGCTGCTTCCCGAATCCCTCGTTCAGGCACGTGACTACCTGGGCGAAGCGGATTCCATCTGCAAGACTGCCGTCAGGATCTGGCACTCGCACACCACTCTTCAGGCTGAGTGCCCTCCCATCGCTGACCTGGCAGCAGTCCCCAGCGGAGCCGAAGGAGACCTCGCATGAGCGCAACTGAGGTAACCACTCACAACGACGTCGGAGAAGGCAGCCGCTTCGACTACCTCCGGGCACGCGCCGGCCTCTGGGCCGCCCTGCCGCTCATGGCACTGGCCCTCTTCCTGCCCCAGGACTTGCCCTGGGAACAGCGGGCCATGCTCGGTGTCCTGAGCTTCATCGTCCTCTTCTGGATCACCGAGACCATCCCCATCCCCGCGACCGCCCTCATAGGCATCGCCTTGTTGGTGCTCCTCGGCGTCGGCTCCCCCGCGGAGGTCTACTCCGCTTTCGGCTCCCCCACCGTGTTCCTCGTCATCGGGGCGTTCATCCTCGCCCGGGCCATGACCGTCCATGGCCTGGACCGTAGGTTCGCCCTCCGAGTCTTGTCCCTTCCCCGGGTCGGAGACAGCACGCATCTGACCGCGCTGGCCTTTATGGTCGTAGCAACCCTGCTCGCCATGCTGGTCTCGGCTTCCGCGACCGCCGCCATGCTCCTCCCGATCGGTATCGGTGTGGTCCGCACCGTGGGCGACCTTATCCACGACCCGGCCAGCGGCCGGAAGAGCTACCAGACCCGCTTCTCCTGCATGGTGATGCTGGCTATCGCCTACGGCGCCGGCGTCGGCTCGGTCCTGACCCCCGTCACGGGTATCGCCAATGTCATCGGCCGCGGCACGGTCGAACAGATGACCGGTTACCAGATTCCGCTCTTCGATTGGGTATCGATCTCCGGGCCCTACGTTTTGGGCCTCGGAACCCTCATGTTCATTGCCCTGGTGCTCATGAATAAACCCGAAACCCATCACATCCCCAACGGCACGGCGTCATTCCGCCGGCAGTACGCCGAGTTGGGCGCCATGACGCGGGGAGAGAAGACGGTTGCACTCGTCTTCGCCCTCACCGTCGTGCTCTGGACCTTCCCGGCCGTCGTCACAACACTCGAGATCTCCAACCCGGTGATCAAAATGATCGCCTCCCACCTGAACGAGGGATCCGTCGTCGTCTTGCTGGCTTGCCTGTTGTTCCTCATTCCCACGGCGAAGAAGACCCCTACGCTCGAATGGAGCGAAGCGGCAAAGATCGACTGGGGTACCGTCATTCTGGTTGGCGTGGGCCTGACCGTCGGGGCCATGATGAAGGCCACCGGGCTCGCCGAAACCATCGGCACGGCCGTCGCAGACGTCACCGGCGTCAACAGCGTCCTGCTGCTCTGCCTTGTCGCGGTGGTCCTCGGCATGGTCATTTCCGAAACCACAAGCAACACCGCCAGCGTCGGCATCGTGGTGCCGATCATCATCCCGATCGCCCTGGCGATCGGTGTTGATCCGCTCATCCCCGCCATGGCAGCGATCTTCGGTGGCAACGCCGGCGCCATGCTTCCCGTTTCGACACCGCCGAACGCCATCGTCTACGGCTCCGGCTACGTCCCGATGCTGCGCATGATCAAAACCGGTGTCGTGGCCGACCTGGTGACCATTCCGCTGATCCTCCTCACCGTCATCGGCATCGGCTCCGCCATCGGGCTGTCCCTGCCCTGACTGCTCCCGTACCCGACCCCGCCCATAGGATGGACTCCATGGTGAAACTAACCGACGTAGCCCGCGCCGCCGGGGTCGGGTACGGCACAGCATCCCGCGCCCTCAGCGGCAAAGGGCCAGTCGGCGGCGACGCACGCACCCGCGTCCTCGAAGCAGCACGCTCCCTGGGCTACACCACCGACGCCACCGCCCGCGCCCTGCGCGAACGCAGGACCAGAAGCGTCGGGCTCATCGTCCCCGATATGACCAACGAGTTTTACACAGCCAGCGCCGAAGTCCTCCAGGAAGTACTCCGCGCCGCAGGCCACCACCTCCTGGTTGCCACCACCGGCAACCACCCAGGACGCGAACAGGAGGCCCTGCAGGAAATGGCGGCCCGCCGCGTCGATGGTGTCGTCCATGTCCCCTCCGGAGCCACCGCCATCCAGCCCTCCCCCGTACCCGTCGTCGAGCTGAACCGCTACAGCGGACGGAACGTCCCCGCCGTGGTCAGCGACGACTACAACGGCGTCAAAGAACTCACCCAACTGGCCATCGACGCCGGCCACACCGACATCGCCGCCATCGTTGGCCCCGACGCCTACAGCACCAGCCGTGACAGGCTCGCGGGTTTCAGGGCTGCCGCACAGCAGGCCGGTTTCGATGAAAATGCGGCCACCGGAAGACGTCTTCGCGTGGTGTCCACGGACTTCACGGCTGAAGGCGGCGCCCGTGCCATGCGCACGCTGCTGGCCGACCCGCCCCAGGCCATCCTGCCGCTGAGTAGCCGGCTCGTCATGGGCGTCCTGCGAACCACCAGGGAAGCTGGCATCAGCGTCCCCGATGACCTCGCCCTTGCCGGATACGGCGACCCCGACTGGTTCGAAATCTGGGGTTCCGGGATCACCACCTTCGCCCCGCCGCTGGCCGAAATGGGCGCCCAGGCCGCCAAACTCCTGCTTGATCTCATCAATGGCGACCAGCCTGCGCCTGCAGTCCACCGCATACCTGGAGTGCTACGGATACGTGGCACCTTGGGCAAGGGGACTCCTGCAAAGCATTCCGACTAGGTTTTCGGGCGGCCCGAACACGTCCTCAGGCATAGGAAAAGGCCCCTCCAGGCTTGGGCAGATTGACGGAACCTGTGGCATCGACCTGTAGAGAAGAGGCTGCCTGCCCCAGAGCCGGGCTTGAGACCACGGCTCCTGGGAGTGGAACTGCAGGCCTCAGGGGTCCATGGACGCCCGGTTTCCGGGCTTCTATCCCCCATCGCAGCGGCTCAGATGATGAGGGGAAACTTCACGCATATGACCTTCCCTGCCTCGTCAAGAAGCGGCCGGCCGCTCATGCGGCCCCCGCTGAAGGACCATCATCGCGTCCCCTCTGGTGCACCGGTCCTGGACGATGATGAGCGCGACCGCGCCGTCTACCACAGCACGGGATCTCAGTGCAGCACACCATTGCTCCGACCCCGGGTCACGGGAATGTCTGCCTTGGGCAATCTGAACGGTCTGCGACATATGGCCGGCAAGTTTCTGCACCGCTGCAGTAACGGATTGCTCAAAGGTGGATGGAGAGGCGGAGTAGCAACTCAGGACAGCCTTGACGGAGACACCGGCATCAATCGGGGCGGCCAGCATCGACCGGATTCCCTCGCGGCCCGCCGTGGCGGCGAATCCGGTCCAACGACCGTCCGAGCGAAGCTCGGGGGACGAAAACCTGGCTATTCCCGCCCAGGGCCACCAGCCAGGGGCCTTCTCCCACTTCGTGCTGCATCCGATCCAGCCGCCGGGCCCGTGCGCTGCTACTGGCCAATCCCGCGGGGATCTTGCCCCGTTGCCCGCTGATGGAATAGGGCAAGGGCGTCTGCCCGCCGAGCAGGGACGCTGCCCTCAGCATCAGCCCCAAGAGGAAGTCCGGCAGGCCCTTGCTCTCCGTAAGGAGATCCAGGACTGGGTCAGTCTGTGGTTCCTCGCCGATACTCGCCATCAGGCCTCGATTCCCGCAGGCTCCAAGGCCTTTCGCCCCGCCCGCAGCAGGAGATGTCGAAGTCGTGGCTCGCCGAGCCGTCCGGAACGAGGGTTACCGTGGCCGTCGAAGTCCTGCCGAGCGAACGGGAGGCCGGTAGCAGTGCGACGCCGGCGCCATGCAAGTGCCTTTCGATGGCTGCTCCGCGGTCATCGTTACCGAACGCTGTACCCAACCCGGTTGCGAGGCCGAGCCCGCCGAGCCCGTAGGCGATATTTGCCGGTGATCCTCCGGGGTGTTCGACGCTTCCCTCCGGTGAGGTGACGACGTCCGTGAGAGCCTCGCCAACGACGAGGACATCGAAGGTTTGCCGCGCATGGCCGACGGTGTCGGGGTTGTGCATATGATGCCTGTCTTGCGGTGCTGAGTCAGGCGTACTGAATGACATCCAGGTTGGCGACCGTGGCCGTACCCCCGAGGGCGTAGACGGCGACGTCGGTACTGTTGGGTGCCGGGAAGATCAATTCCGTCATTGTGACCTGGCCGTCCTGGGCGAAGACCTCAACGGAGCAGCGGTCCACGAAGATCGTGAGCTTGTAGGAGCCCTCGATCCCGTGGATGGGGGCTGCGTCGATGGAGGCGAAGGTTTCGTGGAAGCCTGTCTGCCCTGAATCGCGCCGGTCAACAACGAGAGTGCCTTCCGCGGGCCTGACGCCGATGCGGGTTCCCTGGTCCCCGTCGCCGCGGACCACAAGCCCGAATTCCGTGGCGCTTCCGGGCGTCAGGGTGATATCTATGCGTTGGACGCTGCCCGCTGCACCGTCCAGGATGTGTGTACCCTCAGCGATTTCCGTGTGCGCCAGGCTGAACGCCCGGGCCGGATCGGAAATTGAGGCGAAATCTCCGGTGGCCTCTTGTATCAGTCGCACCTTTCCGTCAAAGGTGCGGAGGGATAATTCGCGGCCCAGCGTCATGGGGCTGCGCCAGGGCGAGGTGGGGATCTGGTTGGCATATTCCCAGTTGTTCATCCAAGCGATCATGAGGCGCCGGTTGTCGGGGACGTCGCTGAAAGAGACCGCGGCGTAGTAGTCCCGGCCCCAGTCCAGCCACTGGTACTCGCCCAGCCGGTCCGGGTCCTGGAGGCCTTCGGTCACGGTGGTGGCCGAAGTGAACGCGGTCCCGTCGAAGTCTCCGACGAAGTACTGCCCGGCAGAGCCCTTGTTGGGTCCGCCCGGGTTGAGGTTCACGGTGAGGACCCACTGAATGTTCTCCGGGTCCCCGTCGACGGGGAGGGGGAAGAGGTCGGGGCATTCCCAGACGCCTCCGGTGGCGTTGGCCGGGCCGAACGTGCTCAGCAGCTCCCAGCTCTTCAGGTCCTCGGACTTGTAGAGCACCACCTGGAAGTCCGTGGCTTCCACGGCGACCATGACCCAGTAGCTGCCGGCACCGCCGTCGTACTTTATGACCTTGGGGTCCCGGAACTCGGCGGACCCGCGGTTCAGGACGGGGTTGGTGGCGTGTTTGGTCCAGGTGTAGCCGCCGTCGCGGCTGTAGGCCAGGGACTGTGCCTGGAGGCCCTGGTATGCGGAGCCGGGCTTGAAGGCGCTGGTGTAGACGGCGACCAACGGCGGAGCCGAGTCGGTCCCGAATCCGCTGGTGTTGTTCCGGTCGAAAACGATGCTGCCGGAGAAGATGTCTTCCTCCTCGTCACAGGAGATGGCGACGGGGTGTTCGGTCCACGTGATCAGGTCCGGGGAGGTGGCGTGTCCCCAGGACATGTTTCCCCAAACGTTATCCAGCGGGTTGTTCTGATAGTAGAGGTGATAGACGCCCTCATGAAAAATCAGGCCGTTGGGGTCATTAAGCCAGGTGTTCGCGGCTGCGTAGTGCAGGGCCGGCCGGAAGGTGTCGGCCGTGGTGGCGGTCGCGGCAGTCATGAAGGTGAGGTCTCGTTTCTGTGCAGATCTGCGGGTGAACCCTTGTTCAAAGGGCTCCCGGAAGGTGGGGTGGGCCGGTTACGCCGGCCCACCCCGGTTGTGGCGCTAGGAGTTTTTCTGGTAACGGTCGTAGGCCTGCTGGTAGACCTCGATCATTTTGTCGACGCCGACGTTCTTGAGCTGGGAGACGTAGCCGTCCCATTCCTGCTCGATGCCGCCGGAGACGATCCACTTGGCCATGTTCTGCTTCACCAGTGAGGTGGTGTCGGTCTGGATGGTGCTGATCTGCTGGAGTTCTTCGTTGGAGAGGGCGACCGGGGGGTAGCCGTCGTTGCCGGCGAAGGGCTTGTAGAGTTCGTTGACAGTTTTCTGGCGTTCGGCGGCGCGCGGTTCGGGAGCGACGACAGAGGTGAAGTTCTCGGCGGTGTTGGCCTTCGGGCCGCCCGGGGCGACCTTTTGGCGTCGTTCGCCTTCGCTGGTCCCGGCCGGGGCGGGGATCTGGGTCAGGAGGCCGCTGGCGTCCTTTTGCAGCGTTTCACCGATGGGTCCCCAGTTGGCCTGGGCGGACTGGATGGGGTCGTAGAGGTTGTCGGCCCAGCGCATGGTCGCTGCCGGGTATTTGTTGGTCCGGGTGATGGCGAAGGCGCCGCGGGCGATTTCCTGGTTGTTGGACTGGCTGGCGATCCGCTTGCCGTTCACGCCTTCCAGGACCGGGACCAGAGCGTAGTGGTTGGCGCGGTCCGCGCCGACCATTTCGGGGACTTCCCACCAGACAAAGGAGCCGAGGTTTTCGGTGGCCGCCTTGCCCTTGGCCAGGTACGCCTTGTCATCCTGGGAGAAGGACTCGGGGTCGATCAGGCCTTCTCGGTACCACTCGTGCAGGGTCTGGATGGCTTTCTTATAGCCGTCCTGGGTAGGGGTGAAGATGACTTTGTCGTCCTGGACGATGCGGTGGTCCATGTTGTCCGGCACTCCGCCGAGGGCGGCGATCAGGTCCACGATGTCCCCGCACCAGGAGCCCGGCATGAAGCTCAAGGGGATGGTCTTGCCCGTCCCGGACGCGTCCTGGGTCTTGAACGCCAGCAGCGCGTCGTGGAACTCATCGATGGTTTTCGGCATCGGGATGTTGAGCTTCTTCAGCCAGGAAATGTTGATGGCCAGTTCGTTGGGGAACTGGACCAGGCCGAGCTCCTCTACCGACGGCAGGGAGTAGATGTGCCCGTCCGACGAGGTGATGGCTGCCTTGATGTCAGGTCGTTCCGAGAGCAGCTTGGAGAGGTTGGGTGCGTTCTTCTCGATGAGCCCTTCGAGCGGGATGAGGGTGCCGCTGCCGGAGTAGGTGGCGATCTCGGCGTCGGTCAGCCCGGTGTTGAAGAAAGCATCGGGCAGGTCACCGCTGGCTAGGATCAGATTCTTCTTTTCCTGGAAGACCGTTTCCGGCAGGTTCTCCCATTTGATGTGGACATTGGTGGCCTTTTCCCATTCCTTCACCACGGTCATGGTGTTGTAGTCCGGGGCCAGTGCGGCCTTGGTACCGGAGAACGTCAGGTCCAGCTGCTTGCTGACGATCGGGAAGCCTGTTTCCTGGAAGCCGAAGTCCGCGGAGGCGTCTTTGATTTCCGTGGTGCCTGAGCCGCCGCCGGAGCAGGCGGTGAACATCAATGTTCCGGCCAGGACGGCGCCGAGGGCGGCGAGTTTGCGGCTAAATGCCATGGTCATTCCTATTCTGAGGTGGGGTCTTGCGGTGGGTGTGCTGCCGTCCGACGGCGGTTGCCCGGGCGGCGGGTAGTGCGGGAAGAGACCTATTTGACGGCGCCGATCATGGCGCCCTTGGTGAAGTGCTTCTGCATGAAAGGCAGGGCAATCATGAGTGGCAGGCTCGAGACGACGATCATGGCGTACTTGGTGAGCTCTGCGATCCGTTGCGCGGCGGCATAGGATTCGATGTCTCCGCCGGTGGTTCCGGTGGATGAGACGTCTGACTGGATGAGGATGTTGCGCAGGACGAGCTGCAGCGGGTACTTGGAGTCGTCGTTGAGGAAGATCAGTGCGTCGAAGAACGAGTTCCAGTGGGCCACGACGTGGACCATGATCATGAGCATGATCAGCGGCTTCGACAGCGGGAGCACCATTTTGAAGAAGAATTTGAAGTCGGTTGCGCCGTCCATCTGGGCGGCTTCGCGTAGTTCGTTCGGGATGGTGTGTTCAAAGAAGGATCTGGCGATGATCAGGTTCCATACGCCCACCGCGCCGGGAAGGACCACGGCCCAGACGGTGTCCAGCATGCCCAGGTCGCGGACCACCAGGTACTTGGTGATGAGTCCGCCGTCGAAGAACATGGTGATCACGAACAGGAGCATCAGGATCTTCCTGCCGGGCATGTCCTTGCGGGACAGTGCGTAGGCGCCGCACAGGATGGTGCTGACGCTGACGGCGGTGCCGAGCACGGTGTAGATGACGGTGTTGCCCAGGCCGTTCCAGATGCGGCTGTCGGCGAAGATCCGTTCGTAGCCTTCGGTAGTGACACCGGAAGGAAACAGCCAGACCTTACCTTCGTAGACGGCGTTCGGGTCGCTAATGGAGGCGATGACGATGAAGTACAGCGGGTACACCACGGACAGGATGGATAGCAGCAGGACGGTGGTGGCGGCGAAGTTGAATGCCCGGTCGCCGTATTTGGCACGCAGTATCTGCTTGGGGCGGACCTGGCCGAGGGGCCGGTTCGGGTTCACGGTTGTGCGGCGGTTGGTTGTCAGGGACATTTCGGCATCACCACAGGGTCGCTTGGTTGGCCCGGCGCGCAATCGTGTTGAAGACGAGCAGCAGTGCCAGGTTGAGGAGGGAGTTGAACAGGCCGATGGCGGCCGAGTAGCTGAACTGCGCCTGCTGCAGGCCTGCGTGGTAGACGTAGGTCTGGATGATCTCCGAGCTTGAGAGGTTCAGCGGCGTCTGCATCAGCAGCGCCTTCTCGAAACCGACGTTGAGCAGGTTGCCGATAGCCAGGATAAACAGGATGGTCACCACCGGCATGATGCCCGGCAGGTCAATGTGGCGGATGCGCTGCAGCTTCGAGGCACCGTCGACCTTGGCCGCATCGTGGAGCGCCGGGTCGATGGCCGCCAGGGCCGCCAGGTACACGATCATCGAGAAGCCGGCGTTCTGCCAGACATCCGAGATCACATAGATAGGACGGAACCACTCCGCCGAACCCATGAAGAAGATCGGCTCACCGCCGCCCAGCTGGATGGCGTTGTTCACCAGCCCCGACCTCGGGGACAGAACGACGAACATGATGCCCACCACCACCACGGTGGAGATGAATGCGGGCGAATACAGCACCGTCTGCGTGAACTTCTTGAACCTCTCGCTCTGGAGCTGATTGACCAGCAACGCCAGGATGATCGGAATGGGGAAGGCCAGCAGCAGGCCTAGGACGGCGATCCACAAGGTGTTACCGACCACCTGGCCGAACTGGTAGGAGTTCACAAACCTGATGAAGTGGGTCAGGCCCACCCAGGGGCTGCCCGAAAACCCGTCCACCGGGTTGTAGTTCTTGAAAGCGATCTGAACGCCGTACATCGGCCAGTACTTGAAGACCAGAACGTAGATGATCGCCGGGGCTAGTAATACGTATAACTGCCAGGCCTGGGAAATCCTCTTCAAGCGGAGCGAAAGAGAAGTTTTCCGCTGCGGCAACGGCGCCGCAGCAGGACGCCCGCGTCGGGCCGGGATGGTGCGGCTCATGGCATCTCCTTAGGATGAGTCACTGAATTCCTTTCAATCAGAGGGCAGTCCATCAGCTCGACCCGGCCATCGGGTTCCGCATCCTGGAGGATCAGCTCAACCGCGCGCCGGCCCATGGCGACGAACGGCAATTCAAAAGTGGTCAATCCCGGACGAAGAAACGGCGCCAGAGTCGCCTGATTATCGAACCCCACGATCGAGACGTCCCCAGGGATTGAGAGGCGCAGGTCCGAGACGGCCTGATAGGCACCCCAGGCGCCGCGATCGTTCGCGCAGAAAATAGCGGTCGGCGGGTTGCTGGAGGTCAGCAACTCCATCGCGTACTTGTAGCCATGCTCCTCACCGCCTTGACCGAAACGGACCAGCGACGGATCAACGTCCAGCCCCGCTTCCTCAAGTGCCGCGCAGTAGCCCTCATAGCGGCCGACGGCGGCAGGAAGGCCGCTTTCAAGGGTTTCGATATTGATCATCCCTACCTTGGTGTGGCCCGCCTCGAGCAGTCGGGTGGTGGCCGCGTACCCGCCCTTGACCTCGTCCGGGGCGACACTCGGGACCCGACCGGCCCGGTCCTGCGAATTCAGCACCACGGACCTGACGCCCGCCAGGGCCTCCGGAACTTCCAGCCGCCGATGATACATGGCGGCGTAGACCACGCCGGCAACCTTGTAGGAGAGCATGGTGTCCAACGAAGCGGCCTCGAGCTGCCTATCTCCACCGGTGTTCACAGCGAGCAGCAAGAGCCCGTCCTCCCACGCCCGCTGCTGCGCACCTTCGATGATGGCGCCGGCAAAAGGGGTAGTGGCCACGGAATCGCCGATGAACCCGATCATGCCGGCCACGCCCTCGCGAAGGACTTTCGCATGGGCGTTGGTCCGGTAGCCGAGCCGGTTCACGGCGTCCCGAACTCGCTTACGGGTATCCTCGGAGAAGCGCGACCCGGAGGCCGAATTCAGCACCAACGACACGGTGGCCTGTGAAACGCCGGCAGCAGCAGCGACGTCATGCATAGTCGGTCCGGACTTAGGCCGTGATCCAGCCATGATGGGCACCTCCTCGGGCCAGTTGCTTTGGTGGGTTATTCGTATAACTTCGGTCAACTGTAGCGCGCATCACATCCGGCGTCAACAGGACCGAAGAGTAAGGCGCATCGGGCTAACTGGACGGAACCAAATGACGTCTGCCGGCTGTTGATAGGTATGGACCTTTTCGCAGCAGCAACAGACGACGAGCTACGATCGCTCGTACTTTCAGGCGGGGGCTGCCGCCAGAGGCTTGGACCTTATCTCAAGGAGGTCAGCCGCTTTTCTGATGGTGTCGGCGCACGACTCTTCGGAACTTCCGGTGGCGATGATTGCAGCGGCACGGGGCACAACGCCTCGGGGAGGTAGCTGAAGAACTTGGCCTGCTTCGGCGAGCACATGTACGGCGTGGATACCTGGCACGGTTCGGGCGGCGGTAGCGTCCACATTCTCAATTACGCAGTCCTCATCCGGATAGATGAAGGACACTTCTGCGAATCCGGTGCCACCTTGGTGCACCGCGGGACGGCGCCCGAATGCGATCTCTTTCGCTGCGATGACGAGGTTCGTCCCGTGGGCCAGATAGCCGAGATGAGGGATGAGGTCTCCGCCGAGGCGGCAGTTGAGTTCAACGAGCCGAGGACCTCTCCCGGTGAGCCGGATCTCGGCATGCGTGATGCCGCTGCTTACCCCTAGGGCAGTATGAACATGCTGCAGCATGTCTTCCACTTCGGCGAACCATGCCTCATCGGTCCATGGACAGACAAGGTGGCCGATCTCCTCAAAATGCGGTGCTGGGCCCAGACGTTTCCTGGCAACGTTTGCGCAGCGTACATTCCCTTGGAAAACGATGCAGTCCACACTGATCTCGTCACCCTCCAGGAACTGCTCAATCAGGGTTCCCGGCTGTCGCCCGAGTCCGGGATACACACTGCCTTCACTTTGCCGGTAGGCGGCCCGCAGCTGCGCTTCATCGGCTGCAAGCACAACGCCAACGCTTGCCGCCAAGGAACGGGGTTTGAGGATGACAGGATATCCTCCACTACTCCTGACTTGGTGAACGGCCTCTTCTTCGGAGCTGACCAAGCTGGCGTGGACAGGCGATATTCCCGCCGCGTTAAGTAGTGAACGGGTTGCGTACTTGTCGCGGCAGTTGGCGACTGCCTGCGGTGACATGCCAGGTAAGTCATGAATAGTTGCAATCTCTGCGACAAGGGCGACAAGCGTCTCGTCCCACGTCATCACGGCCACTGGTCCCTCTGTCTCCAGCAGGACCTGCGCAACGAGCCGAATTGTCTCCTGAGGCGTGTCGCGTGAGATTCTCAGGTGCCGGTCTATGTAGTCCTGCTGCCATGTCGGGTCCACGGTGTCGAGCAGAACGATATTCGCCTGGCCAGCCAAGCTCTGGAGCCCATACTCCCTGTATTTGTGGGCACCTGCCCCAAATACCAGCAGTGTTTCCCTGGCCGTGGCGCGCGTCGTGAGTTCGTAGTCGGCGGCGACCGTCAGGAGTTCCTTTGCCACGGTCGCGGTGTCTGGACCGCGGAACCTGAATCGTGCCCCGGTCATTTCATATCCGCCGACGTTGGGCATTACGGCGCCGACTGTTGGCAGGACCTCGGCGTACACACCAGGGGCGCCGATCCGGCTGTCGGCTGCTTCCACGACGCATGGGCTGGCGGATGATGGCGGTACTATTAGCCAGCCCGCGACATCGCTGGTGGTCTTCTCAAGCGGCCGATGAGGTATGCAAATTTGCTGGCCAGCCTGAATCGAGAAGGCGATGGCGAGGAGGTCAGTGTTGTGCACCTCGCGCCACACGTACGGTATTTCGGCGCCCCCTACCCGTGCCGCAATTTCGAGAAAATCGAACTCTGTGAGCGTGGAGTTCCGGGCGAAGAGTTCCAGGTGGAAGACCTGCGGGTCCTGGGTGATTCCACAGAGAACCTTGGTGGTGAAATCCGCGATATGGTCCAGGGAGGTACGGTCGTCGATTTCGACGGAGCCCAGTGTCGCTCCGGAATCGAACTCGTAGCACGTGTTGAGATAGTGGGACGCCTTCCACACCTCAAGCCGAGTTCCAGTGAAGTAGCCGTCAACATGTACCACGGTGCCCTGAATGAAGGGTTGGACAATCATTGCCTCGTCGTCCGGGAGAACGAAACGTTCAACTTCGCGAGGTCCGTCCAGACGGGACGTGCCGGAAGATCCTGTCCCAGCGCGCGGCTTCACGAACACCGGCCACCCCCGATTCGAAGCGAATTTGAGGATATCTTGACTCGTTTCGACGGGTTCGGTGGCCGGCACATCAACCCCGTTTGTCTCTAGCCGTCTAGCCATGACCAGCTTGTCGCGGAATGGAAGGACGTCCGAAGTGCGATCTCCGGCGATTCCCAGTCGCTCGCGGATCACAGCGGCCGCAAGAAGGTCGCCCTCGTGCAATGCAATGAGCCTCGTTACGGGCCCCACCCGCCCTACCATCTTTTGGACGGCGGCCGCGTAAACCTCGATGTCCGTGTCAGTTGCGATGGGTTGGCCGCTCGTCGTCACCACTTCGGTGTCAAAGGCTCTCTGCATAGGAAATGAGTCCATGCCCGCCTGAGTGACGACGTAGGTGACCGCTGCGGATGCATGATCAATATATTCGGCATATCTTGCCACTTCACCGCGCCACCTGTGGACAATCAGAATGTGACTTCGTGAACTTTCGTGAATCTTCATAAGTCAAACGCAGCCTTCGGGTGTAGCGGTAAGGAGTTCTCTGCTTTGCAGGGCTTTCGTAACGACGTCACGGGTACCGCGAAGGATGCCCTCCAGCACGTGCTCGGGCAAGCCATTCGTGCGCAACTTCAGGACCAAGTTCTTCTCACCGACGAAGATGCGTAGGTAGCACCGTGGCCCCACTGAGGAAAATACTCGTTCCCATTCGATCTCTAGGGCTTCATCCGGTTCCGTCAGCTTTTCGTCGGCGGCACGGGAACTAATGACGTTAACATGCACCGTCGGCTGGCTTGCGGTGCTGGCCTGTTCTGCCAACTCCCTGTCCGAGATTACGTCTACGTCGTATATGCCTAGCCGGTACGCCCCCATGGACTTGCGCTGAATCAATTCGGCCTGTTCCCGGAAAGTCATGCTGGGTGCAAGAGGCAGGGAGATCGGAATCCACTGATTCATGGAGGTGATCAGGTCCCGCCAACGTGACGCGAATCGGTTGGACGACATGAGTCCGACGGCCATTGGTCTGCTGTCCGTGTATTGCCGAACAGCCTGGACGACACCCGTGATTACGACGGTCCCTACAGAGACCTTTAGCAACACCGCGAGCCCGGTTGCGCTTCGGTACAAGTCGGTTG
The DNA here is from genome assembly GCF_024294965.1 of Pseudarthrobacter humi. Classification (NCBI taxonomy): domain Bacteria; kingdom Bacillati; phylum Actinomycetota; class Actinomycetes; order Micrococcales; family Micrococcaceae; genus Pseudarthrobacter; species Pseudarthrobacter humi. Next base: position 335,875 of record NZ_JANCLV010000003.1, read on the forward strand.
AAGTCAGCGAGGCCTGCAATACTGCCTGTTCGTCTGCGACCGCCGTGAAACGCGCGGGAATCGTGGTGTAGACGGCACCAAAATGCCGTCGAGCTGCATCTGACCGAGCAGCCCAAACATCTGTGTGGCGCTGTTCATCGGCGATGGCGGCGAGGCTGTGAACAGGCCGAGAATCCCACTCCGCGGAAGGTGCTCGGAGCAGGTTCAAAAACTCTGCCGTCAAGAGCTCCACCGCCCACGCGTCAAACGCGATGTGATGCTTGGCAAATAGGACATGGGTGAGCCGGTCAAATCCTGGGTCAGAGACTTCGCCGTCGCCGTCTACATGCAAGCCGGTGTCTGGTGAGGCTGCGAGTGCGACAACACGCCAAGGGCGGACCTTTTGCAGGTCGAAGGGTTGGCGCCGCAGTTCGTCCGCTTTTGTCTCCACGTCTTCGGCACTTACGCAATGAACGCTTACATCGATGGCGTGCAGCGGCGGCATCAGGATCTGACGCGGTTCCTTAGCGTTTCCAAGATCGAATAGCGTCCTCATGGCTTCGTGCCGGGTGTCGAGGGCAACAAGCGCCGATTCGATCATGCCTGCGCTGGTTTCCGGCGGCAACCTGATGATTGTCACGTAGTTCGGTTCGTGCCAACGTTCTCTTGGCAGGGCATCAATGTCCCGCCATACTGACATCTGGCCGAACGTAAGCGGCCCCGCCGAAACAGTCGATGTTTGCGTCAATTCGTTTCCTTCCATTGCCGGACAACGAGTTCGTGGTCCGGGGCGAGTACGGCCAGTGTCATTTCATGCAGCGCCGGTGCAGGCAGGCTCACGAAATTTGCTACTTGCCAAGACTCACGGTCCTGACGGATACATTCGTTCATCTCCGGTGTGGCCTGCCGACCCACCGTGAGTTGGGCTTTCCCCAGTAACCGCACCAGAGGGATTCCTGAGGCTTTGCTATAGGCCTCTAGCGTGGTCCAGCGTTTAGTGAAGTCCGGGGGCTCTGTGCCGCATCCGAGCCGCCGGGCCTGGCTGGCCGTTGGCATGTGCCACGCCTCCAGATCGATGCCTAACCTGTGGGATCCGACGCAGACCGCCGCAGCGGAGTAGATTCCGGCATGCGTGATGCTGATGGAATAGCCAGCTGCCAAGGGAGCGCCAGTCACGGACCGGGTGACGAGGCCACTCGCGGCACCGATCGAAGTGAGCATCCGCGCGGCGAGTGCCCTCCCACGAAGAGCCGATGCGGCTTTCGCCGGCGCAAGCCGGCGCATCGCCGCCCCGACACTCGGTTCCGGTACAGCCAGGCACTCATCATCCGAGGCTGAGAGGACGCCGACATGCACTACAAGCCGGACTGCTGTAACGCTGTTCAGTTCGGAGGCTTGCCCCTTGACGTCGTTGACTGGCATCGTGACGGTTCAAGCCTTTGCGGCCGGCGAGAAGCGGGATTTCCTCGCGCCAACCAGGAGCCACAGGCCCAAGGCCACTCCCAGGCCGAGCGCGAGCAGGTTGGTCCCTTCCCATCCCAGTGAATAGAAGACGATGCTGGCGGCCAGGGACGCCGCCACAGCGGCACCCGACCCGACTCCCTCTGCTATGGCCTGAAGTCTTCCGCCGCGGCCGGGCGGGTAGCAGGAGACAAGATAGGCGCTACCTGCTACAAACAGGAAGTTCCAGCCGATGCCGTTGAGCAGCAATGATGAGAGAAAGTTGATGAAGCCACTGCCGAGGCTGCCCGCGACAGTTCCGGCGCACAGCAAGATCGTGCCTATGAGGGCAATGTTGCGTTTACCCCATTTGTCCATGAGAGCGCCCGAGAACAACGAAGGGGCAAACATGCCGACCAAGTGCCATTGGATGATCGCTGCGCTCATGGACATGGAGTGGCCCTGGTGTTCGCTACCTAATGGGCCCACGGCCATGATCATCGTCATGGCCGCGCCGGCAACGCCGAGGGTCAGCAACGCAGTGAGAAAATCCCCACGGTTTGCGATCTCGGAGACGCGGAGGGGCTTCGCGGTGGACGAGGCGTCACCGGGTTCGACCGGCCCTGTGATTGCAGCCTGTCGTGACTTTGCCCCCCCGATAACCAGAAGCAGCGGAAGAGTGGCCAAGCACATCACGGAAACCATGGCATACGACCCGGCGTAGTTAACAGTGAACAAATTCTCCGTTGATGTAGCGATCCACGGTCCGGCGAATGCCGCCAGGAGACCGCCGGCAAGAATGTATGACAGTGCCCGTTCTCGCCCACCGGGCGGTGCAAGATCGGCTGCCATGAACCGGATGTATCCGCCCGTTGCTCGATAGAGGCCAACGACTCCGGTCCCAATACACAGAAGCAGAAATGAGTCCAGGCAAACTGCTGTCACGGACAGCGCCCCGCCTGCGACGCCGGCGATAGCGCCAGCCATCATGACGGCGGGATATCCGAACCGGGCGACTGCCAGCCCTGCAAGGACAGAGCCGAGTGTCCCGACGATAGTGATCATTGCTAACGGAACTGTCGCCAACGCGACACTCGGCGCAAGGCTCAGACCAACGATGGCCGTCAGAGTCAGATCGATGCTGACACAAGCGTAGTAGAGAGCCTGACACAGCATCAGGACTTGAGTGGTTCGGGATGGCATCGATTTGCGCCGCAACGGTGCCGGCGCACTACTCTTGAGGGTCGTATCAGACATGCGTTGCCTCTCGACTCTTTTCCTTTGAGACGTTGGACCCGCGGCCCGCAGAATTAAGGGTCTGGAACTGGCTCTTCATGGTCTCAGTCCACGCCCGGGAGTCATGCTGCCACTGCGTTTGGCCCGTGAGGCGCGGGATGACGAACCGTCCGAACAGATCTAGGCTTTTTTTCTGGTTCTCACGGCTTGCCCAGTCCTGAAGCGTGACAAGAAGTGTGCCAAACCCGCCCGAGTCGCGGGCAAGTTCCATGATCTGGTGAACGCAGTCGTCAACTGACCCGGCGATGATTCCTCCTTGCTGCACGGTGGCTTCAAAGGCCTTGTCATCCGCGATGCTGGCTTGGGACATGGGCAGACCCATGGTTCTCTTCCATAATTCGTTGCGCTGGTACACCCATCCATCGTGTATCTCGTCCAGTGCCTTTTCCTTCGACGTGCTGACATGCACCGGGAACGACACTCTCCAGGTGGAACGTTCGACGCGGTGGCCGTTGGCCTCGGCTGCGCTCTCGTGGGCTTCCCACTGTTTGGCCAGCTGAGCAACGCCAAGATCAGCTCCCGGACGGATCACTCCCCACGCGGGTGCGCCGTGTGAGAGGGCGTTGATCCCCAGACGCCCTGCCAGCTTCATGCCGAACGGCGTTGCGGCGCTGGCCACAACGATCTCCGGCGGCCGGTTTCCGTAAGGTCGAAGCTGGACGCGACCGCTATTGAGAGTGAACCAGTCCGAGTCGCGGCTGACCTCTACTCCGTTGAGCAGTTCCGAAATGACCTCGACGGACTCCGCTGTCATAGGGCGCGTCTCTGATGGCTGGATTCCGAGCATGTGCATATCGCCCGTAACTGATCCAGCGCCCAACCCCAAAATGAACCGGCCCTGGGTCAGGTGGGACAACAACGTAGCGCGTTCGGCGACCATATAGGGATGGTGATACGGGGCGCTGACCACGCCTGTGGCGAGCTTGATCCGTGAGGAACGCTCTGATGCGGCAGCGATAAAAAGTTCAGGGCTGGAGATCAGGCCCCACCCTCCCGAGTGGTGCTCCCCGACCCAGAATTCATCAAACCCGAGGCTTTCGGTAAAGCTGACTAATTCGAGGTCATGTTGAATGAGCTGTTGTGGACTTTCGCTGATGGGATGAAGGGGAGAGAGGAAGCAGCCAAATTTCGACGGCAAGAGCATAGGTATCCTTTGTGGCATCAGAGGTGCGATGCGATAGTTGCGCGATGTATCTGGTTAGTACCTTCGATGATTTGGAGAAGCTTGGCTTCTCGCATAAAGCGCTCGACGGGATTGGCCCGGGTGTAACCGTATGCACCAAGGACCTGCACCGCGTCGGTGGTGACTTTCATGGCCATATCGGTGGCAAAGAGTTTGGCTTGCGAGGCAAGGAGCAGAGCTCCGGGAGAGCCAGTTTCACCTATCGCATGACGTGTCAAAGCCTTCGAGGCAGCGAGTTGGGTAGACATGTCCGCCAGCATGAAGGAGATGCCCTGGAATTCAATGATCTTCCTGTCGAACTGTTCTCGTTGTTTCGCATACAAAGCGGCCGTGTTGAGGGCCGCTTCGGCGAGGCCGTTTGCGCACGCGGCCAATCCGAGGCGGCCTTTGTGGAAGACTTCGGCGGCTATGAGCATTCCCCGGTTCTTGCGGCCAAGCAGGCGATTGGCGGGTACCTTGACGTCAACGAAACGCACTTGAGCCGTAGGGAGAGACTTGACACCCATCTTCGGCTCCGCGGCGCCGATGGTGATTCCTGAGGTCCTGGCGTCGACCAGCAGGCATGAAATCCCCGCTATGCCTTGGCCTCCGGTGCGACAGTACACATTCAACAGGTCTGCCACGGGTGCATGCCCTACCCATGACTTGGTGCCGTTCAGCACAAAGTGATCGCCCCGGTCTATGGCTTGTGTCGTCAAGGAAGATAGATCGGAACCTGCGTCTGGTTCCGAGAAGCAGTTGCCCCCGATTTTTTGGAAGGAGAGCATGTCCTCCAGCAGTTCGGCGCGGAGGTCCTCCCCGCTGTGGTGGGCCAGTCCATGGGTCGCCAGGGCCTGCAGGTGGAGGGACTCAGCGACCGCTGTCCATCCTGTGCTCAGTATTTCAATTGACTCATAAAAGTTCATCGAAGAGGCATCGGGGTTGGCTGACGTGTCTGGCGCCGCTGTCACAGGTGGATAGGCTAGCCGCATAAGCCCGCCCTTACCCAGAAACCGAAGCACCTCATCGGGAAATCGTGCATCTTCTTCGTATTCCGGTGCCATCGGGGCCAGCACATCGGACGCATAGCTGCGTAGCCGACCGATCAGAACCTCGTCGGCCATTGCATCTGCTGTCGGCGTGGATTGCGTTTTCGCGGGCATTAGGAAACTTGACCAGAGGCGTATAAAGGAAGCAGCCTGTGAACCTGGCGTGAGCAGTGATCCCAATACGAGCGCACAGACAAGTCCGCGAAGTTGAACTCGCGCTTCGCAGCGATGTCACCCTCGTCCGAGCTGTGGTATCCGCCTGGGACCCTCTCGGCAGTTAGCTGGAGTGCGCACGCACGTTCCAGAAGATGCGCATAGACCGTGGCGTGTCGGATAGATTTTCCGACAATAACACCGCCATGGTTCCGGAGGAGCGCGGCCGGGTAGGTGCCCAGCGCACTGGCCACTGCCTCAGCAACATCCAGCGTCAGGATCGTGTTGCTTGTCATGGTGAACCTAGGCGTTCTGCCTTCAAAGAAGGCACCGTCGTGTGAAACGGCTCGAAGCTGCAAATCGGTAGCACCAAGGACGAGTGTGTGGGGGGCGTGCGAATGGACGATCGCATTGACATCCGGACGCGCGTTGTAGACCGCTTGGTGCAGAACAACTTCGGGCGGCAGTAGACGGTCCTTGGGGGCCTCCGGATCTGTGCTGGCCTGCAGGATGTCATCGGGGGTGCACTCATCAAAGCCGGTGATGGCATTTTTGATGAAGAACGTATCCGCACCCGGCATGCGTGCCGAAACTTGGCCCTGGTTAAAGTCGTCATGCCCTCCGAGCGACAGTGACCGGGCAGCGATGCTGATTTGCTTAATAAGATTGATCTGAGCGGGTGTGAAGGCAGGCGAATCAATAACTGTTGTCGTCAAGGAGTTTCCTTCCAAAAATCATTCCGAATACTTCTTGGGCGTCGTACACACCAGGACCTTGTTCGGCTGCCCAGTCGGCCAGCAGGACTGCCCCTCGGGCAGCTGATCCAAGTTCGGTGACCTCGTGGTGGATCGTCAGTGACTCTCCGTCAAGATCGACGTCAATCCGGTGTCCACTGACACGGGCTCCGGCCCGGTAACTGGCCACCTCTCGCACAGGAACGCCATAAGCGGCATCCCATCGTTCAGCTAGTTGCAGAGCACTGGCGCTTGGCCGGTCAGCCTTGGTACGGGGGTGGCGTTCGTACACGGAAACGTACGGCGCGTTTGGTAGCCCTGCTAACGACGAGGCTACGAGATCGATCAGCTGCAGTTGGAGCCAATGGCCGAAGGAGAGATTGGGGGCCAAGACAACCGGCGCGGTCCGGCCGTAAGACAGCAAAAGGTCCCGGTCGCTACTTGAAATGGATGAAACGCAATAGATCAATGCAGCGTGGTTCTGGATACAGATAGCCAACGCACGTTGAAGTCCCCTGGCGCGCTTGCATCGATCACCACATCCACCGGGCCCGTGGCGTCGTGGACGGCGCTATTAATGCGTTGTCCGACGGGGTGGCCCGTGCGGTGAAGAGCCTTTTCGATCGCAGATCCCAGCCGTCCGGTGTGGCCGACAATCCCTACCGATGGCGTCCTCATGAACATGGCCCGTCAGGCTGCGCTCTGCGAGTGCACATAGCCGGCAATGCCGTCTACGGACTGCAGGAACCCTGTGTCGCCCTCGAGGTCGATGTACACGCCGAGTTCTGTCTCCACGGCATCAATCAACTGAAGAAAGGACAGAGACGTGAATCCTTTATCCGTCAGATCGGACTTAGCATCTAGCGCTTGTTCTTTGGTGACGCTACCCGAAGAGACTTCTTCAATAATCTCCGAAATTCGGTCTTTCAAGAGTGCAGTGGTCATTGCAGTTCCTTTTTCTTGTGCGGCATGTAGTGGATAAAGGTCTAGGACTGTCCGTCAGGTCCGAGCAAGGCCAGAATTTCTTGAATCTGTGGTTTTCCGGATCCGCTGCGGGGAATGTTCTCTACGACGAGAATCCGCTCGGGAACCTGGTGGGCTGCTAGCAGAGCCGCGGCATGGGCTCGCACCCCCTCAGCTGACAGAGGCGCGCCCTCCCGCTGTGCTTCCACAGACAGGATGGCGGCGAGGATAGTGCGATGTGTGTCGTTGCCGTTTGGAACATTGAGGGCTAGAACGTGAGCATCAGTGACGTCTGTGTGCCTCAGCAAGGCACTGCGCACCTCTTCAGCGGAGACCTTCTTGCCTCCTACGTTGATGCCTCTCCCCTTGCGTCCGGACAGGAACAGCACCTCGCCGACTAGGCGTCCTTGATCACCCGTGATGTAGTAGCCTTCAGCGGTTAGCCGCTGTTCGAAGAGGCCAGGATAGTTAAGGTACCGCGTACCCATGGAAGTCGATCGGACGAGTATGTCTCCGTCGGCTCCATGAACCTCTGGCTCGACAACGCTGATATTGACATGATCAAGTGGCCGGCCTTGACCCCCGGCGGGGTCTGTTGGCCGCGGGTCGAGAGTTAGGGGGCCCGTTTCGGCGAGGCCGTAGTAGTCCGAGATGTTCAATCTATCCCGTGAGGCCAAGGTTGCGCGCGTCTGCTCGGCCAGTTGAGCCGCGGAAGAGAGGCTAAGCCTTAGCTCATCGAGCGGCGGTAACTTCCGCCCCGGCTTGGATAGGGCATCGTAAATAGCAGGAAATCCAACCAGCACGGTCGGCTGGATCTGTTCCAATTTGCGGCGCACGTAGGCCGCCGATGGCAGCGCATGAGGAAGGAACAAAGTTGCGCCAACGAGCAGGGATGGAACAAATGACGTGTTAAATGCCAACCCGTTGTAACCACCCGCGAAGCACAGCACCCGGTCATGGCTCGACAAGCCGCTCGCTGTAATCCATCCTTGAGCGGCATTCAACACTGCTTGGCCAGAAAACTCGATGCACGCGGCTGTTCGAGTCGATCCTGACGTGAATCGGCAGACTTCTGTGGTCGGTGCCAGTGACGGACGATCCGGCCGATCGGCACACCGGACCAGGTCAAGCCCCGACAAACCCGTCGCCAGCTGTGGATTCGCCCCATGGCCGCTGTCGCTGACGTACGAGTCAAGACCGCAGGACTCCAGGAGGTCTGCAATTTGACCGGGCCTCAGGTTCGGATCGATGAGAAAAGGGACGGCTCCCGCGAGCAGGATTCCGAGGAACGCCGCAACGTATTCTGGTGAGTTCTTTGCGATCAGCCCAACACGGAAGTCATACGGGTCGCGAGGACTGCCCTGACTCCCGAGTACAGCCGAAAAGGTTCGCGCCGTATGCAGGAGTTCTGCTGACGTGTATTGGGCTGATGAGCCCACGACCGCGAAGTTGCCCGTCATGCACCGGGTAAGTTCCTGAATGAGAGTCCTTGGCCGTTGCCTTGCAGAGTCCACGCTGATTAGACCCGTGTCTGCGCTCGCCCGAAATCTATTCACCATGGGCCGTAGCCTTCTCTTCCTGGTCGGCTCGAGGGCTATCCTTGGCGACGTCCGACCCGAGTGCTAGCAGGCATAACACTTCATCGTCTGATCCGATTTGCGCGTAAGTTTTCCAGGCGCTGGCATCGAATCCGCCGACTGTGAATACTCCGATTCCGTGACGAGCCGCCCCCAAATACGCCAGCTGGGCTGCGGCACCGGCCCGAAAGAGTACACGCCGTATGCTGTGAGTCTCGGGACTTGGGATTACATCGGTGCGACGCGAGTGTAGAACCAGAAAAGCCTGAGCATGGGCGACGTGTCTTTGCCCCATGCACGCCTTGACGATCCCCCCGGCGTGGTCTGGGCTCTCTATGCGGCGGACACTAAAGCGCCGGGCGAGCGTCTCTTCCTCTGCAGAGGAGAACGAGGCATTATGGCTCAAAACGACAGTCAGTTCCACGCTCCCCTGCCCACCCGTGGTGAGGTTCGTCGGCAACGGGGTTCCGATTGACTCCAGAACCCCGTCGAGAGCCGCGAGGGTGAGTTTCCGGGCAGAGAAGGCCTTGGCGGATTTCCGTTTTTGGGACAACTCACGCCAATCAGAAATAAGAGTTGCCTGCCCGCTTTCTAGCTGTTTCGTGGCTATGACCGGCTCCGGACCCGGCGCATGCACCCAAACGGCATTGGCTTCGAGAGGGTCGACAAGACCGCTCCACGCTTGCGCCTCGAAGTTGAAAGCCGGGGTCTTCTTGGCACTCGTATTTTCGATCTCCACATCAAAATAAAACGTTCCGCGTCGATCGGCTCGGTTCCGCAGTACCAGCACAGAGTGCAATTCGTGGAAGGGCAGGTAATCTGCCAGGATGCACCGCGCAGCCAGGTCTGACGGATCAACATGCAGCGCCGCATCGACGGTTTGAAGGGCCGTGCCTAAGATGTTTACTGCAGCATGGGCAGCGTCAACCTGCGAGTACAAATATCCACGTGGACCGTATTTTCGCATGGAGAGCCAGGGCCGGGTCAGGGTGAGGATGTATGACTGATCCAAGTCCGTGGATAGCGGAATAATCTGAGACAACGTCGCGGCGGCAGCAGCTGGAACCGGAACGCGGGTCACGGCTGACCCGTTTGCCCCCAAACGAAACAATCCCCATGTTGCTGCCGGCGCAGTGCCTCGGCCGTTTCCCTGGACAGCCCCATAGCGACATAGGACCAAAATGGCGTAGGGAAAGATCGCCCCAGCAGAGGGAACCATCCGTCGCCCGCTGGGACCCATTGCAAAAACGGCCTCTTCGACAATTTCCCGGGCCGCGGACAAGTCCTTGCTACCGATACGCTCGACTACGACAGGAGCAGGAGGATCGAGCGAAGTCATTTGATCCCAAAGCTCCGGGGCAGTCTTGCCCAGTTCACTGGTCTCTCCTGGCACTCTTTGATACGACCCCGTTGAAACGTTCATTTTGGGTCCACCTCTAGCTCGACGGACATAGACGTCGCGACCTTCCTTTAACAGTGGGAGTCTGTGGCACGCCAATGTTCGGGTGTGTGTTCATCCCCGAACATTTCAGAATTTCGAAGCCGACTGTTAGGGCTCCTATGCGTCACCAAAAAACCGGGCGATCGGTATTTTTCTATCAGTACGACCATGCTAAGTCAACGACGTCAGCAAATGCCGGCCCGAAAGGCCGGTTTGTGTCAAACAAAGCATGGTGGGGCCTACATTTTGCCTGCTATGGGCCCGCCGCATGGTAAGGACAACGATGTACAGGACGTTTCGTGCGAATTAGGCGCCCCTCAAGTGGGGCCATCAGATTAACTTGAGCGGACCCGGCCCTCACACGCGACCAGTTCGAGAAGTCCGCCGCTATCCTCGACTACCCGCCGAAGTTCACGTCGACGAGATTTCGATTCGGGGGTGAGCCCCAAAGTCAGTTTCGAGAGGTTCCTCCAAGAGATGGGCATTGCCCTGGACGAGACCCGGGACGGCCCTCCATCCATCAATTTGATACCTTGGGGGCCGAGGTAGTCATAGGAGTCGAAGGAGTCTTCGGACAAGATGGACCTCGGCGACATAATCGACTCAGGGGTGCCCTTCCGGATTCTGCTAAGTAGCGGCCGTCGTCGGAACTGAACCAAAGCAGGGGATCAACGTGCCTCGGCGCGAGACGGACCGCCGGGTATGATTCCCTGAGTGACGATATTTGGGGGTAAAAATTGTCTGCAGGCTTTGATTCTGTCCGTTCCACGAGCGGATCCTTTGCTGCTCCGGTAAGTCGAGAGTTGGTTCATCGATTGGCAGTGTCGGAAGTTTTTCTCACAGGAATCCGGGCATCGTCAGACAGCTCATTCACGGTTACGGCTCAGTGGCCACGATGGCACGTCTTCTACAACTGCAGAGGCGATCAATTTGATTCTGCACTTGTTATCGAAACGCTTCGTCAACTGACGGTGCTTGTGGCGCACAGTCAACTTGGCGTTTCATTTAACACGCAGTTTCTAATGCCTGAGATGGATATTTCCATAGTGCCGAATGCTTACTCTGATCCTTCACACCCCGCAGAAATTACAGCTGATGTCACCGTTTCAGAGATTCGACGAACAGCTAACGGCGTTTCGGCTTTTCGCTCCACAGCGATCTTTACTTCTGGGGGCGACGAGGTTGCCAGAGGAACTGCAACGGCCCGTATCGTCGGAGCGGCTGCGTACGATCGGATCCGGACACGTCGACGCAACGGGGTCGGCGCTACCCAAATACTTCCAGTCGACGCCGGACGCGCTGGTTGCACCTCCGTCCTGAACGTAGTCCTGGGCGAGGCTGAACTTCCGTGTGCCTGGCCTCTTAGGGTTGATGTCACCAATCCGATATTGTTCGACCACCCTCTTGACCACATACCTGGAGTCCTTCTAATGGAAGCTGTGAGGCAAACCGTTCGCTTGGCCATTAAGGACCCGAAACTGGATTTTAGTTCCTTCAAAGGCGAGTTTCTGGCAATTGCTGAATTGGGAGACTCGACGTTGGTCGTCCTTGAGGATCTTTTCCTCGGAACAGAATCCTTGACGGCGCACCTACGCATTCAAGCAGGAAGCAGCGTTCTGATGCGGGCAGTAGCATCAGCTGTTAGGAAAGGTGCGCCTATAGCGGCTCAGGCACGTCGAACACTAGCTGAACTAGTTCCCGTGCGTCCTCTTCATACTCCTCATGCATGATTCCAGGCAAGATAATTGTCCACATGTCTGCAATGCGTCGCATAACATCAGCACGATTTGTCAGCACACCAGATACCATCTGCACACCGGTAAAGGATGCGACAAGAAAGTTGGCAAGAGCTCCGGCATCGAGATCGGTTCGAATCTGACGTTCAGTCTTACCCAGCTCGGCGAACTTCTCCATAGTCGAGATCCAGTCTTCGTACGGACCACGGATGTGATGCCCGAACGCCGTCCCTTCAAGGGTAAGCCTAATGCCGGCCCTCACTATCGGGCGCGTTACAAGGCTCTGGCCAAAGGCACCGCACATCAGAATCATCGTTTGGAGAGGACGGAAATTTCCCCTAATGATCGCCTGACTTTGCGACACAACGACACGATGCTGTTCCTCAATTACCGCTTTCGCAAGGTCGTCCTTGGACTGGAAGTGAAAATACAGCGCTCCTTTTGTCACCCCGGCCGTCTCAGACACCTGCGTCAGACTGGCACTCCCGTACCCATGCTCTTCGAAAATGGCGGCGGCGCCGGCGATTATCGCCTCGCGCGTTACTTTCGCCCGGTCCTGAAGGACCATATATGAACCTCAACTCTAGTGCGACGGCCAATAGCCCGCGTCCTCAGCAGTTCACCGACTATGGCAACCATCCGACTCAACCACTGAGAGTGTTGCTAATTGGGCCTACAGGTTTCATCGGAAGCCGCATCCTGGCAGCGCTTGAGGCACACGAGAATATCCTGCTCTCCATCCTAACAAGGAGGGCAGACCGGTTCGTTGCTGGCGCTCGAACAAAGGTTCTCAGCGGCGACCTGGCGTGGCCGGAATCAATCACAAGAGCAGTTAGACACTCGGACGTTGTTATCAACGCCGCCTCCTACGTGGGAGACGATGAAGTGCTTGCAAGACGGGTCAATGTTGACGGTGGCCTGTCGGTTATCCGGGCCTGTGAAGAAGCTAACGTCGAGCGCCTTATTCAAATCAGCACCACCGCAGTCTATGGTTCCGGGCCTCATATCCGGATGCGTGCATCGAAGGCCAACTATCACCCGGAGTCTGCCGCAAGTAGCAGCCGGTCAGTATTGGATAGGGCTGTTCTTGCGGCGGGTGGACTGGTAATTAGGCCAAGCCTCATCTATGGGGCCGGTGACCGCTGGTTCATACCGGGCGTTGTCCGCATGGTTAAGACTCTCGGTGCCACGATTAATGACGGCGACGCCAGACTTTCCATGATTGACGTGGAGGAGTTAGGGCATTTGGTGGCCGCTCTGGCCCTGCGCAACCATTGTCCAGCGGGCGCTTACCACGCCGCCGACCCAGCCCCAAGCACGCTGGCAGACCTCCTTAGCGCTATTCACCGGAACATCGCACCCCTTGCTATTTCAGCAAGTTCTTCTCTCGAGGACGCGGTGCAGCACCTTATATGGGTGGGGATGCGTGCTCATCAAGTGAACCTGCTCGGAATGGACCACTACTACGAAGCGAGCGAACTCTGGAATATGGCAGAAAGGAGACCACCTGGGTTTTGCTTCACACCGCAAGCCATCACATGGTATAAGACGAAGATCAGCCCCTAGGCGGACTCCCGCGAGCCGAAAGACTTTTTAGTGCCTGCTAGCTGGAGCTAGACATCGATCGCGGCAGCACATGCGAATTTCGGACGAGACGGAGGCTGTAGGTCTACCGAACCATTAAGGTGGATCGTTCACGATGACCGACTGTCAAATTCAAGACGCTGGCGTTATTGTCGGCCCTCATGAACCGTCGTTCGCTGGATCCCTGCCCAAGCCCGTGAGCCGAAGAGCGGGCATACCACGACGGCGGTTTTGTCCTTCGTGCATGAACAATTAGCGGCCGGGCCTTTCTTCGTCTGCACGCCCCAGCCTCTCCCCGCTGAGTTCCGTCATGACGTGGTCGCGGTTGCGCGCAAGCACGAAGCTCCGCGGTCGCAGATCGCTAAAGACTTAGGGATCTCCGAAGCAACCCTTCAAAACTGGCTGAAGAAGGCCGGCATCGAGAACGGCGTCCGTCCCGGAGCGACGGAGAAGGAAGCCACCGAGCTCAGAAATGCCAGGAAGCGCGGCCGGCTGCTGAAGCAGGAGAATGGGATCCTGCGCCGGGCGGCGGCGTTTTTCGCCCCGGAGTTGCCCCCAAAATGAAGTTCCTGCTGGTCCTTGACCTTGCCGCAGATGATACTCCCGTCGCGGTGGCCTGTTGGGTGCTGGGTTTCTCCAAACAGGCCTTCTACTCATGGAAGGCAGCGCCGGTCACGGAGTGCGGCTGGACTGATGCGCACCTGATCAACGCCGCGGTGGACGTCCACCGGGACGATCCGGCGTTCGGGTACCGGTTCATTGCCGACGAGCTCGAACACCAGGGTTTCAGCGCCGGAGAAATCCGGGTGGCCCGGCTGTGCAGCAGCCAGCGGATCTGGTCTGTGTTTGCCAAGAAGCGCGGCCTGACCCGCAAAACCGGCCTCTCCGGAAAATTGTCCAGACACGTGATCTGGAATGCCTCTGAGCTGCGACAACACTGCGGAAGTAGGTGGTCTCCAGTCCCACACACCATCGATCCCAGTCACGCGAGCCGTTCCAGCCAGCGCAACCGCCCTCAGGCACCTTCGCCGCGGACACGGCCGGCTTCCCCGGTCTCCCCCGCAGTTCATGTCAGGATCATCGACGCAGAGCGTGGATACGTGTCATCAGAAACGGACGACCAGCGGAAAAGACTGACGAGATGGCCAGTTGGGCAGCCGATCAAACGGTCACGAGGCGAGCGGCACTGATTCCTCGTCCAGGTCATGTCGAATGGAACGTCCGCGCGCACGAACTGGTGCCAACCGAAAGTTCCAGGATTGGGACGAAACTGCAAGGTAAATAAAGGCCCGTGGACACGGTGTGGACAGTGTCCACACGCCTTTGGCCGGACAAACGGCCACATTCCCGCTCCTCCATACTCCAAGATGGAGCGAAAAGCGGAAGGTTCTCAAGAAACACTCATCCAGGTCATGTCATCAGCGCAACGGGCAGACATGAAAAGGTGACAGGCCAGCTACGGCCGCCACATCAACCGGAAGGAGACACAAATGCCCCCCACACCCCAGCAAACGGAGGGCCTACTTGCCAGTGTCCTGACCCCGCCACCCACATAATTTCATAGCGCCCGCAGCGCCAGACGCAATCCGCAGCCGGCCTCAAAGGGCCCCGCGGAAGGAGAATGTGCACACATCAGAAGCAAAAAACGCCTCTGACGTGGGAAAACGTACCCGAGGTGGGACTCGAGCTGCATTCCCTCCCCTGCAATCATTGGGAACTCCCGAAAACAAAGGCAATCCGAGCCAGTCCCGCCGATGTAAGACCCGATCCGAAGACCAACTGTGGACATGGTCCCGACACCAATTTCCGTCGCTTCAAAGCTTTCAGAGGCTCCACTCGGCCTGAACCCACGGCCGCATGGCGCGCCCGCAGGCATTAGCTCCTGCGTACAAGACCAGGTCGGCATGGAATATCTCCATGCCTACACCACCTCCATTTGCCAATCTCATGATCCGCTCGGCGGAGACTCACCTGGCCGATCAATTGCGTCCACGGGATCCTGGCATCCCCATCGGATCCACCTAGCCACGGACGCCCCTCGTATGCACATGTCACCATTCGGTGACATACTGGACAGTGGAAGGGATGCCATGACACTGGAGAGCACCATCGAGACCCCCGCAGCGGCTGGCGCCATCATCCGCGCCCGCCGCACGGCCAAGGGGCTGTCACAACAGACCCTTGCCAACATGGCCGGGGTGTCACGGAAGTTTCTCATCGATCTGGAATCCGGTCATGACCGTGCCGAACTAGGCAAAACGCTAGCCGTCATGTCCGCCCTCGGCCTGTCCTTGGCCGCCACCGATCCCATCCCCCGTGGCTGCGACTTCGACCCGGCACGCCGCGACTACGCGACAACTTTCACGCGCCTCATCGCCGAGCGGGACTTTGAGTTCGCAATCAAAATGCTCGCCGACTACGCCACCGCATCCCTCACCGCCGGCACCCCTCTGCTCCAGCGCAGCCCCCGCCTCAAAGACCCGCACTGGTCAGCGGCCCTCGCGGGAATCACCAACTACACCGCACGCCGGCTCGGCCAAGCAGCACCAACCTGGACGCGACGGATCAAGCCCCTCGACGCGGCCTGGATGCCGGCAGAGTCCTACCGCACCATCGGCGAACCCATGAAACAACTCACTCGCGCCGAGACGCCCCCGGAACTCGCCGCTTTGAACGTCTTCATGCGCGAACGCAGCCTGGCCACCGCGTGACCGAAGGAGAACTCACCGCCGAACAAATCCGCGCCCTCCTCCATGAACTCGGCAGGCGCCTACAGGCCGCCGGAGCTCACGGCGACGTCAAGCTGGTAGGCGGTGCGGCCCTCATCCTCCAGGTCGTCGGCAACCGCCCCACCGCAGACATCGACGCCAGCTACGCCGACCCACACACTATCCACCCCGTCGTCGCCGACATGGCCGCAGACTACGACTTCGCGCCCGGCTGGCTCAACACCAACGCCGCAGCCTTCGTCCCCGACAACGCCACCCCTGCGTCGACTCAATATCACCAACGCCGCCGACGCCGCCGACCTCCCCTACGACAAGTACGGCGAACACTCCATCCCTCTCGTGGGCTCTCCTAACAGGCGACGCGGGCCTACGCTCGCCACGCCGCCACAGCAACGACGATGCATGTGATCGCTCGTGGCTTTGAGTGACCGCGATATCTGCCAGCCCTGCGCCGATCATGCTTAGCGAATCCCGCTGTCGACAACCAGCGTGACGTGAACGGGCGTGTCTGAGATGACCACCAGCTTGGTAGCCGTCGATGCGTAACCGCCGATGTTGGTTGCTCTCAGCACGTAGTGACCGTCAGGCAGCGTCAGGTGGAAGGCCCCGGTGCTATCGGTTTGTGTTGAGCCCCGTTCGGCATCCCCGTCCATGGCCACAACCGCCGCCCCTGACACGGGGCGCGGTGGACACTCCTGACCAACACGTTCGACCGGACAGACCGGGCCGGTCAGGACGAAACCGGTAACAACCCCGGAATGCCCCGTGACCGGACTGCCTGGACTGGTGCACGCGCACAACCACAAGACTGCGGCCAGTAAGGCCCAGATGGAATGCTTCACTTCACTCACCAACATTCCAGCACGACGTCACGATCCTCGGCCGCCGTTGGCTGACGGCGGCGGTCCGTTGCCCTGGACTGGACAGCGTGGCCGACAGGCGGCTCAACAATTGATGCATAAGACCGAGTATCCACCCTCCGTAGCCGGGACGGTGCCGCTTCCCGCAGGCTCGTACAACCCGCTCTCCTCAGCTGACGACACCCACTAGGTCGGTGCCCGACAGTTTCGCAGAGTATCGCCTAAATGGCGTAAGCGGGTGGGACGTCGTACTCTGTGGCCATTGGGAGGAGCCTTGGGGCGGGGTGCGGCCCGTCGGATAGCCAGTCGTTGCTGATCTCGGTGGCCTTGGCGGCGTACAGAACAAGCTGGGCCGCGAGTGCTGAGCCGGTGATTTTTGCGTAAGCGAGAGCGGTTTCCCCGACAGCCTCGGTGTGCTCGAGAAGCGGCAACAGATGTGCAGAAGTGACGCTCCTGAGCTCACCGACGCGTTCGCCGTCGAGCCGCACTTCGACATATGGACGCTCGACACCGTTCTTCAGAATGCGGATCGCCCTGTGGAGACTGACTAGCAGGAGGCAGACCCCTTCTGGTGGAACGTGGCTGAAAAGGATGTCGAAATGGTCCTCTTCCTTAAGGACTTGAATCGCCGACCCCCAGGGTACAAGGGTGTTGACGCCGGTGGGGGCCTCGTTGAGCGGCGCGATCAGCTCCGGCTCAGGCAGTGCGACGTTGACCCGGGCCTCGAGCCGCTCACCGCTGTCGTAAGCCCAGATGCGGGACGTCGTGGCCGCAGCGAGCCCACTGGCAATTACTCTCCTGATAGGTTGCGCGTAGCGGATCGCGTCTTCACGACTGAGATAGCCCAGGACTTGATCCCGCCAACGAACGCTGATGGCATTCACGTCATACGGGTTATACGGCTCGGCCACGAGTTCCACCTGTACGCCTTCGACTTCACTGTCGCTCCCCACAGCGATCGGCGCTTTACTGGCGCGGAGCACGGCTTTGATCGCCCGGCTGTACACGTGCTCGCCCACGACTTCGACGTTCGGCCATTCCGACCGGCCGAGCGACACGCGGTAAAGCTGACCCCTTGGAGAAATGTGCCGGGTGCCTGGAGAAATTTCTGCCTGATCATCCAAAGTGATCCGCTCCGGGGCCGCGTGATTCGCCGGTGTCTCAAGCTGGACATCAGGAACAGAGATTCCTCCCGCGGCGCGGCCTGGACTCCCCGACCAGGTCGCGTCCTCCAACGCCTGCCGATCGCGGCGCCGCTTCCGCAACAGGAACACCAGCCCGACGATCCCCGCGCCCAGCACGAAGCCTATCGGCGAGGATACCGTCACAATCAGCACCAACATCCCGAACAAGGTCCACTGGGCAATCGTCCCGGTCTTGTCTAGCGCCGGCACCCCGCGGCCGCCGCCCGTCAGCTTAGCCGGGCTCTGACCGACACGTTCCAGAACGTTGGCCGCCTGTCCCAAAGTCAGGTGCATCAGTCTTGGGCGCTTGCCCGTCGCCCGTGCGACGGCCGCGCGAACGAAGTTACGCTGACACTGGCCTTCCGCGGAAACATGCGGAATCCGGCCCGATCCGACCCACATACGGCCCAGTCCGCGACCGTGTTCCCCCGCTAAGGGAACACGATCTTCTTTGCGGTGGAGAGAGCGGACTACGGACGGGTTCGCCCAGTCCTAAGTTGTGGGTCGCCGCCTGCAAGGGCTGAGCATGCACTGGCCGGGAGGCGTACTTCAGCGGCTAACCCGCAGGCGCCACGACGTCCTCCAGCACCGACCTGTCGAAAAAACGGACCTCGCCTGTCGCTTCGAAGAACACCGGCACCACTGATGTGCTCGGGTCCTTGGCCGTCTCGTAGATTTCGGGCCCGCTTCCGTGCTTCCGGGCAACCGTTCCAACAATCTCAGTACCGCGAACCCGGACGGTTCGATATTTGTAGCTCATGTTGACCCCTTCGTCGACTATGGCAAACCCTACCCCTGAGACGAATGTCCAGAACCCTGCGGAGCGTCCGTGGCATTCGGCGCGCTCCATAGCGGGCACCGCCGGAACACGCTGGATGCCGGGAATACCTAGCCGAGTTCGTGGCCGGCCGGGCCCTCGCAGAAGGGGCTTGGTGCCTCGCAGTTAACGGCTGAAGGCCCCGCGGCGCCTGGCGTCGGGACCCCTCAGAAATCCATCACAGGGAACCTGTCCCTGTCTTCCTCCACAGGTTATTCCTACGACAGTAGCGCACCAAACACCGATCGAACTGGTCCTCCAGCACAGGATCAGCCCCGAGCGTCTGGCACCCTACATCCGCGAGACACCAGGCCTGCAAGAGGCGATCCGGCTCTACAGGTGGAACATCGATCTGTCCGGCGCCGCCCATGAAGCCCTGCACGTTTTCGAAGTCGTTCTGCACAACGCCTTGGACCAGCAGCCTTGCATATGGAACACCTCCCAGCCGGATCCTTCTACCGGCCGTCTGCCTTCATCGGACTGGCTCATCGACCCAGCGCCCTGCTGCTCCGCATCGCCCGCCGCGACATCCCCGACGCCAAGCGTCGTGCACTCAAATCGACCCCGTTCAGGCAGAAGCGGGAGTCCGTGGTTCCACGGCTGCTGGCAGGCATGTGACCTTTCTTTGGCGGCTGCGTCGCTGGCTGTTCAATCTGGTTGTGCTCGTGGTCTGGGAGGGACATCACGGCCCCGTTCGGTGGGCGGGATCGGGTTTCGCGGAAGCATTTTCTTCTCCATGCCGGATGGCTGGAGGCTTCCGCGATGGTCCGGGATGAACGAAGGCGGTGTGTGTTTGTTGAGGGATGGGCTTGCAATGGCCGCGAATCCCTAGATCCGTTACTAGTTAAGCGGGTGATGATCTTTGCATTCAGAATCGTCACCTGTCAAACTGGTGATATGAAGCATTCTTTTGTGTGCGGCAATCCGGCCCTCGACTTCGCCGCTACGGTGCGCTCGCGGCTCGAAGTGCCGCTGGAGATGTTCGACTCTCCTGAGAGCCTGGATTCGTGGTTCCGTGAATCAGGGATCATCGACGGGGACACCAAATTTCAACCGGCCGACCTTGACCAGGCCCTCGTGATCCGAGAGGCTATCTACTCCCTCGTTCACGCCAAAGTAGACGGGAATGTCTACGACGGCGACGCCCTCTCCATCGTGAACGCCGCAGCCCGCACACCGTCTGCCATCCCGCAGCTCACGCCAAACGGGCGAGTGACCGAAGCAACCCCGATAGAGGCGCTGTCAACTGTGGCACGACATGCCATCGAGGTCCTCAGCGGATCCGAGGTGCCGCTGCTCAAGGAGTGCGCGAACCACGAGTGCACGCGGGTCTACATCGATCGGTCCCGGGGAGCGCGTCGGGAATGGTGCGCCATGGACCCCTGCGGCAACAAGATGAAAGCGGCCGCGTACCGTGCCCGGAAAAGAGAAGGGAAGCTGGTCTCTGCAGCCAGCAAATAGCCGCCCCGCTTCAGCGTTCCCCTATCCCGGTAATGACGTCGAGGGTGATTTCCCCGTCGACGACATCGTGTCCAGGTTCCCCGGAACTTTCACGCTTGGGCGCGGCGGCTGATCCGGAGCTGCGCCACAAGGCTGATCAGTGCGAGGACGACGGTCGCGGCTCCATACGCGACAACCGTCGGTATGAGACCAAGCGGACCGGCCAGCTGGCCGGCGATGATGACTGGCAGGCCGAAGGCGACATAGGCAACAACGTATATTGCGGCGACGATTCCCGCTCTCTGCTGTGGCCCGGCCAGCGGCATGATCAGGCGCAGTGATCCGGAAAAGGCTGCGCCGAAGCCGATGCCCGTGATGACCAGGCCGGCGATCATGAGTGCGAGGCTTCCGGCGAGCACGCCGGTCACGACGCCGATCGTCCCAGCGATGGAAGCGTAGATGCCAACGGTCATTCCGCGCCGGGGGCTAAGCAGTCCGAAGGCGACAGCCGCGACAGCAGCAGTCGCCGGCGAAATGAAACCGCTGAGGCCGTTGACCAGGCCGCTGTTTAAGTGGAAGGCACTGCGCACGATCGTTGGCGCGAGTCCGAGGGAAAGACCCGCAAGCATCCAGATTGCGGCTATCACGGGGGCGGCCGCGACGAATTCCCTTCTGGCGGCTGGCGGAACAGAGACGCGCGGGATCAGGGAACGTATGGCTCCGGGCGCGCGGGTCACACTCTCGGGCGAGAGCGCGGCGACGACGATTCCCAGGACGGTCACGATCGTGAGGACGGCGAAGATGACCGTGTTCGCCTCGGCCGTGAACTGGATGGCGAACCCCGCAAGCAATGCGCCGACGGCGAGTCCGGCGGTCATGCCGACGCTGCCAAGAAAGCTGCCCAATCTCTTTCGGGTCGGGGGAGCGAGTTCGGCAAGAGCAGCCGTGAATGCACTGGTGGCAGCCCCGGTGGCGAGGCCCTGCACGACGCGGGCCGCGATCACCCACGCGATGTCGGGTGCTACGAGGAACATCAGAGTCGCTACGAGTTGAACGAGGAGCGCTCCGATCAGCACGGGCCGCCGGCCCACATGGTCGGAGAGCGAACCAACGGTCAGCATGGCAGCAAGGAAGCCGATCGCGTACACGGCGAACGCCAGGGTCAGGACCGCTGCCGGAAAATGCCACTGCTGTTGGTAGAAAGCGAGCAGTGGCGTAGGCGCACCCGCCGCCAGGTACAGGCTGATGAAGGTGACCGCGTTTCCCGCGAAAGCCAACCCGGCAGGGATCCTGGAACGACCGCCGGCGGCCGGTGTACGAGTTTCGAGTGACGTACTAGCTGACATTGAAAGGCTTCTGTTCCGCCGGCCAACGATCCTCCGGCAACGTAGTTGGTTTGTTTGTTGAGGTCCCGCGCCAGGCGGCACTGTGCCGCTGATTGATCAGGCGTGCCCCTGCTCGATCCAGTTGCCGTTTGCGGCAATTTCGAGATCATCGATCTCGAGCTGCGCCTCGGATCGGGCGTGCGGTCCGATCACGACCGGAATGTCCGTGCCGCGCTTCACGAGCCGCAACGGGCCGCCGTCGTCGGGCTGCAAGTGCCGGTCGCCCCACTGCATCAGTGCGAATACCGCCGGCATGAGATCTGCACCTTTCGGCGTCAGCACGTATTCATAGCGCTTCCGCTTGCCCTCTTCCTGGTACGGACGCTTTTCGAAGAGGCCAATCTCCGTCAGATGCTTGAGCCGGGCCGAAACTATGGCATCGGTCCCTCTTGTCCGTCGCACGAAGTCGTCAAAACGGGTGGTGCCGTAGAGCGCCTCCCGCAGGATGAGCATCGATGACCGAGTCCCGATGATGTCCATCGTCATGGCGATGGAGCAATTCTCCACGCGCCAGGCGCCCCGATCCTCCAGTGCGCCATTGAGCTTGACTGACACCGATCCCACCTACCTGACTTTCACTTGTAGTAGTTAGAGCGTAGGAGCTGACTACTAAAACGTCAAGCTAGGGGCTCTGGCACCTCTTCCGTAAAGTAACCGCCTTGACAGGTGACGATGAGGCATGTCAGTATCGTTACCAGTTGAACAGGTGACGCAGAAGTGGTTGCCGCATTCTTCAGCACTTCCCCCAGGATCCCTGTCCCTCCCCCGGCGGCGGGATCCCACAGATCGTCAATACCCACTGAGAAGGAACCACAATGGCGCACTCCACCACCGAGATACTGACGGACGCTCTTAAGCAGGCCGCGGCTGCTCACGGCATACACGAAGCCGAAGTCCTGGGCGGCGTACACGACACCGAATGGCCGCAGTGGTACGCGGAGCACATGACGCGGACTCTGGCCGCGGCGGGGCACCGGCTCACCGCTGGCTAAGACCGCCAAGACTGGCTCTGGCACGGCCAGGCGCCTAGAAAAGACCCCCCAAAAGAAAGAAGGACTATCACCATGGATTTGAAGCTTGAAGTACTGTTCGTTCCAGTCTCCGACGTCGACCGGGCCAAGGCCTTCTACGAATCGCTCGGATTCCGCGTCGATATCGACTACATCGCCAGCGAAGACTTCCGGGTGGCGCAGCTGACCCCTCCCGGTTCGGAAGCATCCATCATGATCGGCAAGAGCATCACCGGCGCTGCACCAGGGTCACTCCAGAATCAGCTTTTCGCCGTGACGGACGTCCTCGCGACCCGCGCCGATCTTGCTGAAAAGGGTGTCGACGTCTCCGAGGTATTCCACTACGCGGACGGATTCATCTTCCACTTGGACAACCAGTACCGCGTTGCGGGCCCGCATCCGGAACGCGCCGACTACCAGTCATTTGCCTCCTTCAGCGATCCGGACGGCAACAGCTGGCTCCTTCAGGAAATCAACGTCCGGGCGCCCGGACGTTGAGCACCCACATCGGATCAGCAGAATATGACCTGATCGTGCTCGGCGGCGGCGCCGTCGGAGAGAACATCGCCGATCGTGCCGTCCAAGGCGGCCTGACCGCCGTGATTGTCGAAAATGAGCTCGTCGGTGGCGAGTGCTCCTACTGGGCATGCATGCCCTCAAAGGCGCTGTTACGCTCCGTCCAGGTGTTGCGGGCAGCCCGGCAGGTTCCCGGGGCCGCGCAGGCCGTGACGGGTGAACTCGACGTGCACGCTGTTCTGGCACGCCGGGACTCATTCGCCAGCAACTGGTCCGACAGTGGGCAGGTTAAGTGGCTCGAAAGCGCTGGCATAGCCCTATTGCGCGGTCAGGGCCGGCTGACAGGGTCCAAGGAGGTCACCGTCACGGGCACGGACGGTTCGACGACGGTGCTCACCGCACGTCATGCCGTCTCGGTTGCCACGGGATCAGATGCGCTCCTGCCCGACATTGACGGACTCACTGATGTCCGGCCATGGACGAGCCGGGAGGCAACCAGCATCAAGACTGTTCCTGAAAGCCTTGCGATAATCGGCGGCGGCGTTGTTGCCACCGAGATGGCGACAGCTTTTGCAGCCTTTGGCACGGTGGTAACCCTGATCTCCCGCAGCGGGCTTCTCTCGGGCATGGAGCCGTTCGCCGGTGAGCTCGTAGCGGAAGCCCTCCGCGCCCAAGGTGTCACCGTGATCCTCGAGACGAAAACCACGCGCGTCACCCGGGACGAAAGCGGCGTGATCGTCGAGACCGGGGACGGCAGGAC
Source organism: Pseudarthrobacter humi (assembly GCF_024294965.1). Taxonomy (NCBI): domain Bacteria; kingdom Bacillati; phylum Actinomycetota; class Actinomycetes; order Micrococcales; family Micrococcaceae; genus Pseudarthrobacter; species Pseudarthrobacter humi. Next base: position 359,690 of record NZ_JANCLV010000003.1, read on the forward strand.
CATCTCCGCCCAGGAGGTGCTCGTCGCGACCGGTCGCACACCCCGCACTGGGGACATAGGCCTCGATTCGATCGGGCTCAAGCCCGGGGCGTGGATCGAGACTGACGACACCATGCTGGTTCCGGGATTCGACTGGCTCTATGCTGCCGGGGACGTGACGAACCGGGCCCTGCTCACGCACCAGGGCAAATACCAGGCCCGGGCAGCCGGCGACGTCATCGCAGCCCGCGCGGCCGGAACAGCAGTTTCGGACGCGCCGTGGGGAACCCATGTGGCGACGGCCAACCACGAGGCGGTGCCACAGGTCACGTTCACTGACCCCGAGATCGCCTCCGTGGGACTCACCGCCGCGGCGGCGCGTCGGCGCGGCTACTCCGTCCGTGTTGTCGACTACGAGATTGGGCACGTCGCTGGCGCCAGTGTGCGGGCCGACGGCTATACCGGCACTGCCCGGATGGTCGTTGACGAAGAGCGACAAGTAGTACTTGGCGTGACCTTCGTCGGCCCGGACGTGAGCGAACTGCTGCAGGCCGCGACCATCGCGGTCGTCTCAGAAGTACCGCTCGACCGATTGTGGCATGCCGTCCCGGCCTATCCCACCGTCAACGAGGTCTGGCTGCGACTCCTCGAAACATACGGGCGCCCCCAGTAAGGGGTTTATCCCGGCAGGGACGGTGCTACTCCGCCGGAAGGCGGACCGGGCACCGTCCCCGCAATTCGACGCCCCAAACCTTTGGCAGCCGGGGATCTCCGGACTGCGCCTCTGCCCCACTACTTCCCGACCACAGCGATAGGCAATTTCCAATGGCTCAAAGTCCGCATAGAGTCCACGTCAAATCCGGCGAGACTCGCAAAACCCCCTTAGCCGGGAGGCGTTGATGGCCCTCACGGAGCACGAAAGGAATTCGCTGGAGCAACTCGAGAAGCAGTTCAGAGGCGAAGACCCGCAATTTGCCACGGCGATGGAACCGGAAAGAGCCCGTAGCCGCTCCGCCCTCCATGTCGTCATCGGGGCAGCCACTGCCGTTGCTGGATTTCTGCTCGTGCTGCTGGGTGCAGCACTGCCGGGCGTCGTTCCGAACATCGTCGTCGGTGTCCTCGGTTTTGCCACCATGATCGCCGGCGGGCATTTCGCCGTGAAGGGCACGGTCGGAAGCAGGGGAGAAGGACCTGCGCCCGCCGCTCAGCACGCGGGTCCGGTCGGAAACAAAGAAGAGAAGAACGAACGACGTTCCTTCCGGGACGGCGTCGGCGATATGGCCTTGTGGAGCCTGATTTGGTGGGTGTAAAGCTGAAGAGGCGACACTATGCGATGCCATTGCGGGGATGAGGAGGACCGGTTGCACGTCCAAGGTGACGGGGTCACGTTGACTTCCCGATCGGGCCGCAAGACCGGGAAGGTCGGTGGGCCCACGACGGAAACTCGGCGTTCGGTGCTTCTGGCCACCGCCGATCTCATAGACCGCCTCAGCTATCCGTCGGTGACCATCGATGCCGTGGCGCGCGCATCCGGCGTCAGCAAGTCAACGATCTATCGGCATTGGCCCTCCCGACAGGCCCTCATCTTCGAGGCCTACACCTATAAGACCAACAAGCTCACCATTGTGCCGGACACGGGGAACGCGATCGAGGACCTTCGGACATACCTGATGAAGCTGGCCTACTGCCTGAACTTCGCCGGCGCTGCCTCCACCGTCTCGGGGTTGATCGTCGACGCGATCAACGACGACGAATTTGCCCAGTTGTATCGGGGAACCCTGTTGCAGGAACGCCGGAAATCGTTATTGGTCATCCTCGTCAAAGGCCAGCGCCGCGGACAGATCAGGAAGGAAGCGGACCTCGGAACCGCGATTGATGCGATCTACGGCGCAGTCCATCACCGCCTGCTCGTCAGCGGGCAGCGCATTGATGAGCCCTTCGTTGCTGCGCTGACCGACCTTGCACTACGCGGAATCTCCACTGCACACGCTCAGAGCCGGGCGAAATAGCCTGCGAGTTTTCCTCTCTTTCGGCCAAACGCCCGATCGAAAGGAGTTCCGCACCGCAACACCTAAAACCCCTTGCGACTTGCTCTGGTCACGCCCCTGGGCATGAATGCAGGTGGCACGCCACCGGCAACTTCGTCCCACTTCTTTGGCTCTGGTCACATGACTTCGCAGACTGGAAGAACAGCTGAGGAAGCCCCTCACCGGACTTACACAAGAACAGGATTGAAAAGTCTATGTCTGTCATGACCCCTATCAACATCAACGTATCCAAGGAACACGCCGAGTTGTACAAGATGGCGATTGCGCTATCCGCACAGGCCGATGCTGCCGCCAGCGACGCCGGCCTGCCGGCATTGCTAATCGAACTGATAAAGATCAGGACCTCGCAGATCAACGGCTGCGCCTTCTGCCTGCGCCTCCACACGGGAGACGCCATCAAGAAGGGCGAGACCATTGAACGTCTCGCGGTCCTGTCGGCATGGCGGGAGACGTCCTACTTCACGGAACAGGAACAGGCCGCGCTGAGCCTCAGCGAGTACGTCACCGGCATAGCCGATTCGCATGCGAACCGGCCCCTCTACGACGAAGCCGCCGAGTTCCTCACCCCTCAGCAGGTCTCAGCGGTCACCTGGATGACGGTCGGCATCAACACCTTCAACCGAATCGCCCTCACCAGTTCCTACCCAGTAGCACCCAAGGAATGACCGACGTCATGAGACCGCGTGGTCACCAGCGGCGCTGAAAGTCGCGCCGGAGTCGCAGGCCCGGTCCGCCCCATCACCTCCGTGGACGCTCCAGAAGGCCCAGAAACGCGAGGGCAAAACGGCACTGCAGTCGGCGCACCGAGCTGAGTGATCCTCTCCCCAGTTCAGGCAGTCGGCATCCGCGCCGCGATGTTCGTGGACTTCGACAACGTCTACACGGGCGTGATGGCAGTGGACCCGGCGGCCCGCCAAGAGATTCGCTGAGGACCCAAAGGAGATCCAAAACTACCCCAGCTCCCACCGGCCGGAGGGTCGGGTCTAGGCGCCAGGCACTGGCCGCACTCATCAGCCCATCACTCACGACGCGCCCCGCCCCCACCTAGAACTGACAGAGCGCACACCACGCCAAGAGCCCACGATGGCAAAATTAGATGCTACGACAATGCCGGATGGCACGAACGTCCGAGGTTAGCTACCTGATCGTGGGTGGCATGAGATGGAAGACCTGCCATGTCCAGAAATTCTGGACCTAGAGCCCCGCGTACCGCCTGGCCCGGCTCAGTGACCAAATGGTCGCACATGGAATGCTTGCGCCGTGCAGCACTGACAGGAACAAGGCCAGGTCAGGTTTCCGTCGTTGTCGTAGCCGCTGGAGGTTGATTCAGTCGGTTGTGTGAGTGTCAGTGGTGTGTGGTAGTGGGGCTTCGCATTCCGCTGTAGGCTGCCACGACCCCTACCAGGAAGATGAGGACGGCGAGGTAGATCAGGCCGAGGTGCCCAAGCGTGGCAAGACCCCATGGGTAGTGCGCGGGGAGGGCCACGGCGAGCCCGACGACCGGAACGATAACGGCTGTGACGAAGGCCCACCATTCTCCGCGGCGCACCCCGTACCAGGACAGGCCTGCAACGGCCAGCCCGGTCGCGGCAATGAAGCCGCTGACCGCGATGTGCAGATGACTGATGTAGTGATACAGCTGCGGGCTGAACGCCTCGATCTCCGCTTTCCCCTTGTCCACTTGATCGGGGCCGATGCCGAGTTCGAGGAAGGCGTCCGTGAAGTTGAGTACCAGGAAGATGACGGCGTAACCGACGAAGGCCAGCCCAGCCAGCGTCATGAGAGCGGCACCTGTCCGAAGGCGGGACTGTTGCCCTTGGGGAGTTTGGATGGTGGACACGGCCACCACCCCCTTTCTTATTCAAGTAGGTACTTGAATAAGAATCCCCCAACGGTAATCTTGTCAAGAGAACTCTTGAATAGGAGACACGAGTGGCCGACCAGCAGGACAAGGAGGCCCTCTTCGATGCCCTCGTCGAAGCTGCCAAGGCCTTGGGGAACGGCAGGAGGGCGGAGCTGATCGATATCCTTGGGCAGGGCGAGCGGTCCGTTGAGGAGCTGGCCGTAGAGATCCACCAGACTGTGGCCAACACATCCCAGCACCTGCAGCGTCTGCTGCGAGCCGGCCTCGTCTGCTCCCGACGCTCCGGGACACGGATCTACTACTCCCTTGCCGGCACGGCGGTCGAGCGACTGTGGCGGGCACTTCGGGAGACAGCCGAAGCGCACGCCCGCGAGCTGGGCGATCTCGTCCGTGCCTATGTCGGCGATCGCGCCGACCTGAGCACGATCACGCGCGACGAACTGCGGCTGCGGCTGCGGCAGGGCGACGTCGTTGTGCTGGACGTGCGGCCGGCGCAAGAGTATAAGGCCGGACATATCCCGGGTGCGCTTTCCATGCCCTTCTCGGACGTTAAGTCTCGGCTGCACGAGGTTTCCCAAGGGAGCCAAATTGTCGCCTACTGCCGCGGACCTTACTGCCTGTATGCGGACGAGGCCGTGCGGCTTCTCACGGACGAAGGGCACCTCGCCACAAGACTGGAGGAGGGCTTCCCGGAGTGGAAGGCGGCAGGGCTGCCGATAGAACAGTCGGACTCATGAGCGGCGTCCATCCAAGACTGCGAACTGGCGAGAGTCCTCCTGGTGGTGGATTAATGCCAGCTCGTGCGGGCTGATCGCAGCGAATTCGTGGATTCCCGACGGTTTGCCCTGCGAATGCCTGTGCCGCCTCAACCGCACAGCAGGTGCTCACCGGTCGCTTAATCGTTTGAGGCACGGGAGCACTTCACCCAAGCCTGCTGGCAGGCCAACGAAGCCATCGTTGCCTCCCGCTCGGACCTCTTCTACAGCTTCACCGGGGCGGCGAGAAAGTCGTCCGGATGATCATGGTCGATCATCCGCCTCCGGATCCCGGCGACGAGGTCCGGAGGCGGCAGAAGGGCTAGCGATCGACTTCATGGAAGTCACTGAAGGGCGCCGCCGACAGAGGCTCGGCACCCGGGCCATCGACCTGCTTCGCCAACAGCATCCCGGCCGGACGGTGTTCGCCCGTCCGCCCGGAGGCGAAGACGCGTTCTGGCAGTCCCTGGGCTGGGAACACGTGCGCCACGCCCAGAACAGGGACTATCCCCCGCTGTTACTGAAGCGCTGACCAACGACCGGGCAGTCCGAGCGGGGCTTATTGCTTCCTGAGGGAGGATGTGCCTGTCTCAGGTGCATGGGTTTGTGGTCGATGCGGCATTCGTACGGCAACGATGATGCCAGATATTCCGGTAAGGGCGGCAACGACCCCCACGGCGGCGGTTAGGCCGTAAGCATCGGCGACAATCCCTGAGATCAGGGCACCTGCGGCGAACCCGCTGTCGCGCCAAAACCGATAGGTGCCGACGGATCCGGCCCGCCAGTTGGGTGGGCGACATCAACGATCGCGGCGAGAAGTGTTGGGTAGACCATGGCGGTGCCGACCCCGAGCAGCACAGCTGCAGCAAGCCAGATCCCGAAGTCCTGCCCGACGGCGACCATAGCCAATGCGCCGCATGGACAAGCATCCCGCTGACGATCAGGGGTTTGCGCCCGATCCGGTCAGAAAGGGCGCCGGTGACGAGCTGCCGGCTCCCCAGACCGCGAGGTAAGCGGCTGCGAGGATGCCGATCTTCTCAACCGTCAGGCCTGCCGCGGCGAACAGTACTGGGAACAGGCCCCAAGCGAGCCCGTCATTTTGTCCGGTCATCGGATACGCCGATGACGTCATCGTTGTGGCCCAGGCCTTCCGCTCGACCATCGGCAAAGCGGGCATCGGACCACTGGACCAGCACTGGCCCGGAACACCCGCCCGCCTCAAACTGATGTCTCTGCCGACGAACGCGTGCGTCTATTTCTACCGTTGCACCGCCTGCGGTGCGACCAGCAAACCCCCGGCCCTGTGAGTGTTGTGTCTTCTGCTCCTAGGGCGGCACCCGGTGCCCACCGGCTCGACGGGCATCACCCATCGGGCATGGACGCAAGGTCGTCCAAAGCGCAAGATGAGGTGTATGACAACAACCGTCATGGTCCTCGGCGCCGGCTTCGGAGGTTTGGAACTCGCGAGCACACTGTCGGAGCGCCTTGCCGGCGAGGTCGACGTCACCCTCGTCGACCAGCACGACGCCTTCGTGTTCGGCTTCTCCAAGCTGGAGGTCCTCTTCGGGCACCAGAACGCGGAACAGGTGCGGATCCTCTACAGCGAGATCCGCACGCCGGGCGTGGAATTCCGCCAGGAGCGGGTGCTCGCGATCGACCCGAGGACGCGGCACGTCGTCACCGATGCTGCGGTTTACGATCCCGACTTCGTCGTCGTCGCCCTCGGTGCCGACTACGACTTCGCCGCGACACCCGGCTTCGCCGAAGGAGGGTTCGAGTACTACACGGTCGCAGGCGCCGAGCGGCTGCGCGACGAACTGGCGGCGTTCCGCGGCGGCCGGGTGATGCTTGCCGTGCTCTCCATCCCTTTCAAATGCCCGCCCGCGCCATACGAGGCGATCCTGCTGCTCCACGACCGGCTCGTCGCCCGCGGCATCCGCGAGGGCAGCAACCTTCACTTGGTCAGTCCGCAGCCGTCGCCCATCCCGGTCTCACCCCAGGCATCCGCCGCGCTGGAACGCGCGATGGCCGAGCGTGGGATCGGGTACACGAAACGCCACCGGATCCACGGGATCGACCCGGACGCGCGGGTCGCGCAGTTCAAGGACCACGACGAGCCGTACGACTTGTTCATTGGCATCCCGACCCACAGGGTGCCCGACGTGCTCGTCGAGGCGGGTCTGGCGCGGGACGGCTGGGTCGCGGTCGACCCCGTGACGCTGCAAACGCCGTACGCCGGGGTGTATGCGATCGGCGACTGCGCCGAGACCGGGATCCCGAAGGCCGGCACCTTCGCCGAGAGCGCGGCCCACGTCGTCGCGGACGGCATCGTTCGCAGCATCCGAGGCGCCGGCGGACTTGCATCCGGGGGCACCGGGCTCTGCTACCTGGAGTTCGGCCACGGCGACGTCGGTCGCGTCGACGTCGATTTCCACGCTGACGGCGGGCCGACCGCGCCGCTCCTGGGGCCGTCGCCGGCGTACGCCGATGAGAAGGCGGAGTTCGGCGCGGTGCGACGCGCCCGCTGGTTCGGGGCCTGACGCGCCTCGCACGTTCGGGCGACGGGCGTTGGCTAATCACGTTCCGGCTCATCTGGGGACGCGGTCATCAATTCCGCCCCGGCCATCTCCGAAACCGCCGCTGCGTTCGCACGCAGTCCACTTATTGCCGTCGATCAGCGGATTGAACCGAGCCACAGACTCCATCAGAGCCGCCGCCTTCATCGCCAACTGCGGATGTGTTTCCACACCCAGCACCGTGCCCTTCTGCTTGGGTCGTTAGGCGGCGCCTCCACCGGGGGTTCCGTTGCGCGGATTTCGAAGGCGAAGCGGAACTCATCAGTGATGTCCCGTGCGTGTGATGTGTTTAACGATGTATTCGGCGTTCTTGCCGACACCCCCAACGAGGTGGGATGTGATGGAGGACTGGTGTGGTGTGCCGACGGCGTAGAGTCCTGGTTCGCTGGTAAGTCCCTGAGGTGTGTGAGGTGGCCGGCGTGGTCGAAGACGGGCAGTTTGATGAATCGGTAGTCGGGAGCGAACCCGGTACACCACACCACCGCGTCCACGTTGACGGTCCTTCCGTCTTCGGTTACCGGAAGTCGTTCCGCGAGCCGGTGATATTCGGTATCCGGGTGATGCCAGCTGCTTCCAGTGCGCCGGGGCAGATTCTGCCGACTGGTTCCGCTCCGCCCTTCAGGGCGCCTTGGGACAGTTCAGAGCCTGCCCTGCCCAGTAGTCGCAGGAGCGGGTAGGTCCACCTGCCCAGCGCCGGCAAATAGCCAACGTCGCGGCCGGCGAGATACACCCAGCGATGGTGCCCAGCGTCACCTGGATTGGCAAGATCAAGGGCAATTTCGGCTCCTGTCAGCCATTGCGTCCTTTGTCGGCCTGTCTGCCCGTGGCGCCGGGAACTTGAGGCCGGGCAGGTGGCTGAATCCGGCGGGCGTGAACAGTTGCAGCGAATCCCAGCGGTACCGCCAACTGTCGCCGGATGTCGCGGTTTGCATCCACAATGATGAAGTCACGGCCACGTCCGCCCAAATGGAAGGCCGTGGCCAAGCCGGCTTGGCCGCCGCCGATGACGACGGTTTCGACACCTGTTCTGGAATCGGCTTCTCCCCTTGGGGTTTGCAGCGGTGCGGCAATGCCTATCTTAGGTTGTCGCCAGCGGCCCTGGATCGGTCGCTGGGTGAGGAGTTTCAGCTGTTCGAATCGAACGGGCTCTGTGCCCGGAATGGGGATCCGAGGTAGCGGGGAACGCTGTCGGAGTATTCGAGGTAGGCGCGGCCGAAGAGCTCGGCAAGCGTGGCCTCTTCATCCAGGACAGCGCGGTGCTCGACCAGCAGTTCGGCAGGAAAGGTCGCGAGGACCCAGGATGAGCCAGCCAAGGTTCCCGCTCCGAGTTGGATGAGCCACCATCCGATGTACATCGGGTGGCGGGTGATGGTGTAGGGGCCGGTGGTGACCAGGTCCTCCGGCCGCTCCAGCGCGAACGCGCCAGTAGTGCGGTGCCGCCGTTCAGCCAGAGCCCAAATATTCAGGCCGACGCCGGCGAGCAGCAGTCCCGCCCCCGCGGTCCGGTGGAGGGCGCGGGGACCGGGAAGCGGCACCGGACGGAGCCTGGCGAGGAGGATGTCCAGGACAATCGCGGCGACAACAGGGAGCGGCAGCGGGAGGTTCTCGTAGGCCTCTTTCACCCGCCGGATCAGGGAACCTCCGGTCAATGCCGTCACCTTACCTCTCCATTGACGTCCGGGTGGGGCGGGTCGCCCCGACCGGGCAGGCGGACCTGCCGGTCGTCGTCGTTGCATCCTTGAACTTAACGCGGCCGCGGGCTCCCGTCCCGCGGGTTCAGGACTTGGAAAGGGATTCGGGAAGCAGCCCGAGTTGTCCGAGGAACTCCATCTGGTCGAAGTAGAAGTGGTGGCTTGTGATCAGGCCATCTTCGACATGGGCGACATCGCAGCTCCTGACCCGGATGCTCTTTCCCGTGGGAGGCAGGCTTTCACCGGACGGCATGAGCAGCGGCCCGGTGTTGGTTCCGACGACAAAGCCCTCATCGATCGCCACATTTCCGGCTTCGTACCTGTCGGCGTACTCGTAGGTGATGTCCGGGAACGATTCCCCGAACTGCGACAGGTAGTTGCTGATGGCTTCGGGCCCAACGAGTTTGCCCTCCTCGGGCGTGAAGGCCACCGCATCAGCTGAGTAACACGCTGCCTGTGTCTGTTTGTCCCTCGCCGTCACGGCTGCGGTTAAGCGGTCCATTGCCTCGCGTGCTTGTCCCATTTTTAGACCTCCGTCTTTGGCGGCCTCACGGAAAGGTCAGGCCGCTCCGTGGCTTGGCTTCTGTTAATACAGGCGCCGATTCAAGTACACGCCGGGCGGGGTGGGGTGTCAACAGCCCTGTTTGGGGCACCGTTTGTGCTGGATTTTCGAGGGGGTTAACACGGTCGTGGATGAAGTATCGGCCGGTCAGGAGCCGGTCGTCACCGTGGCAGGTGGTCGGTGCTGCGCATCCGCAAGGCCACGACGATGCCGGAGGCCCCGGTGAGAAGTGCGACTGTGGTGACGGCGGCCGGTATGCCCAGGGTGTCGGCGATGATTCCGGAGATCAGGGCCCCGACGGCGAATCCGCCGTCGCGCCACAGACGGTAGATACCCACTGACCGGGCAGGCCATTGGGGATGGGCGACGTCTCCAATAGCGGCCAGAAGAGTTGGGTAGACCATGGCGGTACCGGCGCCCAGCAGGACCGCCCCGGCCGGCCAGACCCCGAAGCCCTGCCCGGCAGCGATCATGGCTAGGGCCCGCGGCCTGGACCAGCATGCCGCCGGTGATCAGACGTTTGCGAGCCCGATCCGGTCCGAGAGTGCGCCGGTGAGGAGCTGCCCGGCTCCCCAGACGGCCGGGTACGCGGCGGCGAGGATGCCGATGCTGTCGACGGCCAGCCCGGCAGCGGCGAAGAGGACGGGGGAAAGGCCCCAGGCCAGGCCGTCGTTGAGGTTATTGACCATGCCTGCCTGGCAGACCGACGACAGTGACCTGTCACGGAAACTGGTGAGGATGAACACGTCGCGGCTGGTCAGCTGGGCGTGGTTGCCGGCGTTGGCGGGAACGTGGGATGCTGCCTCGAGTCTGGCGTAGACGCGTGTTTCGCGGATCGTGAGGACGGACAGGCCCAGGCCGACGGCGATGAACGCGGCGCCGAGCAGGAACGGTCCGGGCCTGAGCCCCTGCTGTGCGGCGATGTAGCCGGTGGCCAGGGCTGTGCCGGCGACGCCGAGGTAGCCGGCGGCTTCGTTCAGACCCATGGCCAGGCCGCGCCGTTGGGGACCGACGAGGTCCATCTTCATCATCACGGTGGCGGACCACGTCATGCCCTGGCTGATGCCGAGCACCACGTTGGCCCCAACAATCCACCCCCAGGACGGGCCGAAGATCAGCATGAACGGAAGGGGAATGGCGATGAGCCAGCCGGCCACGAGGACCGGTTTACGGCCGTACGTGTCGGCCAGGGCACCTGCGGCGTAGTTCGTGCCGGCCTTCGCCACACCGAACGCCAGGATGTAGGTCAGCGCCGCCGTGTGAAGGTCAAGGTGGAACACCTGCCCGGCGAGCAGCGGCAGCACCGTGCGCTCCTGGCCCAGGGTCCCGCCGACCAGAAGCGTTTACCGCGACGAGGAGCGCGAATTGGGCCAGGTTCTGCCGCAAACCCAGCCGTACCCCGGATCCGCGACCGTGATTGCCGGTGGCTTCATGGCAGTGAGGATGTTTGTGGCTGCGGGATCAGGCAGCCGCCAGCGTCCCGGACCGGGTTCGGGCCCAGAAGATGACGGGAATCAGCAGCAGCGCCAGGACCCCGCCGGCGATCGAGAGCACCGCATAGCTGGTTTGGGCCACGACGAGCCCGGACATCGCGCCGCCGCCGGCACCGGCTACGGCGATGAGGACATCGACGGCTCCCTGGGTGCGGGCACGGTGTGCGGGGACGGTGGCGTCCACGACCAGTGCGGTTCCGGAGATGAGGCCCATGTTCCAGCCCAGCCCCAGCAGGGCCAGAGCCACGATCAGCAGCCCGAGATTGTCCGCAGGTGCCGTGGCTGCGGTGAGGCCTGCCGCGAGCAGGGTCAGGCCGGAGGCGATGGCCATCGGGGTGCGGCCGATGCGGTCCACGAGGACGCCGGTGAACAGGGAAGGCAGATACATCGAGCCGATGTGGATTCCGATGATGAGGCCGACTTCGGAGAGGTGGTGGCCGTGGGCGCGCATGTGGACCGGTGTCATGGTCATAATGGCGACCATAGCGATCTGGGTAAGGACCATGACCGCGGCCCCCACGTAGACCCCGGTGCCCGACCGGACCGGTGCGGGCGGCGTGTCGGAGGTTCCCGGTGAAGGTGTGGCAATCTCGAGTTCCCGGGCGAGCAGGAACGGGTCCGGCCGGAGCAGGACGAACAGCACGGCCCCGGCGGAGGCGTATGCGGCGGCTGCGAGCAGGAACGGGCCGGCGAGAGCGGGAATGCCGAGGCTTTCGGCGAACCGGCCCAGCACATCGACCAGGTTCGGGCCGAGGACCGCGCCGAGGGTGGTGAAGACCATGGCGATGCTGACGGCCGTGCCCCGGCGGGACGCCGGAGCCAGATCGGTGCCGGCGTAGCGTGCCTGCAGGTTCGTCGCGGTGCCCGCCCCGTAGATGAACAAGGACAGAAACAGCAGCGGGATGCTGTCCAGGACAGCCGCTGCGACGACGCCGAGCGCCCCGAGGGCCCCGGCGGCGAAGCCCAGGCCCAGACCGGTCCGGCGACCCAGGCGCTGCGTGACGGCGCCGACCAGGAAGGCCGCCAGTGCGGAACCGAGGGTGAACAGGGCCGCGGGAAGACCGGCGGCGGCGTTCCCGCCGAGCATGTCCTGGGCCAGCAAAGCCCCGACGGTGACGCCGGCGGCAAGGCCTGCCCCGCCCAGGACCTGGCTGGCAGCGACCACCGTCAGGGTCCGGCGGTGCAGGACTTCCTGAACGGCTGCGTCGGCGCGGATTCTCTCCCCGAGCAGCAGCATCGGCTCACGCGGTGGCATCGAGATCCACCTGGTGTGTGGCCCGCCATTCGATGACGCCTTCGTCCATGGCCATCGCCGGGATGCCTCGGGCGGACAACCACGCCGCGGCGTCCCGGGCGAGTTTGCAGAACTCGCCACGGCAGTACACCACGACGGGATTCCCTGACAGGATCTCACCGTAGCGTTCCGCCAGCTCCTCCAGCGGGATCGAGACCGCGCCCGGGAAGTGGGCTGTGTCGTACTCGGACCGGGGCCGGACATCGATAACGGTCATCTCGGAGGTGACAGCTGCCGGATCGATCGTGCTGGCCGGCTCCGAGCCGCGGGGAGAGAGGTAGGACGCAAGTGCCTCCCGCAGGGCCGCGGAACGCAGCATGCCCACACGCTTGATGGCCAGATACATCGCCGCGACGTCATCGCCGGCGAGCCGATACAGGATGCTGGTCCGCACCCGCCGGGTATCCACCAGGCCCGCCTGCTTCAGCTGCTGCAGGTGGGCCGAGACGGTCGTCACCCCCATCCCCAGCTTTGCCGCGAGTTCTTCGACTGGATGCTCGCCCTGAGCGAGCAATTCGATCAGCTCCAGCCGCTTGCCGTTGGACATCGCCTTCGCCACCCTGGCGAGCTGATCGAAGACTTCCAGCTTCTCCCCATCCGCCGAGCTCTTATTCCATGACTCCATGGAATAAGAGAATACGGTATCGTCAGCGTTTTAGGGAGCCTTTTCGGTTAGGGGATGGCGGTCGCGTTCCTCTAGTCTTCGCGGGACCGGCTTCCGCACCGGGGAACCGGGGAACCGGGGAACCGGGGAACCGGGGAACCGGGGCGAGGTTATCGTGCAGCGTCGTCGAGCAGGTTGCGGAACTGTTCTTCACTGTTCAGGGTGAGCTTTTCCCCATTGAGGAAGAAGGTGGGGGTTCCGGTCACGCCGAGGGCTTTCTCGTCTGCAATGTCCTGGCGGATCCGTTCCTTGGTTGCTTCGGCCGCGACATCCGTGTCGTAACGGGCCAGGTCCAGGCCGAGTTCTTCGGCGTAGGTCCTGAACAGTGGGGCTTGGGAGTCCTGCCGTTCACCCCAGTGCGGCTGGGTTTCGAAAAGCCTGGCGGTCATCTGCTCGTACTTGCCCTGCAGGGCTGCGGCTTCCACGGCCAGGGCCGCGGTTCCGGAATTGGCGTGTCCGGGCAGCGGGAAGTACCGGTGGATGAACGTGATCCGGTCCCCGTACTCCTTCTCTAGTTCCTGGACCAGGGGTTCGGCGGCGCGGCAGGATTCGCATTCGAAGTCCAGGAACTCCACCAGCTGGGCCTTCTCCGACCAGGGGGCCGTGACGCGGTGGCTGTCTTCCCTGACCAGCTGCGCATCCGTTGCTGCCGCGGGCGCGGCGGGTGCGGGCCTGTTCACGGTGAACGGTTGTCGAGACGGCACTCAACGATTCACCGGTTTCGTCCCGAGAGTCAAGGTCACCGACGCAGGCTTGGCATCGGACTGGCACCCGCCGCAGCAGGCACCTTCCTGCTCAGGATCAGCAAGAGCTCCCGGTGCTGCCGCGATGGTAACGGTGGTTGTGGGTGCGCAGCAGTCATCGTCTTCTTCGCCATGCCCACGCCCATGGCCGTGGGTGTCGTCGGTGTGCGGGAGGGCGCAGCAGGCTTCTCCGCGCCAGGCGTTGATGCCCTCCCGGACGGCGATACCGGCGATGATCAGTGCGGCGCCGGCATCAGCCCACCACCAGCCCAGCGTGCTGTTCAGGACCAGGCCGAGCAGCAGGACCGCAGAAAGGTAGGTACACAGCAGCGTCTGTTTGGAATCTGCCACTGCCGTCCGGGATCCAAGTTCCCGTCCGGCCCGGCGCTGGGCCCAGGACAACACCGGCATGATCGCCAGACTCAGCGCAGCGATCACGATGCCGGGGGTGGAGTGCCGGGCTTCTTCCCCGCCCGTCAAAGCCCGCACAGCATCGAAGATCACGAACGCGGCGAGGGCGAAGAACGAGACGGCGATGATCCGCAGGGTCAGGTGCTCACGGCGTTCCGGGTCCTTCGCGGAGAACTGCCACGACAACGCCACGGCGGAGGCAACCTCGATGACAGAGTCCAGGCCGAATCCGATCAGCGCTGAGGAATCGGCAACGTTGCCGGCCCAGAGCGCCACTACGGCTTCGATGAGGTTGTAGGTAATGGTCGCGGCCGCGAACAGCCGGATCCGCCTGTTCAGCACGGCCCGGCGTTCCGACGTGGGCGCCTGCGTCAGCGCCGTCATGCGAAGCACTCCCCGTCCGGGGCGCAGCAGGCAGGGTCCACAGCCCGGACAACCCCCAGCAGGTCTTTGATCGCATGACCCAGCCGGGCGTCCGAGAGCTCGTACCGGGTCCGCCGCCCGTCTGGGACGGCCACGACCAGGCCGCAGCCACGCAGGCATGTCAGGTGGTTGGACATGCTCTGCCGGGACACGCCCAGGATGTCGGCCAGATCAGCGGGGTATGCAGCGGCGTCGGAGAGGGCCAGAAGTATCCTGGCGCGGGTCGGGTCCGAGACCGCGTACCCGAACCGGGCCAGCACCGGTGCCTGCGTGAGCGTTTCCATGGCACAAAAGTACATTCCTCGATGTATTCACGCAAACCTGTACCGGGGACTGCCATGATGGATTTGTGACTATCGCGAAGACAATCCTGCTGTTCACGCTGGCCGCGGCTGCCGAAATCGGCGGGGCGTGGCTGGTCTGGCACTCAGTCAGGGAAGGCCGCCAAATGGTGGTGGGCAGGACTGGGCGTGATCGCGCTGGGCATCTACGGCTTCGTCGCGACGCTGCAGCCGGACGCGCACTTCGGCCGGATCCTCGCCGCTTATGGCGGAGTGTTTGTCGCCGGCTCACTGGTGTTCGCCCCGCGGGATATTGGCTGAAAGACTGAGCACATGGACTACGAGCTGCGGATCATCGCGGACTGCCCCAACAGCGCCGCTGCCCTGGACCTTTTCGTCCAGGTCCTGGCAGCCGAGGGCGTCGAGGGCGACGTTGTGGTTGTCGAGCTGGGCAGCGAGGAACAAGCCCAGACTCTGGGCTTCCACGGCTCACCGTCTTTCATTGCCTCGGGGATGGATCTGTTCCCATCTTCGGCAGCACCAGCCCTGACCTGCAGGCTCTATCGGCATGCCGGCGGTTTGGCTGGCCTGCCGTCACCGGAGGATCTCAAGGCGGCCGTTCAGCGAGTATCGGTCCGGCCATGACGGTCGCGTCAATCACGCCTTCCAACAATTGCTGGTCCTCCGGGATGCACGTGCTCCGAGCACATGTCAGCACGCCGCCGAATGAAAGTAACGGACCCTTTTCCGCAGAGCGGGCACACCGCCTGCTGTATCGGCCAATGCACTAGCGAACCGAAGTGCCGGGCCGGACCTCCCCGTGGGAGAGCCTGCCTCGTTGGTGAATCCGCGCACAGCTAAGAAAACGCGCGAGCTTCGTCCACGCTTCACCGGAATCTGTACACACGCCGGACCTCAAATCCCCCTGAGCTGCGACAACACTGCGCCCCCCACGAGTGTCGGTCCCACACGCCGGCATCCGTTGTGGGCTCCGGGGTCTCCCCTGCGCCCGGGATCCCTGCAGGTCATGCACCCAGGGATGGCCGGACGCATGAACTGCTATCAGCCACAAAGTCTGCGGAACGGGATCACGATGTAAGCCGAACAGTCGCCCGCCAACTCATAGTGCGCACAACGTGCACACGGCTTTGGCCGGACAAACACGCGATGATCGCACGCTGGGAGCCCGAAGGAAGCCGCCTTCCGACGAAGATTTTGGAAGCCAGATTGCCTTGGTCATGTCGTCAGCACAACCCATCGCCATGAATGAGTGATGGCCAACCACGACCATCAGAACAACCCAGAAAGTGAGGACAAGTAGCCCTGTACCCTGCAGGCGGAGGGGCCAACAGCCAGGATCCTGAACCCGCCACCCACACAACTTCGCAGGCCGCCGCAGCGCCAGGCACAGACCGCGGCCACAGTCAGAGGGACCCGCGGAGGGTCAAGGTACACACGTTAAAGCAAAACCTCCTCTGACGAGGGGGAATGCGTGCCCGAGGTGGGACTCGAACCGGACTCCAGCCCTTGAATTTCCGCCACTCCCCCGAAAACCTCCGCAATCCGGCCCAGTCCGCCAGCAGTACGACCCGATCCGAAGCCCAAGGTGTGCACATTGTGCACACCCTCTTTTTGCCCACTTCGGCGCCGATTTCGCTTCAACATGAAGGGTAGGCCTCCGGAACCGGACCGATCCCGGATGACTACTGTGCAGCCCGCCTGCTGGAAATCGATGAACATCATGGTGGCGGGTCTCTCCTCTCCAACCGTCTCATGGAGAAGCGAACGCAACCTGCATGATCAGCCCACAGGCCGGCCTCCAGGAAGTGAGCGTGGACCACGACAGCCGCAGGGGAGCCGACCGCAACTCCGCCTTTTCCCCGGCCAAGAGGTGCCCGACTGGCGGCAGGCAGCTGATAGCCGACGTTATATCCTTGACGCGGCCTCTGCATGCCACCACCTAGCGGCCGCATCCATGGGGGTCGCCCGCAGCACTCGCCAATCACGCCTGAACCACTGCTGTGCAATTGCCACGACTCCCTGTAGCTAGGAGGAAACCTGCGCAATCCTCGGGAAACGCTGCGCCTTTGCAGGGAGGTTTTCCGCCACGGCCCAGTAGCATCACGAGATAGGCGCCGTTCATGGGGGAGGTTTGGGGGTCTATGACCGACGGGCAACTCGGCACCGCGCCGTAACCAGCCCAGCACGGTACTCGTCGCTCCGGCGGTCGGTTCATATGCCGCCGAGCCGGAGACGGGCTTATCTCGACAATTCTTCTCCCCTCTGAGAGACCAGAGGGACACTCAAGTGCGGCCATTCGGGCCGACGTAGCCTGATTTGGGGTTCCAGCTATGCATGAAATCAAGTGCCCGCACTGCGGACGGACGTTCACTATCGATGAGGCCGGCTACGCCGACATCGTCAAGCAGGTTCGTGACGCTGAGTTCGAACAGCAGATCCACGAACGGCTCGAGTTGGCCGAGCAGGATAAGACCAACGCTCTCGAACTGGCGGAGACGAGGGCCGCCAGCGAACTTCAGAAGACTGCGGCGGTTAAGGATGCCGCGATCCAGGAGCTGAGGGCGAAGCTCGATGCCGGTGAGGTCACGCAGAAGCTTGCCGTGACCGAGGCCCTAAGTGCCCTCGAAAAGGAGCGGGACGTGCTTGCTAACGAGCTCGAACAGACGAAGCAGGAGAAGCAGTCATCGGTGGAGCTGGCCGAAGCGAAGCTCGTCAACGAACTTCAGAAGACTGCTGCGGTTAAGGATGCCGCGATCCAGGAGCTGAGGGCGAAGCTCGATGCCGGTGAGGTCACGCAGAAGCTTGCCGTGACCGAGGCCCTAAGTGCCCTCGAAAAGGAGCGGGACGTGCTTGCTAACGAGCTCGAACAGACGAAGCAGGAGAAGCAGTCATCGGTGGAGCTGGCCGAAGCGAAGCTCGTCAACGAACTTCAGAAGGCCGCCTCGACGAAGGACGCGGCGATCCAAGACCTCAAGGCGAAGCTCGAGGCTATTGAGATCGCGCAGAGGCTTGCGATCACCGAGGCAGTCAGCACCGTCGAAAAGGAGCGGGACGAATTCAAGAGCGGTCTCGAACTCGCAGGGCTAGAGAAGCAGCTCGTTGAGAAGTCCCTGAAGGATAAGTACGAAACCCAGATCAAGGACCGTGAAGAACAGATTGAGCGGCTGCGAGACCTGAAGGCGAAGCTGTCGACCAAGATGGTCGGTGAAACCCTTGAACAGCACTGCGAGATCGAGTTCAACCGCATCCGTGCCACGGCCTTCCCGCGCGCCTACTTCGAGAAGGACAACGATTCCCGGACTGGTAGCAAGGGCGACTACATATTCCGCGACTCCGACGACGCTGGTACTGAGATTGTCTCGGTCATGTTCGAGATGAAGAACGAAAACGACGGCACCGCGACAAAGCACAAGAACGAAGATTTTTTGAAGGAGCTCGACAAGGACCGCACCGAGAAGGGGTGCGAGTACGCTGTGCTGGTCTCTCTGCTCGAGCCCGACAGCGAGCTCTACAACACCGGGATCGTCGACGTCTCTCACCGCTACCCGAAGATGTATGTCATCCGGCCGCAGTTCTTCATCCAGTTGATCGCGCTGCTGCGCAACGCCGCAATGAACTCGCTCAAGTACAAGACTGAGCTCGCGCTGGTAAAGGCGCAGAACATCGATATCACAAACTTCGAGCAGCAGATCGAGGATTTCAAGGGCGCGTTCGGCCGCAACTGGCGGCTCGCTTCCGACGGTTTCGAGGAGGCGGTCAAGCGCATCGACGAAGCGATCAGAGACTTGGAGAAGACGAAAGCGGCGCTGCATAAGTCGGCCAACAACCTGCGGCTTGCGAACGACAAGGCCGAAGACCTCACGATTAGGAAGCTCACACGAGGCAACGCGACAATGGGCGCCAGGTTTGCCGAGATGGAGCAACCTAAGACTGGCGAGTGGGGAGTCGAAGTCAACTGATGAGGCGCTTTTCCGGTTGCGAGCAGCAACGTGGCTACGGTGGGCTACGACGAAGCGACTCACACGCTTGAGGCCGGATGCCGCTTAGCCCCAGCGTTTCCGGGAATTCAAGAGCGCCGATACCGACGACTATGACAACCTGGCGCGCAAACGGTCTCCTTGGTTCTCAGGTCAACCGGCTGACCGCTGCGGGGCGTCTGCTCCGAGGTCCTGTCATTAAAGAACCCCTACGCGGGTCGGGGGGACTCAAGCGAAGGGGTTATGGGGGCGTACGCTCGACGATGGCCATCGACCAACCAGCTCCGATGACCTGGCGGGAGTGTGCCAGAGTCGCGGCTATCGCAGGACCTCCTCGGGTCTGGAAGCGCTCGGGGGTCCATCGCGGCGACAGGTCCAGCGTGGGCTCCGGTGGCTGGCATCCTAATGACCTTGCCCGCGATCGGCTGTGGGGCCGGTTTCTTCGCTCCGGAGGCCGAGGCGTTCCGTAACGGGCTACCCGTCCGCAGTCCCGACTGATCGACCCGCTCAGTTCCTCGGCTGCACGGCGCGATGTTCCCCGCGGGGCCCCCGATGCGTTATCGGCTAGCCCGATGACACATCGATCAGCACCTTGCCGACGATGCTCTCTTCCACCGCTGCGTGGGCCGCAGCCGTGTCCGCCAGGTCAAAGCGATGCAGCGGCAGGCCTGCGGTCTCTCCCACCGGAAGGGCGCCGTCGACGATGGCCGCATTGATGTCCTCGGCGGCGGCGTGCACCGCCGCCATGCCAACGGTGTAGAGCAGCACGAACTGGTAGCGGACATTGAGGCTGAAATGCTTGCGCACGTCCAGGCTCATCTGGTCGCCGCCGTTGTTGGCGTAGACCGCGATAGAGCCGCGGTTGCGGATCACTGCCAGATCGAGTTCGGCGTTCTGCGCGGGTGCCACCTCCACGATCTGGTCGACGCCGTTGGGAGCGATCCGGCGGATCTCCGTGGCCGCGTCGGTTTCCCGGTAATTGATGACGTGATCGGCGCCGGCGGCCGTGACCAGCGCAGCCTTCGCCTGTCCGCTTACGGTCGTGATCACGACGGCGCCGGCCCACTTGGCGAGCTGGATTGCCGCATGTCCCACGGCGCCGGCCCCTCCCGCGACGAGAACTACCTTGCCGTCCAAGGTTCCCGGGTGCAGCCGCCGCGGGCCGTCCTCAGCGATGGTCAGGGCACGGTGGGCGGTGATCGCGGGAACGCCCAGGCTTGCGCCGAGGTCGAACCCTGCGTTGTCCGGGAGCGGAAAGACCCGCTCGGCCGGCAGGACGGCGAACTCCTGGGCTGTCCCGCCGTCGGCGCGCTGGTAGGCAGCCAGGGCTAGCCAAACCCTGTCACCGACGTGGAGATGCTCGACGCCGGGTCCGACTGCGTCCACCACTCCGGCGCCGTCTTGGTTCGGCACGACCTCCGCGAAGGGCAGGGGCTCGCCCGGTTTGGCGCCGCGACGCGACTTCCAGTCGGTAGGGTTCACTGCGGACACGATGATCCTTATGCGCACCTCGCCGCGCCCCGGATCGCGGCTCTCGCGGTCGACGAGCTCGAGGACAGACGGATCGCCCGTGGCACGGTACACGATTGCTTTCATACTCAGACCTAACGCCGGCCCCGAACGAAAATTCCCGCCCCGTGCCGGACCAGATGCGGGCAACGGTCCCTCTTGACTCTGGAACCCTCCATGCCCGGCGCCGATTCCAGAGGATTTGAGATGCTGATCTGCAGAAGTTTCGCGCTCTGGTCAACACATTTCCAGGGAACGTCATGTCCACGTCCGACGCGGCCCTGTTGACCGGACTTGTGGACACGAGGATCAGTTCGGTGCCAACCTGCTTCTAGAAGGACTCGGCCGCGGTGCCGGGCTCCTGGCTATCCCAGCAGTCCTGCACTCCTCCATCCGGCAGATCCGGGCTGCCCGCTGCTGGTCAAGCCGACGGCCGGGGTGTCCCCGGCCCGGGTCGCTTGCTTCACCCTCTCGACACCTGCCGTTGTCTGTCTTGCCATCCCGGGCGCCTAAGTTTGATCGGACCCGGCCACCGGGCACCACTATCACGCACCTGGAGCAGACATGAAGATGAAGCGCGTCCTCGCCATCGCAGCAGTCGCAGCGGCCACCCTGACAGCCGGAACCTCCGCTGGGGCCACCAACGGGCAAACCCCTAAGGGCCTCACGGCAGAAGCAGCGGCCTTCACGAAAGTGGACCGCAACACCCAGTGGGACCAGGTCCAGAAGCTCAAGCTGGACTTCCCGACCTTCCACCCGCAGGGCATGTCGCTGGTCGGCGACAAAATATTCCTCAGCAGCGTCGAGATCCTTGAACCGACCATGCGCTACCCCTCGCCCGTCGACGGCTACGACCGCACTACCGGCAAGGGCCGCGGACACGTCTTCGTCATCGACCGGCAGGGAAAGCTGCTGAAAGACATCGTCCTGGGTGAGGACACGATCTACCACCCGGGCGGCACGGACTTCGACGGCGAGAAGGTCTGGGTTCCCGTGGCCGAGTACCGGCCCAACAGCAGCTCCATCGTCTACACAATCGATCCAGACACCTACGAGGTTACGGAGCAGTTCCGTCAGGCGGACCACGTTGGCGGTGTCGTCGCCGACCGCAAGACCAACCGAATCAGCGGCGTCAGCTGGGGTTCCCGCAAGCTGTTCACATGGAATAACCAAGGCAGGCTCCTGGGGACGCAGGCCAACCCGAGCCACTTCATCGACTACCAGGACTGCGAGTACGCCGGAGCCGGGCACCAGCTCTGCTCGGGTGTTACCGGCCTCAAGACTGCTGACGGTAACCCGTTCGAGCTCGGCGGCCTCGCCCTGACCGACCTCACAGATGGAAAGATCGTCCACGAGGTCCCGTTCCAGAAATTCTCCACCGCCGGGCACTCGATTACCCGCAACCCGGTTGCCCTGGAATCTGACGGCGGCGTGCTGCGCCTGTTCGCCGCCCCCGATGACGGCGAAGAAGTCGCTGGAACCGAACTCTTCGTCTTCGAAGCGCGCCCCTGAGCCATTAAAGAATCCGAGGCCCGCGTGAGGGGACCGGGCTCTTGATCCCTCTCCGTAGGAAGGCAGCCTGAGGGGCAGCGCTTTTGACACCTAGTGCTGCCACTCAGGGGCTTCCCCCTGAGCAACGGCAGTGGAATGCGCTAACCTGACAGATGCCGCCATACGGGAAGTCGAAGTAGCTTTACCGGTCGTCGGCGCCCAAGATGTCGTAATGGAACGCGATGGCATCTCCTGGCCGGTTGTCCACGGACAGGATTGCGACCTCGCGGGAATGGATTACGGTGTTGCGGGTCGGGCATTCGACCCAGGAATGGATCCCGGAATACTCCTCGACGAACTATCCGTCGCCGAGCAGACCCCTGCTTGGCACTACGGGCCGGCGCAACAACCTGGCCCCGGTCGTTCGCACAATCAATCGGATGACACCCGAACATTTCAGCGGCTATGTCATGTAGCCATCCCACCCGAGCGAAATGAATGGGTATGAAGAAAACCATCGCTCAGCCGTGCACCACTCCCCCGGAACCTGCCCTGTCATGTCGTCCCGGCCGGAAGCTCCCATGAAGCATTAAGACAGCGGAAAGCCCCGACGCACGGGAGGAACCGCCACAAGAAAGGCTGCCGACAAACACGGCGTGACCGACACCCGTCAAAGCGGTCTTCTCGGACAAACGTGTACCCCGTCACCACGTCAGAGGCCCAAAAAGGGCCCCTGACATTGGAAAACGTGCCCGAGGTGGGACTCGAACCGGGTTCCGGCCCTTGCAAACACTGGACTCCCCCGGAAACATCCGGAATCCGGCGCAGTCCGGCGCAGGTACGTCCCAGTCCGGGACCCAAAGTGTGGACACTGTCCACACCCCCAATTCTCCGCTTAATGGCCCTCACGCCAACTGCCGCATGCCGCATGCCGCGACGAGGGGTGCGGCACCTGCGGCACTTCTTTTTCTTCAGCGTATTGATACTGCTGGAGGCACCCTACGCTCTGCGGTAATCGGGTCATGCCCGCGCTCATTGCGGGAATCCTTTGCAGGCCGCAGTGCACTCTTGGTCCCTGGTCCTTCATTGCGATTCCACCTCCCTTCAGCCCTTTCATGGTCCGATTAACCGACAGCCGCATGACCGCCGTCACCATTCCAACGGAGGTGGCAGAGGCAGTGCGCCCCCTCCACTCTTTAGGTGTCGCGTAACCCTTCAGTCCTGGCAAGACGGGTAGTTGTTCGTTCCCGACGACCTGCCCCGGTCTTCCTCTACAGGATTACTAAGCGGCCACGTGGGGATATCGGGGTATCCATCTAAATCCGTCGGTGCGGCCCATCTTTCATCACGGGTCCCCGGCGAGACGGCTGTATCGCTGCCTCGCCGGCGTGTTGGACGCGTTGCGCCGACGAATTTGCGATTGTTCGGCGCGCGGATTACTCCGCTTTATCCAGTTCGCGAAGGTCGATTCCGCGAGTTTCCTTCATCGTCAGTGTCGCGACCAGGGTGCACATGCAAAGCACAACAATGTAGACGCTGAAGATCCAGCCAAGGCCCCACCCTACGAAGAGCTGGTTCAGGTATGGTGCGGTGCCGCCGAAGAGCGCGACGCCAAGCGAATAGGCGAAACCGATCCCCCGCGTGCGCATGCTCGTGGGGAAATTCTCGGCCTGCATCGCGGCGAAGATGGAGGACGCCAGCGCCCAAAGGGTCAGCGCAATCGCCTGCGGGATGAACAGGGACCACCAAGTGTCCGAAACCATGGCGGACAGCGGGAATACCAGAACGGAGGAGGTGACGGCGAAGAACAGCACCTGGCGCTTGCGCCCGATGCGGTCCGAAAGCATACCGAACAGCGGCAGGCTGATCAGCGCTACGCCCTGCGCGGACAGACTCATCCAATAGGCCAGCGACGGGTCCATGCCCCGGCTGGTGATGGCGTAGGTGGAAATGTAGCTGCTCCAGGTGTAGTGCACAGCCGTAATGCCTGCGGTGAAAAGGACCATGCGCGTAGCCGTCTTGATGATGCGCGTTCGCGGCCACGCCTTGGCCTCGGCCTGAACCTGCGCCGGCGAGGCGGCTCCTTCCTCGAACACGTCCGACTCGTCCATGTGGCGACGCAGCAGCAGGGCAACGACGGCCAGGACGGCGCCGAGCAGGAACGGAATGCGCCAGCCCCAGGCCATGACGTCTTCTTTGCCAAGTACATCGGTGATGACCGCTCCGAGTAGGTAGGCCAGGATGGATCCGCCGACGATTGCCACGTGGATAACCGAGGACCACAGTCCTCGGCGGTTGTTCGGTGCGATTTCCGCGATATAGGTGGTGGACGTTGCCGATTCGCCGCCGTGGGCGAAGCCCTGGATAACCCGGGCGACAAGGAGGATGACCGCAGCCCAGACGCCCACGCTGTCGTGGGTAGGCATGACTCCAATAATCAAGCTTCCGGCAGCCATCATGAGCATCGTGGTTACAAGGACAAATTTGCGGCCCTTGCGGTCGGCGATCCAGCCGAAGACGACGCCGCCGAGTGGGCGGAAGAGGAAACTGACGGCAAAGACGCCGAGGGTGGCCAGGATTCCGGACGCCGTGTTCGACGGTTCGAACATGACCTGGGCGATGAAGGGCGCGAACACCGCATACGCGCTCCATTCGTACCACTCCAGGACGTTGCCAACTGTACTGGCGACGAGGGACCTGACCTTGGATCTGGAGGCGGGCCGTGCGGACAGAACCGGGGGCCGGTCCTGGACCGTCGTTGAGGACGGGAAGTCTGACATGGAAGCTCCTGGGGATGGTCACCGACATTGGTGACGTGCGTTACGTTGGACTAGAATGACACGCCTTGGATCCAATGACAATTCAAAGAGCTACCTAATATCGTCATTACACTTCACATTCTTGAATATGGATCCAATATGGAAGTTCGACGCCGACAACCCCATGAAGGAGAGAGATGAATAGCGATCAAGGATTGCCCGGGCTTCGGGGCGCGGACCACATTGGACTTACCGTTCCGGACATGGAAGAGGCACACGAATTTTTCGTTGGCGTCCTGGGCTGTGTGCACGTCTACTCGCTCGGGCCGTTTTTGCCCAACGGAAACTGGATGGCCGAGCACCTCAACGTCGACCGGGACACGACGATGCGCGAGATCCGGTTCTACCGGTGCGCCAACGGCTCCAACTTTGAGGTCTTCCAGTACGAGACGGCTGCGCAGAACACCGTGCTGCCGCGCAACAGTGACGTCGGCGGACACCATCTGGCGTTCTACGTTGATGACCTGGACACGGCGGTAACTTATCTGGCGTCCAAAGACATCCGTGTGCTGGGCAACCCGACGGCCAGCACTGGGCCCAGCTTTGGCCAACGCTGGGTGTATTTCCTGTCCCCGTGGGGCATGCAATGTGAACTCGTGAGCTTCCCCAACGGTAAGGCCTATGAAAAAGAGGCCGCCGTGAGGCTGTGGGACACTCGCGCCTGAAGATCGGAGGATCATTTTCCGTAGAAAATATCGGGGTGGCGGGTCAGTTCCAGGCGCGTTCGCCGGAGGTGCCCATACATCAGCCGCTCGGCTTGTTTGCCGTCGCGGCGCCTGAACGTCTCCACCATCAGCCGGTGTTCGTAGTGCGTCAGTCGGAGTCCATCCCATCCGATCAACTGGGTGTAAGTCCGGCGGCAATGCTGTGTCGTGTTCCACAGCCGCTCGACCATGGACTACGGCATTGGCATTCGCACGGCCCGGTAGCTCTCCAGATGGAAGCTGCGGTTCAGCTTTGGACATTGTTCGACACCGTCGGCGGCTTCGATACTGGCGGCTACTTCCGCCTGACGCGTGATGTCGTCGTCTGTGTAGTTTACGACCGCGGATACGGGCAGAAAGGGGATCCAGCCGTTCCTGGATCCGATCGCACTCGGTACATCCCTTTACGTTCATCGCCCATGCGCCGGTGTTGGCACCAGCGTGACCAGCCCGTCGGATTCCAGGATGCTCAGCGCTGCGCGGACCGGCAGGCGGCTAGCGCCGAATTCCTCGGCGAGGATTTCCTGCCGGATACGCTGGCCCGGCTGGAGACTGCCGCTGAGAATTTTCGACCGCAGGCTTTCGGCGATGCGGCGGCTAACAGCCTCCTTTACCGGACTGTGCTTACCGTTCAACGCCATGTCGTTCAGCTTAGGGTGTTCACGACGGAAGAGACGGTATATGCCGCTTAGCCGGCCATGAACAGGCCGCCGTTGACATGGATAGTTTCGCCCGTGATGAAGCTGGAGGCCCCGCTACAAAGGAATGCAGCCACAGCGGCCACTTCCTCCGGCTTTCCGTACCGTCCGAGGGGCGTGCCGGCAAGCATGTCAGCCCCCCGGGCTTTGACCAGGTCGGCGACCATAGAAGTCTCGATGGTGCCTGGCGAAATCGCGTTGACCCGGATCCCCGGGCCAACCTCATGGGCCAGACTCCGAGTCAGGGCGATCACGCCGGCTTTGCTGGCCGCATAGTGGCCGTGGTTCTTACTTCCGCGGTGGCCGGCAACAGATGCGAAATTCACCACTGCACCGCCCGAACGCACCATGGGGATGGCGGCGCGCAGAAGCTGGAACACACCGTCCAGGTTCACGGACATCACCTGTCGCCATTGGTCGTCGCTAATCTCGACGACCGGAGACTCCGGGTAGATCCCGGCCACGGGAATGACGAAGTCCAATCCGCCGAATCGTGTGTGCGCCAGTTCAAGAGCGGTCGAGATATTAGCCGGGTTGGAAGCATCTCCGGCCACCACGCAAATCCGCTTGCCAGCCCCAAGCTCTTCGGCCAGTTCCCGCAGGGGGACCTCGTGCAAGTCCATCAACACCAGGTGCGCCCCGGCGTTATAAAAGATCCGGGCCACTTCCTTGCCGATGCCACCGGAAGCGCCGGTGATCAGTGCGACCTTGCCGGTGAAATCGAAATCCATTCTGCTCATGAGTACCAGTTCCCGTCCACGGTCATGCCGCCGTCGACCATAAGCAGATGCCCGTTGACGTACGAGGACGCCGGGGTGGACAGAAAGTGAATGGCCTCGGCGATTTCCTCCGGGTCGGCAAAGCGACCCAGCGGGGTCCGGGCCTTGATCAAGGCGTCGTCAAGCTTGCCTTCGGCCACCAACGTGTCAGTAAGCGCCGTGCGCACATAGCCGGGCCCGACCGCGTTCACGCGGATCCCATCGGGTGCCCACTCCACGGCCAGTGTCCGTGTCAGTCCCACGATGCCGGCCTTGGCTGTGGTGTAGCTGGCCCGCCCCGGCATGCCGGTCAGCGACGCCACGGATGCCAGGTTGACGATAGTACCGCGCCCGGTCCTCTTCAGCAACGGATATGCCGCCCGACACGAACGCATGGCGCCGGTGAGGTGGATATCCAGCATGTGCGTGAATTCCTCGTCGCTTACTTCGCTGCTGGGGCCTGGCCGGGCAATCCCAGCCGAGTTGACTACGGCGTCCAGTCGGCCTTCGATTTCTCGGATGCTCTGGAAGCCGGCGAGGACGCTGGCGTTGTCAGCAACGTCAACAACGGCTCCCCGGGCTCGACCACCGAGCTCCGCCAGCGCCTTATCCAAGGCCGGCCGTGCAAGGTCTAACAGCACAGCCGTTCCACCGTCGGCAATCCAGCGCCTGGCGGACTCCAGGCCTATGCCTGAAGCCCCTCCCGTGATAGCAGCAACAGGGGGCCGCAGATTGTTCTTCATTGATGAAACTCCTGTCCAAGTCACGCTGACGTGTATCAATATTGGATCCAATACTACGTCCCGATCCCCTCTTTGGGAATGTTTTGCCCAACATAATGCTTGCATTGGATCCGACTAATAAGTATCTTGGAATCTAGTGACCCGAGTCACCCCGCCCGGATCCTTCGTTCCGGTATGGCCCCCAATACGTTCCGTGGAGAATTCCGATGGCTGAAACAACACCGCTCACGCCCGATGTCGAATGGGTCGAACTGCGCACTAGTGAGGCTGATTGGAAGAAGGCAGACCCTTCGCTGCTGAAGACAATGTTGGTGCAGATGCAGATCATTCGTTCTTTCGAGGAGAGCGTCCTTGAGCTCGCCGGTGAGGGCCTGGTGCATGGGCCGGCGCACTCAAGCATCGGGCAGGAGGGCGGCGCCGTTGGGTCTGCGATTGATCTGCGTCCCGGTGACGGTGTTAACGGGACTCACCGAGGCCATCATCAGTTCCTGGCCAAGTCGCTTGCCTATCTGGCGCGGCAGACGGGCGGGCGTGTGGACCCGATTTCTCCTCTCAGAGAAGATGTCAGGAAGTTGCTTCAGCGTACGCTGGCAGAGATTCTCGGACTGGAGCAGGGCTTCAGCCGTGGCCGGGGGGGCTCTATGCACCTTCAGTGGGCGGAGGCCGGGGCACTGGGGACGAACGCGATCGTCGGCGGCGGTGTGCCGCTGGCCGCTGGCAATGCCTGGGCGCAGAAGCACGACGGCGCCCGGACCGGTGGAGACACTGACTTCACCGTGACGTATTTCGGTGACGGGGCGACGAACATCGGTTCGGCGCTGGAAACGATGAACCTCGCCGCAGCGTGGAAGCTTCCGCTGTGTTTCTTCATCGAGAACAACCTCTATGCTGTGTCCACGCACGTAGCGGAAGTGACCGGGGAGTCCCGCCTGTCCGGCCGCGGCCCTGGCTTCGGTATCCGGTCCTGGCGGGTTGACGGCATGGACCCCTTGGCCGTGCACCTTGCAATGGAACAAGCCGCCGAACACATGCGCTCCGGCAACGGCCCGGCGCTCATCGAAGCGGAGGTCTACCGCTACTTCCATCAGAATGGCCCATTCCCCGGCAGTGCCTTCGGCTACCGCAGCAAGGCCGAGGAGAAGTCATGGCGAGACCGTGACCCCATCCTTCGTGTCGCAAAGGAACTCGAGAATATGGGGCACATGGACGCCCTAGCCATCAAGGACATGAACGCGAAAATCAAGAACGCCTGCGACGACGCCGTCGCCGCCCTGACTGAGCAGGACCCCGGAGCCAAGCCCGGCAAACGAAGGATCCGTCCCGAGCTGTGGCCAGATCCAGGTTTCGTTGACGTCGGCATCCGCGGCGATCTCTCCGAACTCGAGGGGGCACGCACCGAGGAGGAAGCCACGTTCGGCGGTGAGCTCGCCGAGCGCAAATTCATCGACTCGGTCGCTGACGTCATGCACGCACGGATGGACAGTGATAAATCCGTCGTGGTCATGGGCGAGGATGTCCACCGGCTCAAAGGCGGCACCAACGGTGCCACTCGCGGACTCAAGGAAGCCCATCCGGAGAGGATCCTGGGCACCCCGATCAGTGAAAATGCGTTCGCAGGGCTCGCCGGAGGTATGGCTATGGACGGACGCTACAAGCCCGTGGTCGAGTTCATGTACGCGGACTTCATGTGGGTCGCCGCCGACCAGCTTTTCAACCAGATCGGCAAGGCACGCCACATGTTCGGCGGGGAAGGAAAAATGCCGCTGGTCCTTCGTTCCAAGGTCGCAATGGGAACCGGCTACGGCTCGCAGCACTCCATGGACCCGGCCGGCATTTTCGCGACCCAGCCCGGCTGGCGAATCGTCGCCCCGTCTACCCCATTCGACTACGTTGGGCTGATGAACACCGCACTCCAGCTTGAGGACCCAGTCGTCGTCATAGAGCATGTGGACCTCTACACCACCAGCGGCGCAGCCCCCGTCAACGACTTTGACTACCAGATTCCATTCGGCAGGGCCGCAATTCGCCGGGAAGGCAGCGACATCACCGTGCTGACCTACCTGGCTATGGTCCAGCCCGCCCTGGACGCAGCCGCCTTCGCCGAGCTCGACGCCGAGATCATTGACCTACGCTGGCTGGACGCGGCAAGCATCGACTGGGACACTATCGGCGAATCCATCAAGAAGACCAACAACGTCCTGATCGCCGAGCAAGGCGCCCGCGGCACCTCCTACGGCAACTGGCTCAGCGACGAAATCCAGCGACGGTTCTTCGACTACTTGGACCAGCCCATCCAGCGCGTCACCGGGGCGGAAGCGTCGCCGAGCATCTCCAAGGTCCTTGAACGGGCAGCCTTCGCAGGCCGCGCCGAAATGGACAAGGGCCTGGCCGCTGCCGCCCACAATCTGGCCCGCTAAGGCCTGCCCTTTACCGCTCCTACCTCCCGCCGCCCCACGGCTACCCGTTTCTGGAGAAACTCTTATGGCAACATTGCTGAACATGCCGGCCATCCTCGCTGACGCGACCGAGGCTGTGCTTTACAAGTGGTTCAAATCCACCGGCGACTCCATCACTGCCGGCGAACCCATCGCCGAAATCGAAACCGAGAAAGCCACCGTGGAAATGGAGGCTGAAGGGGACGGCATCCTCGCCCGGCTCATCGCTCAACCCGGTCAGACGGTCGCCGTTGGCGCCCCCATCGCCGTCATCGCGGCGGTCGGCGACGCAGAGAAGGACATCGAGGCCGTCCTGGCGACCGCTTTCTCCCAACCCGGCGAAACTCCGAGACAGCACGACAGCGCGGCTTCCGGCCCTGACGTCGACAAAGCACGCGTGTTCAGCTCCCCGCTGGCCCGCCGACTTGCCCGTGAACACGGTCTGGATGTATCCGCGCTCAACGGGTCCGGACCCGACGGACGAATCATCCGCCAAGACGTCGAAAGCGTAATCGCGGCGCAGCCCACATCGACGGCCGCAATGCCTGCCCCCGTGCCGGACCAGGTGGCTTCGACTATTCCTCTGGCTGCCACCCCGGCCCCGGTTCGGGGACCCGCTCAGCCGGGCGGTGAAACTATCCCCTTCACCCGCATGCGCCACGCAATCGCACGCCGGCTGACCGAATCCAAAACAAGTGTCCCGCATTTCTACCTCACCGTGGACGTACGCATGGATAACCTGCTCGAGCTGCGCAAGCAGGTCAATGCCACCGCGGTCCGCAAAATTACGGTCAACGACCTTGTCGTAAGGGCAATCGGTCTGGCGTTGCGTGACGAACCGGATGCAAACGTCAGTTTCAACGGCGACAGCATCATCCGGTACAGTCACGCCGACATCTCGGTCGCCATAAGCACTGACGGCGGCTTGGTCACCCCCGTCGTCCGCAGCGTCGATACGATTTCGATCACCGAAATCAGCTCAACCATCGCAGACTACGCCGCGCGGGCCCAGACTGGAAAAATCCGCCCCGGCGAACTTTCCGGAGGAACGTTTACCGTCAGCAACTTGGGCATGTTCGGGACGAAAGAATTCACGGCGATCCTCAACCCTCCGCAGGCCGGTATTCTGGCCGTCGGCTCTGCCGAATTACGACCCGTCGTCGTCAACAGGGAACTGACCATCGCCACTGTCATGACCTGCACCCTCTCTGCCGACCACCGGGTTGTGGACGGAGCAGTCGCTGCCCGCCTAATGGCTGCGTTCAAGCAGCGCATGGAGAATCCTCTGTCGATCCTTATCTGATCCGCAGTCTTAGCTTTTCTGAACCGACGAGGGCGCCGAACCACACAGAAAACTCAATGCCTTCCACTCTTCTTGTCGCCGCAAACCGACGCCTGGTCTAACAGCCCGGCGGTCCCTGTTGACTCTTAACCGGCGCGCAGCCGGCCCATACCGCCGAAGCGACAGCTTCCGACCGACGACCTCTTCCTAAGGAGATCGCTTGCGCAGGCCCCTGCTGTCACCCGTGGGCGGCAGGTAGCGCTGACCGCTTCCATCCCGACCAATCGTCTGATCGGCGGACTGTGACGAGACGTGTTCGACGGCGGCACGTTCGACGTCGTCCATGACCCCGCCACCGGCGAGTATGCTGCCACGGAGATCTCGGACAGTGGGCCCTCTTTAAGTGGGGGTCTACCGAAAGTAGAGATCAGCATGACCGCATCACGTAAACGATCTACCCAGGAGTTCAAGGACGACCTGTGCCGCAAGGTGGTAACACGTCCAAGCCGATCAAGAACGTGACCACCGCGTACGGTGTCGGCCCCGAGACGCTTCGCAACTGTCACGAAGGGCGTCAGAGGCGCCAGGCCACGCGACCGCTGGCGCTCTCTCGCACAAACCCGGCGCTGAACCTCACGAATAGTGGCGCTCAAAGCTTCAAATACTTAGAGGTCAAGTACCGCGAGGCCAAACGGCGGCACCGAGGTGGATCGGACGGTCTCGGAGCGAGTCCGACTGAAGGAGCTCGAGCGTGATTATCCTGCTGTCCAGATCATGCCGAGGTCTGCCTGAACCCGCAGCTCAGGGCCGGGGAGGTGCTGGAAAAGCAATAACTCAGAGGCTTCCAGAAATTCCAGCAGGGTGTCTGCTGAGTATTTGATGCCTTGAGAGCCACCCAATCTTGCGCTTCAGAGCCACCGATCGTGCGGAAGAGAGCCAGTGGTGGTGTGCTTGGGAGCCACTGGCCCTCGACCTCATCGTTAGGCGCTGGC
>NZ_JANCLV010000030.1:0-7410 GCF_024294965.1 Pseudarthrobacter humi
CGATGCACTCCGCGTCTGGCCCAGTTCGCTATCCCGGCTCGAGCGCGGCCAAACACGCGATGACGAGTTCTACGAGCGCTACTCAGCCTGGCTCAAGGAACATTGACAGCAATAGGAGCATCATTCATGTCGCGGCCCATTCCGGCGAAGGTGCGCAGGGTAATCTCCTGGCCTATCTCGGCGAAACCGTCCTCAGCAGTGACAAAACGCAAGACGGACGACGGCGGGACCTCCCGCCGTCGTCCGCTTTCTGTTTGGGGCGTGACCCAGGCAGCGTCCCGGCAGTTGACACCCGCCAGTGCGTGCGGTTGACTTTTGCATATGCTGAAATAACAGTTCCATGATGCGGAATCAAGTATCCGCATAGCCCTACACCGTGGATGCCAGCATCAAAACACAAGGATCTGTTGTATGCACCTTGAACAGTTCAACATGGCCGGCCGCCCGGAGGCTGCCGATATGCTGCGTCCCTGCCTGGACATCCAACGCTGGATCGACGAGCTCGCCGACGCGCGGCCCTATTCCAGCATCGACGCGCTCCTGGCGGCGGGCGGCGGCGCAGCCAAACCCTTCACTCCGGCGGAGATCGAAGCGGCCCTTGCCCACCATCCGCGGATCGGCGAGCGGGCGCAGGGAGACAGCGCGGAAGCGAAGCTGTCCCAGTCGGAACAGGCCGGACTGGGCGTGGCCGACGCTGCCGTGGCCGAGGCCCTCGCGGAAGGCAACCGGGCCTACGAGGAGAAATTCGGGCAGGTGTTCCTGATCCGCGCCGCCGGCCGCAGCCGCGAGGAGATCCTGGCCGCCCTCAACACCAGGCTCGCCCACACCCCCGAAGCAGAACAAGCAATCATTGGCCAGCAGTTGCGGGAAATCGCAGTGCTCCGACTCGAAGGGCTGATCGGCAGATGAGCACCTCCCACGTCACCACCCATGTACTCGATACCGGCTCCGGGAAGCCGGCGGCCGAGGTCCCGGTAACCCTCCACGTGCTCGACGGCGAGCGCTGGGTCCCGATCGCAGAGGGCGCCACCGACGCGGACGGACGCATCAAAGAGCTGGGGCCGGAGCGGCTGCCGTCGGGGACCTACCGCCTGGCGTTCGACACGGGCAAGTACTTCGCCGCCAGCGGCACCGAAACGTTCTTCCCGGAGGTGACCCTCACGTTTGGCGTGGTGGAATCGGAGGCCCACTACCATGTGCCGCTCCTGCTGAGCCCGTTCGCCTATTCCACGTACCGGGGCAGCTGAGCCCACCGGCCCCTGCCGGAAAACTGAGACGACAGGAAGGGCCCGCGGCGTCGCCGCGGGCCCTTTCGCGCGCCCAGGCTCCGCACACCGGCCGCAGTCACAATCGGTGATTTGGCCCGAGTGGGCCATAACGGAACAAATTCCTTGACAGTGGTACGGGTCACTTCTATTCTGAATTTTGGGATCCCAATTTGGGATCCCAAAAGATCGAGAACCGGATTCCAGGCCACAGTTCATGGCCCGGCTTCTCCGGACTTAGGCTCCAGGACGCCCCACCAGCGGCCTCCTGCCCCGCGAACACCCAAGCCATTCTTCCCGCCTGCAATCTCCCTCTCTGCAAAGGAGAAGTTGTGTCTCTTCAAAATACTGAAACCGCCGTACCGCTCCCCGACGACAAAGCCGGCAAAACCGGCAAGGACGGCGTGCAACGTCGCACCAACGTCCGCTGGAAAATGTTCCTGCTCCTGCTGGTCCTCGTCGCCGTCAACTACATCGACAGGGGCTCCATCTCGGTGGCCCTGCCCATCATCCAGAAGGAATTCAATCTCGCCCCCGAGCTCGTGGGCCTCCTGCTCTCCGCCTTCTTCTGGACCTACGCGCTGATGCAGGTCCCGGTAGGCCTCCTGATCGATAAGTTCGGTCCCCGCAAGGTCATGACGGCGTCCTGCGTCGGCTGGGGCGCCGCCACGGCCGCCTCGGGCCTGGCCGGGGGCTTCCTCAGCATGTTCATTGCCCGGCTGGGCATTGGCGTCACGGAAGCCGGCGTCATGCCGGCCGGCGGCAAGCTCAACGCGATCTGGATGCACAAGTCGGAGCGCGGACGCGGCGCCACCATCCTCGACGCCGGCGCGCCTCTTGGCGCCGGCCTGGGCGGCATCATCATTGCCGG
This sequence comes from Pseudarthrobacter humi, assembly GCF_024294965.1. Classification (NCBI taxonomy): domain Bacteria; kingdom Bacillati; phylum Actinomycetota; class Actinomycetes; order Micrococcales; family Micrococcaceae; genus Pseudarthrobacter; species Pseudarthrobacter humi. The sequence goes on from NZ_JANCLV010000030.1 coordinate 2,137, forward strand.
CCTGATCGCCTCCACCGGCAGCTGGCGCCTCGCGTTCATCATCGCCGGTGCCGCCACAGTCCTGATGGGCCTGGCGGTCTGGTGGTACGTCCGCGACAATCCCCGCCTGCACCGCGGGGTCAACGACGCCGAGGCCGAATACATTGAAGCCTCCCATGCTGCAGAGGACGCTGCGGCCGAGCTCGACGGCAGCAAGGGCAAGCGCGCCCTTCTGCCCTACCTGAAATTCCGCTCCTTCTGGGCCATGTGCCTCGGCTGGCTGGGCTTCAACGGCGTCTTCTACGGACTGCTGACCTGGGGACCGCTCTACCTGGCCCAGGACAAGGGCTTCGACCTCAAGACCATCGGCTGGTCCACGTTCGTGATCTTCGGCGCCGGCTTTGTCGGCGAAATCCTGGGCGGTGCAATCGCCGACAAGTGGCAGTCCACCGGCGCCTCCGCCAACCGTGTGATGCGCACGCTTCTGGGCACCTCCAGTGTGGTGGTGATCGGCGGCCTGATCGGCGTAACCGTCGTGGCCGACCCCACCACCGCCGTCGTACTCCTGTCCGTGGTCATGTTCTTCCTCCGCTGGGTGGGCCTGTTCTGGAGCATCCCCTCCATCCTGGGCGGCCGGACCAACGCCGGCGTCCTGGGCGGGGCAATGAACTTCAGCGGCAACATCTCCGGCTTCGTGACCCCGATTGCGGTCGGCCTGATTGTCGGTGCCACCGGCTCCTACACGTGGGCGCTGCTGTACTTCGTGGGATCCGCGATCATCATGGGGGTATCCGTCCTGACCCTGAACTACAACAAGCGGCTACCTGTCTAAGCTAGCCACACGCACCTGTTCCTGACGCCGGGAACGCAACGCCAGACAAGAACCGAAAGTGGAGAAGCATGCACAGCGCAGAAGAAACCCAGGACAAGGAACGCCCCCTTCGGGAGGCTGTCCGGGACACCCTCCGCAACAGGATCTTCGAAGGGCATTACGTTCCCGGCACCAGGCTGGTGGAACGCGACCTCGCCGCCGAATTCAACGTGTCACGGCTTCCCGTCCGCGAAGCGCTCCGCATGCTGCGCCAGGAAGGGCTCATCAGCGACAGGGGCGCCCGCGGAGCCGAGGTCAGCACCCTGAGTCCCAAAGACGTCGAGGACCTGTTCGATGTCAGGCAGTCCCTTGAGGTGCTTGCCTGCCGCCTGGCCGCCTCCCGCGCCACGCCCGAAGACCTCGAACAACTCCAGGCCCTGCTGGATGAAGCCGACCGCTGCCTGGCCAAGGGCGCCATCATGGAAGCCCACCGCGCCAACAGCGAATTCCACGACGCCATCACCCGCATCGCCAATAACGACTTTCTCCGCTCAGCGCTGGAACCCCTTCAGGGCCGCATGCACTGGCTCTTCCGCCACGTCAGCGACCTCCCGGAACTGATCCAGGAACACCGTGACCTGTACGCCGCCATTGCCAGCGGCGACCCGGAACGCGCCGCCGCCCAATCGGCGTCGCACATCGGCAAGTACCGCGAACAGTTCCCCGAAGACTCCACCGCCGCCGAGCCCAAGCTGCATCGGAAAAAACCATGAAACTCCTGGTCATCAACCCCAACATCAGCGACGACGTTACCGCCCTGATCGAAGCGGAGGCCCTCCGCTCCGCCTCCCCCGGAACCGAACTTGTGGTCCGGACCGCCGGGTACGGCGTGGAGTACATCGAAACCCGCTTTGAATCCCTGGTCGCGGCCGGAGCCGTCGCCGAAATCGTCGCCGAGTACACCCGCGACGGCGCCAGCATCGACGGCGTTGTGGTGGCCGCCTTCGGCGACCCCGGGATGCCCGCGCTGAAGGAACTCACCGACATCCCCGTTATCGGAATCACCGAGGCGGCACTCTGCGCAGCCGCCCTGCAGGGGCACCGGTTCTCCATCATCGCCATCTCAGACCGGATCCGGCCCTGGTACCGGGACTGTGTGGAGCGCTTCGGGCTCGGCGGCCGGCTGGCATCGATCCGCTCCATCAACGAAGCCCTCCACGGCATCGCCTCGGTGCAGCAGGACTTCAAGGCAACCCTGCTGGCACTCAGCCGCCAGGCCGTCACGGAGGACGGGGCCGACGTCGTGATCCTCGCGGGAGCCCCGCTCGCCGGCCTGGCCCGCGAACTCCGCGGGCAGATCGGCGTCCCCGTGGTGGACGGTATCTCCGCAGGCATCCGCATGGCAGAAGCTGTTGTTGGGCTCGATTCGGGACCGCACCGCGCCGGCGCCTTCGCACCGCCGCCGGCCAAGTCCCGCCGCGGCCTGTCCGAGAACCTGGACGCCGCACTCACCACCGCGCAGAACGCGGCCGCGCACGATCCCGCCCGCGTCACCCAACCGGCCGCGCCCGCACCGGCCAACTAGCCACTTCTATTTAGGAGGACACCGATGTCCGACACGCCAGAACTCGTCATTGCCAACGGCACCGTAGTCAACAGTTTCGGCCGCCACGGGGCCCACGTTGTGGTCCGGGAGGGCCGCATCGACCGGCTGGTGGACGCCGCCGAGCCCGTCCCCGCCGCTACGCGCGTTATCGATGCCGCCGGCCTGCTGGTCATTCCCGGCGGCGTCGACGGACACTGCCACGTGGACCAGATAACCGGGCGGTTCCGCACCCTCGATGACTACCGGACCACGTCGACGGCCGCTTTGTGGGGCGGCACCACCACCATTATCGACTTCGGCATCCCCCGGGACGCCCGGGAAACCCCGCTGGACGCCGTGCTTTCCAAGAAGGAACTGGCCCGCGAGTCCCGGTGCGACGTCGCGCTGCACGGCTCCGTGGTCAGCTGGGACGAAACCGTGCCCTGGCAGTTGGAGCAGCTCGCCGCCGAGGGCGTCCGGTCCGTCAAGATGTACACCACCAACCGCGGCACCACCATGGCGGACGGGGACACCATCCTGAAGGTCATGCGCGAAATGGTCCGCCTGGACGGCCTCACCTACATCCATGCCGAGCACGACCCCATCATCGCGGACTGCACCCAGCAGCACGCTGACGACGGTCGGATCGGCGTCGAACACCTGCACCGCACGCGCCCCGAACTGGCCGAAGAGGTCTCGGTCAAGGAAACCCTGGCCATGGCCGAATACACCGGTGCCCCCGTCTACTTTGTGCACCAGTCCACTCCCGGAGCCGTGGATCTGGTCACCGAGGCCCGCGGCCGAGGCCAAGAGGCCTACTCCGAGACCTGTCCCCACTACCTCACCCTTGACGACAGCGTCTACGGATCGGTGATGCCGGAGTGGTACGCCTGCTGCCCGCCCATGCGGAGCCCGCAGACCGTCGCCGCGCTCCGGGAACGGCTTTCCGACGGCGCCATCCACACCGTTGCCTCCGACCACTCCTGCTACGACCTCACGCAAAAGCGGGAGCGGTCGGATGACATCCGCGAAATGCCGCACGGACTCCCGGGCGTCGAAACCCGGATGCCCGTCACGTTCACCGCCCTGATGGAAGGAGCCCGCGAAGCCCGGGTCGAGGACTTCGTCGAAGTCTTCGCCGCCGGCCCCGCCCGCATTAACGCCCTACCCCGCAAGGGAACCATCGCCCCCGGGTTCGACGCCGACCTGGTCATCTTCGATCCGGCCGAGGAAAGAACCGTCGACGGCGAGGCCCTGCACATGGGCACCGACTTCTCCCCGTTCGACGGCAGGACGCTCATGGGCTGGCCCGCCGTCGTCGTCTCCGCCGGACGCGTGGTGGTGGACAGCGACGGGTTCCACGATCCCGGTCCTGTGGGCCGCTTCGTGCCCCGCCTCGGCTTCCGCGAGCATCTGGCCGCGACGTCCGTCCCTACTCCCGCCGCCCAGGCCACCCGTTAGGAGCCCTCATGCCTTCCACAACCCGCGCCACCCGCATCGGCATGATCGTGCCGTCCTCCAACACGTGCCTCGAACCGCAGAGCTACCGGATCCTGGGCGACCGTGACGACGTCACCATCCACTTCGCCCGGATCCCGGTCACCCGCATTGCCCTCGATAAGTCCTCGGACAAGCAGTTCGATGCCGCGGTCATGCGTTCAGCCGCCGAACTCCTCGCCACCGCCGATGTGGACGTCATCGCCTGGAACGGCACCTCCGGTTCCTGGCTCGGCGCCGACCATGACCGCCGGCTCGTGGAGGAAATCACGGACGCTACGGGAATCCCGGCCACCACATCAACCCTGGCGTACATGGAAGCGTTCCGGACCTTCGGCACCGAACGCATCGGGCTCTTCACTCCGTACACCGCGGACGTCAACGAACAGATCGTCGCGTCCTACCAACGGGACGGCATCAAGACCCTCGACCACCGGTTCCTTGGCCTGAGCGACAACGAGTCGTTCGCCCGGGTCTCCGACGCCGAAATGCTGCCCGGATCGCTGGAGCTTGCCGCGTCCAGGCCGGACGCCGTCATCTACCTCTGCACCAACCTCTACGGCGCCAACATCACCGCGGAAATTGAGGCCGAGACGGGCGTTCCCGTGCTGGACTCCGTGGCCGTAACGCTGTGGCGTTGCCTCAGGATGGCGGGGGCACCGCTGCTGGACCCGCGCTGGGGCAGGCTCCTCACGTCCGCCTGAAAGCAACGCGGGGTCAGATACGGCCGATTCCGGGCGGCCTATTGGGCGGTATCTGACCCCGCGTTGCTTGTGGCTCCGCTACCAGCCAAATGTGACCGTCCGCCCGCCTTGACGCTTGGCTCGTCACCTAGATAATCTCGAGATGCAATAAAGTTTTCTCACAGAATGAAAACTTGAGCAAACTATTCAACGATGAAAAGAGGCTGGACGTGGCTGCAGGAGAAGAGACCTCCCATATCCTCAGCGGGTTGACAAACCAGCTGCCTGATCGTGATCCGGAAGAGACCGCCGAATGGCTGGAGTCCCTGGATGCCCTGATTCAGGAACAGGGCACCGAGCGTGCCCAATACATCATGCGGAGCCTGCTCCAAAGGGCGGGCGCGCAGAGCGTCGGCGTGCCGATGGTGACCACTACGGACTACGTGAACACCATCCCGGTGGACCAGGAAGCTCCGTTCCCCGGCAACGAAGAGTTCGAGCGCCGGTACCGGGCGTACATGCGCTGGAACGCCGCCATCATGGTCCACCGGGCCCAGCGGCCGAACATCGGGGTGGGCGGGCACATCTCCACCTATGCCGGTGCCGCCACCCTGTACGAGGTGGGCTTCAACCACTTCTTCCGCGGCAAGGACCACCCCGGCGGCGGTGACCAGGTCTTCTTCCAGGGCCACGCCTCCCCCGGCATGTACGCCCGCGCG
>NZ_JANCLV010000031.1:0-5728 GCF_024294965.1 Pseudarthrobacter humi
CTCGACCTGTAATGATGTTCCGGCGGTGACCTACTCTCCCACACCCTCCCGGGTGCAGTACCATCGGCGCTGTGGGTCTTAGCTTCCGGGTTCGGAATGGGACCGGGCGTTTCCCCCACGCTATGACCGCCGTAACCCTTGCTCCCGTACCGTCCGGGGGTTTTGGGCCCGGGGGTGGGAAAACTGGTGGTTACAACATGCTTCCTGCCGTGTGAGGGCAGGTGTGGTGTTGTTATTATGTTGTGTTTTTTGTTCCCTGTGCAACAAGCCCGTGTTCGGGTTTGTTGTTTGGGAACCACATAGTGGACGCAAGCAGTCTTGTTATCTTTTTACCAGCCCCGTGGTGCAAACCTCTTTTGAATAGGTTTGCGGGGTGGTGTGTGGTGTAAGTTATCGGCCTATTAGTACCGGTCAGCTTCACGAGTCGTTAGTCCTCGCTTCCACATCCGGCCTATCAACCCAGTGGTCTGGCTGGGGGCCTCTCACACACAAGGTGTATGGAAATCTCATCTCGAAGCGAGCTTCCCGCTTAGATGCTTTCAGCGGTTATCCCATCCGAACGTAGCTAATCAGCGGTGCACTTGGCAGTACAACTGACACACCAGAGGTTCGTCCGTCCCGGTCCTCTCGTACTAAGGACAGCCCTTCTCAAATTTCCTGCGCGCGCAGCGGATAGGGACCGAACTGTCTCACGACGTTCTAAACCCAGCTCGCGTACCGCTTTAATGGGCGAACAGCCCAACCCTTGGGACCTACTCCAGCCCCAGGATGCGACGAGCCGACATCGAGGTGCCAAACCATGCCGTCGATATGGACTCTTGGGCAAGATCAGCCTGTTATCCCCGAGGTACCTTTTATCCGTTGAGCGACGGCCATTCCACAATGTACCGCCGGATCACTAGTCCCGACTTTCGTCCCTGCTCGAGATGTCTCTCTCACAGTCAAGCTCCCTTGTGCACTTACACTCGACACCTGATTGCCAACCAGGCTGAGGGAACCTTTGGGCGCCTCCGTTACTTTTTAGGAGGCAACCGCCCCAGTTAAACTACCCATCAGGCACTGTCCCTGACCCGGATTACGGGCCGAAGTTAGATGTCCAAAGTGACCAGAGTGGTATTTCAACGATGACTCCACCCGAACTGGCGTCCGGGCTTCAACGTCTCCCACCTATCCTACACAAGCCACTCCGAACACCAATACCAAACTATAGTAAAGGTCTCGGGGTCTTTCCGTCCTGCTGCGCGTAACGAGCATCTTTACTCGTACTGCAATTTCGCCGAGTTTATGGTTGAGACAGCGGGGAAGTCGTTACTCCATTCGTGCAGGTCGGAACTTACCCGACAAGGAATTTCGCTACCTTAGGATGGTTATAGTTACCACCGCCGTTTACTGGGGCTTGAATTCTCAGCTTCGCCTTGCGGCTAACCGGTCCTCTTAACCTTCCAGCACCGGGCAGGAGTCAGTCCGTATACATCGTCTTGCGACTTCGCACGGACCTGTGTTTTTAGTAAACAGTCGCTTCCCCCTGGTCTCTGCGGCCCCGATCCCCTCCCACCAGCAAGTGGTGTTCAAGGTTGGGGCCCCCCTTCTCCCGAAGTTACGGGGGCATTTTGCCGAGTTCCTTAACCATAATTCTCTCGATCGCCTTAGTATTCTCTACCTGATCACCTGTGTCGGTTTGGGGTACGGGCGGCTAAAACCTCGCGTCGATGCTTTTCTCGGCAGCATAGGATCACCAAATCCCCCCGTGAGGGGGTCCCATCAGATCTCAGGCATCATGAACGGCGGATTTGCCTACCGTTCGCCCTACATCCTTAGACCGGGACAACCATCGCCCGGCTTGGCTACCTTCCTGCGTCACACCTGTTAATACGCTTGCCTCCCAGGATCAGGTCCCGCGCTCCACCAAAACCCTTCCACCACAAGGGCGGTCAGGCAGGTATCGGGCGGTTAGTATCCCCTGTTCAACATGGACGGTTTTTCGCCGGTACGGGAATATCAACCCGTTGTCCATCGACTACGCCTGTCGGCCTCGCCTTAGGTCCCGACTTACCCAGGGCAGATTAGCTTGACCCTGGAACCCTTGATCATTCGGCGGACGGGTTTCTCACCCGTCTTTCGCTACTCATGCCTGCATTCTCACTCGTGTAGGCTCCACCGCTGGTTTACACCGCGACTTCACTGCCCACACGACGCTCCCCTACCACTCCAGACGCCTGAACCAACCCACAAGGGGCGGCTTAGCTAATATCTGAAATCCACAACTTCGGCGGTGTACTTGAGCCCCGCTACATTGTCGGCGCGGAATCACTTGACCAGTGAGCTATTACGCACTCTTTTAAGGATGGCTGCTTCTAAGCCAACCTCCTGGTTGTCTTCGCAACTCCACATCCTTTCCCACTTAGCACACGCTTAGGGGCCTTAGTTGGTGGTCTGGGCTGTTTCCCTCTCGACTATGAAGCTTATCCCCCACAGTCTCACTGCTGCGCTCTCACTTACCGGCATTCGGAGTTTGGCTGACGTCAGTAACCTTGTAGGGCCCATTAGCCATCCAGTAGCTCTACCTCCAGCAAGAAACACGCAACGCTGCACCTAAATGCATTTCGGGGAGAACCAGCTATCACGAAGTTTGATTGGCCTTTCACCCCTACCCACAGCTCATCCCCTCCATTTTCAACTGAAGTGGGTTCGGTCCTCCACGACGTCTTACCGTCGCTTCAACCTGGCCATGGGTAGATCACTTCGCTTCGGGTCTAGATCACGCCACTGCAACGCCCTATTCAGACTCGCTTTCGCTACGGCTTCCCCACACGGGTTAACCTCGCGACGTAACACTAACTCGCAGGCTCATTCTTCAAAAGGCACGCCGTCACAACTACAAGGCTGCTCCGACGGATTGTAAGCACACGGTTTCAGGTACTGTTTCACTCCCCTCCCGGGGTACTTTTCACCTTTCCCTCACGGTACTGGTCCGCTATCGGTCATTAGGGAGTATTTAGGCTTATCAGGTGGTCCTGACAGATTCACACGGGATTTCTCGGGCCCCGTGCTACTTGGGATACTCTCCAGGCGGCACAAAACATTTCGGTTACGGGGCTCACACCCTCTCTGGCCGGCCTTTCAAGACCGTTCACCTATGCCTGCACATCACACCTCACCAGTCCGGCAGAACTGGTACGGAAAGTCCCACAACCCCGCCCATGCAACGCCCGCCGGCTATCACACATGGAACGGTTTAGCCTGATCCGCGTTCGCTCGCCACTACTGACGGAATCACTATTGTTTTCTCTTCCTGCGGGTACTGAGATGTTTCACTTCCCCGCGTTCCCTCCACGCACCCTATGTGTTCAGATGCGGGTCACCAGGCAGCTCGCGCCCCTGGCGGGGTTTCCCCATTCGGACACCCTGGGATCACAGTCCGGTTATCGACTCCCCCAGGCTTATCGCAGATTCCTACGTCCTTCTTCGGCTCCTAATGCCAAGGCATCCACCGTGTGCTCTTAAAAACTTGACCACAAAAGATCAAAAACGCTAATTTTCGAGAGAACCATGAAAACCACCCACACCCAAAAGAGTGCAGACAGATCCAGGTTCATAATTCTTGGAAATTGCTTCTTATAAAAGATGCTCGCGTCCACTATGTAGTTCTCAAACAACAACCCCAAACCACACACCCCACACACCAAAAAGTGCGCGATCGATGCAGCCAGGAAACCAGAAACAAACAAACACCGGACAGCAGCCAAAACCACCAACCCGGCCCTGTTGCCTCAGGACCCAACAGTGTGCCAAACACTAAACCACCCACCCCCAACCCACACCGATCCAGGCAGAGGCCATCCCGAAGGACAAACCAACCACCGTACTGGGTGAGGAAAGAAACAAGCGGCCGCTATTCGTTGATATTCCACCCTTGAGCACCCGCCGCAGAACAAACGTCTGCGCAACGGGCATATACTCCTGACAACCCCACCACACGGACATTGCATCCGGCAGGGTGGTTGTAGGTGCTCCTTAGAAAGGAGGTGATCCAGCCGCACCTTCCGGTACGGCTACCTTGTTACGACTTAGTCCCAATCGCCAGTCCCACCTTCGACAGCTCCCTCCCACAAGGGGTTAGGCCACCGGCTTCGGGTGTTACCAACTTTCGTGACTTGACGGGCGGTGTGTACAAGGCCCGGGAACGTATTCACCGCAGCGTTGCTGATCTGCGATTACTAGCGACTCCGACTTCATGGGGTCGAGTTGCAGACCCCAATCCGAACTGAGACCGGCTTTTTGGGATTAGCTCCACCTCACAGTATCGCAACCCTTTGTACCGGCCATTGTAGCATGCGTGAAGCCCAAGACATAAGGGGCATGATGATTTGACGTCGTCCCCACCTTCCTCCGAGTTGACCCCGGCAGTCTCCTATGAGTCCCCGCCATAACGCGCTGGCAACATAGAACGAGGGTTGCGCTCGTTGCGGGACTTAACCCAACATCTCACGACACGAGCTGACGACAACCATGCACCACCTGTAAACCGACCGCAAGCGGGGCACCTGTTTCCAGGCATTTCCGGTTCATGTCAAGCCTTGGTAAGGTTCTTCGCGTTGCATCGAATTAATCCGCATGCTCCGCCGCTTGTGCGGGCCCCCGTCAATTCCTTTGAGTTTTAGCCTTGCGGCCGTACTCCCCAGGCGGGGCACTTAATGCGTTAGCTACGGCGCGGAAAACGTGGAATGTCCCCCACACCTAGTGCCCAACGTTTACGGCATGGACTACCAGGGTATCTAATCCTGTTCGCTCCCCATGCTTTCGCTCCTCAGCGTCAGTTAATGCCCAGAGACCTGCCTTCGCCATCGGTGTTCCTCCTGATATCTGCGCATTTCACCGCTACACCAGGAATTCCAGTCTCCCCTACATCACTCTAGTCTGCCCGTACCCACCGCAGATCCGGAGTTGAGCCCCGGACTTTCACGGCAGACGCGACAAACCGCCTACGAGCTCTTTACGCCCAATAATTCCGGATAACGCTTGCGCCCTACGTATTACCGCGGCTGCTGGCACGTAGTTAGCCGGCGCTTCTTCTGCAGGTACCGTCACTTTCGCTTCTTCCCTACTGAAAGAGGTTTACAACCCGAAGGCCGTCATCCCTCACGCGGCGTCGCTGCATCAGGCTTTCGCCCATTGTGCAATATTCCCCACTGCTGCCTCCCGTAGGAGTCTGGGCCGTGTCTCAGTCCCAGTGTGGCCGGTCACCCTCTCAGGCCGGCTACCCGTCGTCGCCTTGGTGAGCCATTACCTCACCAACAAGCTGATAGGCCGCGAGTCCATCCAAAACCACAATAAAGCTTTCCACCCCCCACCATGCGATGAGGAGTCATATCCGGTATTAGACCCAGTTTCCCAGGCTTATCCCAGAGTTAAGGGCAGGTTACTCACGTGTTACTCACCCGTTCGCCACTAATCCCCCCACAAGTGAGGTTCATCGTTCGACTTGCATGTGTTAAGCACGCCGCCAGCGTTCATCCTGAGCCAGGATCAAACTCTCCGTTGAAGTAAAACAGACACAACCACCAACCCCGGAAATAACAGGATAAAATGGCTGCACAAAATTTGAAACCAGCTGTAAAAACCAGACCACACCACGGGGTGGCATAATCCAGTCAATTCAACCAATTCAATACAATAAATTGGTATCAACAAACTTGGCACACTATTGAGTTCTCAAACAACAGACACA
>NZ_JANCLV010000032.1:0-5021 GCF_024294965.1 Pseudarthrobacter humi
TGTCCTGTCTCACGCGAGGTGAGGCATTCTCAAGTTAGTTGAGGCATTTGTCAGCGTGTCTCATCCAAGTTGGGGCATTCCCGATTTTTGTCTCACTACAGTTGGGGCATGGGACGCGCAATGGCGGCGTTCGATCTTTGCACCGAACGCGAGACTGCTCCGGGAACTTTGTTTTTCAGGGAGCAAGATGCCGCCGCGCCGACGACGGCTATTCTCTCGGATTGCTGGATGGTTCCGTTCGAGAATGCCTTGCCGGTCCGGGACGTCGCAGCATTCAAGGGCCAACGCAATTTCTCTGGATTGTGGTGGTGCGCAACGAACCAACGCCACGTCGGGTTCGAATCCTGGTGCGAGCGTGACCGTTTGATGAGCCTGGATTTCGACCCAGGGGTGGTCGGAGTCTCTTCTCAGCCCTTCCGGGTCGTTTTGCCTTCCTCGCTGCCCCAGCGAACGCACGTCCCCGATTTCTTCATCCGCTGCTCGGATGGTTCAGCCATCGTGATGGATGTCCGGCCTGACAAACGAGTGAAGTCCACCGACCAGGATGTTTTCGATGCCACCGCAGAGCTATGCGCCGGTGTTGGCTGGTCATACCGTCGTGTTGGTGACCTTCCCCCGATTCAACTGGCCAACCTCCGCTGGCTCGCAGGCTATCGTCATCCCCGTTGCCTGCGGCAGGATATAGCGGCCGGCGTCCTTGCTCGCTTGGTCCCGGACGTTCCGGTGCCTCTTCACGAACTCGCCACGGCGGCAGGCGACCCCGTCTGCGTCCTGCCCACGCTGTTTCACCTGTTGTGGACCCATCGGATCAGCGCGGATCTGGAGTCCCGGGTTCTGGGCGCCGACACTCTGGTGTGGATCGGACAGCCACGATGACCGCAAGCGACACCAGCCTCAGGATCGGCGACGAAGTTATGTTCCGAGGGGTCACCTACCGACTCACCGGCTTGGATGGGGACATCGCTTTGCTCGCTGTCGCCGGCGAGTCTCCCGTGGTCATCAAGCTCGGGGCCCTTTTCGCCGACAGCAGTTTCAAAGTCACGAGCGCACGTCCGGCGGAGAGACGGAAACTCACCGGCCAGTCCATGCTTTTCGATTCCCTTCCACCGGACGTTCAGCAGAAGACACGGCGGCTGGAAAGCCACATCACCGAAATCCTGGATGGCTTGCCCTGTGATGCGACGCCTGGGCAGATGCCCAACCCGGCCTACTCGGTGCGGCTCTCGCTGAGGCAACGCGAACTCGCCAAACTGTCCGAACTTCGGGAACAAGGCGAGGCTGTGAGCATCAGCTCCTTGCAGAGACTGCGCCTGGCATATGAGAAACAAGGCATTCTCGGGCTGGTTGATCAGCGGCTCATCCGCCAAACCCGGATCACCGGCCAGACGGACCAACGTGTCGTCGACACCGTCCTTTCAGTTCTGGAGGCCAACACCGGCCAGACCTCGGGAACCATGGACAGGCTGATCCGCCAAGTCCGCAAACAACTCGATGCCGAACATGGTCCCGGCGCCGTTCCTTTGCCGTCCAGGGCGACACTTCACCGTCTGATGGGCCGTCTGGCGGAGGGCCGGCATGCCACCGGATCCGCACGCACCAGGCGTACCCTTGCCCAACAACCAGCCGGGCCGTTCGGCAGTGTTTATCCCGTCCGCCCTGGGGAGCTGATGCAGATTGACTCCACTCCCCTGGATGTCGCCGTCGAACTTGACGACGGTGTGATCGGGCGGGTCGAGCTCACCGCCATGGTCGATATCGCGACCCGCAGCATTCCGGCCGCGGTGATCAGGCCCACGACGAAAGCAGCCGACGCGGCTCTCCTTCTGGCCCGCTGTGTCACCCCTGAACTGATGCGGCCAGGCTGGGCGAGGGCAGCATCCATGGCAGCTTCGGCGCTGCCCTACCGGTCCATGAAATCAATCGACGAACGTCTCGCGGCCGCGGCAGCCAAGCCCGTCATCATGCCCGAGACCATAGTGTGCGACCACGGAAAGGCCTACCTGTCCCACGCGTTCAGGAATGCCTGCCGCAGCTTGGGCGTCAGCCTTCAACCGGCCCACCCGGATACCCCGACCGACAAACCTGTGATCGAGCGGACCCTGCAGTCCATCGGTACCCTCTTCGCCCAGTACGTCACAGGGTACCTGGGATCGTCCGTGGAACGCCGCGGGAGGAACGCCCAAAACCAAGCGGTGTTCTCCCTCCTGGAGATCCAGGACCTCCTTGATGAATGGATCATCACGGCGTGGCAGAACCGACCCCACGAGGGACTGCGGGATCCGTTTACCCCGTCCCGCGTGCTCACCCCGAACGAGAAATACGCGGCCTTGTTGTCGGTCAGCGGCTATGTCCCGGTGCCACTGGAGGCGGAACAGTACCTGGAGCTCCTGCCGGCAGAAACCCGGGTGATCAACAGCTACGGCGTCAAGATCCGCCACCGCGTCTATGACTGCGAAGACCTGAACCCGTACCGCGGCCAGAAGTCCGGGATGAAGCTCCTCCGGGACCTGTGGGAAGTCAGGTACGACACTTACGATGCCTCCTGCGTCTGGGTCCGCAACCATCACGACGGCGGGTGGATCACCGCCTACTGGCGGCAACTCAATGCCACCCGCCAACCGTTCGGCGAGGACATCTGGGAACGCGGCCGCCAGATTGCATCCGGCCGAGGTACCGCCAGCCCATCCGAACAGGAAATCACACAAGCCGTCGACCAGCTGCTCGACAAGGCCTCCCCCTCCCCAGGCAAGCGCCGACCGGGCCACGCCAAAACCCGTCGCATCGTTGCCCGGAACGCCGCCGCAACAGCGGCCCGTCGGTCACGGCCGACCGACAGCACCGGCCCGGAGCCTGATCACGTCCTTGAGGCAGAAACCGAACCCCGGGAAACTGCAGGACACTTGGCCGAAGTCATTCCCTTGAAGGTCTACAACCCGCAGGAAAGGGCAGACGAATGGTGGTGACCGCAGAGCTCCCCCGAACCAGCCGTGCGCCGACCACCAATCTGCAGGGGTGGCGCAGTTTCGTCGATTCAGTCCCGTCCGTCATGGACATCGCCCGCCGGGCCGATCTGGAAACGATGAGTCCAGCGGCGCGCGAACAATACGATGAACAGCGCATCAGCTACCACTCCGAGCTGGTCATCGTCGAGACGTCTACCGTGCGGTCCATCACCAATCAGGGACGCATGCTGATGATGCTCAACCAGCGAGAAATCAGCGCCCGGCGAGGACTGGTAATCTCCGGGCCGTGGGCCTCAGGCAAGACCACGGCCATCAAACTCCTGGGCAAAACCCATGAGCTGATGATCCGTCGCAAATATCCGAACCAGGACCGCATCCCCGTCGTTTACATCACCACCCCGCCCAAAGGCTCTCCCCGGAAACTGGCCAGCGAGTTCGCCAACTTCCTCGGACTGCCCCACCGGCCGCGGCAGAACGTCACCGACATCGCAGATGCCGTATGCCAAGTCCTCACCGAAGCCCAGACAGACCTCGTTATCGTCGATGAAATCCACAACCTGAACCTGGCCACCAGCGCCGGCGAAGACATGTCCGATCACCTGAAATACTTCACCGAACACATGCCCGCGACATTCGTCTATGCAGGAATCAACGTGGAAAACTCCGGCCTGTTCACCGGCCTCAGGGGCCGGCAAATCTCGGCCAGATCGGTCCTGAAATCCACCGGGCCGTTCCCCTGCACAGAGGAATGGCACGCCCTGGTCGCAACCCTGGAAGGCAGCCTGCGCCTGCACGAGCACCAACCCGGTTTCCTTACCAACCACGCCCAATACCTGCACCATCGGACCGGGGGCAGCATCAGCAGCCTCTCGCACCTGATCCGTCAGGCCGCCATCATGGCGATCCTGACACGCACGGAAAGGATCGACCGCGAGCTGCTCGATGAAACTGTCATCGACCACGCCGCGGAGACCCTCGCACCCAGACCACCCGTCACCCGAACGGCTCGCCCCTGAGCCCCGCGACCATCCCGGAATTCCCGGACCGGCCACTGCCGCGCCGGATCCGGCCATATCCGGATGAAGTCACGCGATCCTTCATTCTCCGGCTCGAGACCGCCAACGCCTTACGGCCAGGATTCCTGCTCAAAACCCTCCGCGGATCCCGCAAACCCTGGATGGAAACCCTCGCTGCCTGGACCGGAAAGCCGCCAATGACGCTGTGTCTGGCCATGCCTCAGCTCTGCCGGAACGGTGGCCCCGTTCCCCGTTCCCGACTCGCCGGCCGGCCGAACCGCACAACCCACACATTCGCCTGCCGCCACTGCGCCGTCGAAAAAACTGGAACATCACGGGTGGAAATTTACACAACGCACGATCGAGTCATCTGCGCGCGCCACCGGCTTTGGGTGGGAGAAGGAATCAAAACGCCCACCGAACAGCCGTCAGTCCGGGCAAGCCCTGAAATCCTCTCAGCCTGGCATCACCACAAGAACCTCATCACCCGCTTTGGCCGATCCGGGGTCCGAAAGGCCTTCCACAACGCCGGGATCATCACGTGGCGGTGGTACGACCAGTTCAACCACTTCACAGCAGCCACAGACACCTACGACAGCCTGACCGCCGACCAACCCCGACACACCAAGAGCCACGCGCTCATCGCAGCATCCCTCTACCCGTCAACCGTCGCACTGACGGCCCTGATCGCATCGCCCTACTGGGCCCGCATCGCCCACTCACGAGAACCAAAGCGCTTCCTGGAAAGAATCAGCATGGAAATCACCGAAGGCTGGACCCCGACCGGAGGGTCCGACCCGCTGCGCCATTGGATGACCGAAGACTGGCTCCCCGGATTCCTTGGACCGGACACCGTCCATCAGATCCCGGACCGTCATCCCAAAGTCCGGACACCTAAGACTGGATTGGGTACACCGGGCGATCAGACATTCTTCGATCTACCCCAACTTGGATGAGACGAACCACCCAAACCCGTCTCATTCAAGTTGGGGCAACCGCTCTAATCCGGCACCCTCTGCCTCAACTTCTTTGAGACAGGACA
>NZ_JANCLV010000033.1:0-4989 GCF_024294965.1 Pseudarthrobacter humi
CCACCAGCACTGATCCCCAGATCCTCGCGCTCCCAGGACCAGCGTGGATCAACCAACCCAAGGAAATCACCCAACAGTCAGCCGCCTAACTCCCGTTGGTACCGTTCAGCTTGAAAAATTCCGGTGCGCTGCAAAGCTTCACAGGGAATCCTCAGGTTTACGCACATCTGGACCGAAGCTCCGGCCAACCGCTATTTGACCCGAGCTTCGCCAAGTGCAGGTGCAGTCTGCATGCCGTGCCGTACACCAGTTGTCGCGGGTCTGGCTCTGGTGCGAGGGCCGTCTCAAGAGGTGGCTGAGAGCCTTCGGGGGAGTCCCTTCCCAGCCCCTAGCTTTACGTAACATCAACTATCGGGCGTCGCCGCCACGGAGCGTTGACTCGCCGTCTTCCGGTCCTTTGACATGGGAACAACGGCACATTGGTGTACGTTGCAGTCTCGTCAGAAGAACCGCGCAGTAAACGTCAGAAATGAGAATCACCTAAAGTGGCAACCGATTACGACGAAGTCCGTTCAGACGTCAAGGAATCGCAGGACCGTTCCTTGGAGGCTTTGCAGTCTGCGAATGCCCCGGATGCCCGCAGCGTTATCAAGGAACTGGACGAAGCGGATGCGCTCGATGAGGGCCTGACTCCCGGGGGAGAGATTGTCGCCGAGGAGCTCATCGTCCAGGTGATTCCCCAGGCGGCGGACGAGTTCACCTGCTATTCCTGTTTCCTCGTCAGGCACCGGTCCCAGCTCGCCCGCGAAAGCAATGGCCACTCGTACTGCATCGAGTGCGAAGGCTAATACAGCTAGGCTCGTCGCTATGGCGCCATGTCCAACGGCACGCTGCCAGCGTGACTCACCCTTCGCTGGCGGTGTTGAGTAGTCCCCAGGGCTCATCTTGGGACGTGGCTACGGTAATTCGATGGTGGATTTTCTACCTGATGGGGTGATTGCTGTTGCCGGTCAGGCTGCCTGTGCAGCCATTACTGCCAGGGGCGTCGGGTTGTCCGGGGCGAGGATGCTTAGCCTGTAGTCGGCTTGGAAGGGGTCGACGCGGGCAGGCAGATGGTGAGATCTCGAGCAGGCCCGGAGTTCTTCGAGCGCGTCGGGCTCGATGTGGGCCCGGGTCACATCAATCTCCAGGGTCATGTCCGCGGTGAGTGAGTTGGCACGCTTCATGACGTCATACAGGCCGTGCACGCTGTGGGATGTCACGTGGCCCTGGGCGGCGACCTGGGCCTTGGCGCAGTCGAGGTCGACCCGGACCAGCACCCGAAGCTTGTCTGTCACGAAAATTTCTCCGCTCTGAAGGTTGGGTGCCACGACACTGTGGCGCCCCGGATAACCATAGACCAAATGTGATCCAGGCAACATATGTGTGGATGGAGTCGATCCGCGATCCGCGGCGGACAGTGCCGGGCCGGAGCGCCGAAAGGCCCGGCCGGAGGCCCACTTCTCGGCCGTTGCCGGTGAGTCGGCGTATCCGGAACCTGCGAACGTCGCTGCTCTATTCGTTCGACGTAGCCTCGGAGGACGTGGCCTGGTGCGGGGTCGGTGAGTTCGATGTGAGTGGTGATGAGTGAAGTGCTGCACGGGCGAAGGCTTGCCCTCGCGCGTTGACTGTGTTTGCTTCGAGCCCGAAGCGGTCCTCAAAGATGCCGAGGTTCAGCAGGACGTCCCGCGCGTCGACGAGGAGTGCCGTGACGGTGGTCGTGTCCAGTTCGGCTCCGGCGCGGGTGCTCCAGCCGAGTGCGCCGAGGCCGAAGGCGACGGCTTCAACGTAGCCGGCCCAGCCGACACGCTTGCCTGCGGCGACTTCAAGCAGGAGTAACAGCGCCGCGTCACGCTCGGAGTCATGACGATGCCGATGGGCGACCGCGCGGGCCAGGAAAAGCCACAGGCCCGCGGGATCATCGAGCATCCGCCTGGCGGCAACTGTGAGGACGAGCCGGCCTTTGATTTTGCGGATCAGGCCGAACCGCTGAGCACTTTCGCGCAGCTGAAGGACGGGCAGGGTCTGGTCCTCGCGGTTGGCGTTGCCGATCCAGTCCTTGGCCCAGCCAAGGTCGGTCATCGCCTCCCGGACCACGGCCGGCGGCAGCCAGCCGGCAGCGGTGAGGGACAGTCCGTCAAGCCCAATGCGGCGAATGAGCCAGAGATACGGGTCGGTCATGGCAGCGGCGACGTCTGCTTCGACCGTTGCGGGGCCGTCGAGGCTGGTGGCGCGCAGGTATGAACGGAATTCGCGGCGGAGTCCGGGCGGCATCCGGTTCGTGAGGTCCTGGGTCAGCGACTCGCTTCCGGGGCCCTGCCCGTTCCCAGCCGGTGCAGGGAACAGCAGGGTCAGTTCATGATTCACGGCATTGATATCCAGATGTTCCGGGTTGAATTCCTGCCAGGGCCCGGCTGTCCAGGCGACCCAGGCCTGAAGGTTCTTATGCTCTTCGTGGCCCGGGTCCGCGAGGGCGTCGAGCAGGTCGTGATAGCCACCGATGCCACCGGAATCTTCCAGCGGTGCCCGCCGTGCGCCGGCCAGGAGCCGCGCCGGTGGGGCGTTGGCCGGCTTCGGGAGGGTTCCGCTGAATTCGAGGCGGTGGATCCAGCCGTCGCCGAAGTCGTATTCATAGAACAGGGGACCGGATTCGTGGGTGAGGATCTGGCCCAGGGTCCAGTCCGTCTCGGGCAGGTCCTCGTCGGAGTCTTCCAGCAGGTCCACCGGGACCCAGCGCCGGGGCTCGCGTACGATCCCGTTGACGGCCCGGAGACGAACATGAGGGTCGGTGTCCGTGAAGGAATGCAGGTGGTAATCCCTCCAGCCCACGGCCGTTTGCAGGATCTCGTGGGCCCTGTCCAAGGTCAGAGAAGAATCGACCTCGAGGAGCCGCCAGATGGACGGCTCACTGCCCACGACTGATACCTTCAGCCGCAGCAACATCGGACCGGGTACTCCATCTGCTGCGCGTATCGTCACGGCACTATCCTGCCAGTGCCGGGGCTTGGGCGAGGCTTCTGCGCGGGCGGCGTCCGCTGTGCTGTCGCTGGTACGAGGCGTAGGCGCCCCAGGTGTTGCCGGCTTGTTTTGCGGGTTGCTTCCGGACCGGGTGATATCCAGGCATGCCAGTCGTACAGGACGAGTAGAAGGCGGCCGCCACTGCAGGTGGTAATCATGATGATCTTGATGGTTTGGGCCGGCCAGGAAGCAACGGCCGAAGCTGCGGCAGCAGCAACCCGGGCGGCCGCCGCGCGCCCGCGCAGACGCGCTCCAGGTAGCCCATGACGCGCTGCTGCAGCGCATCACTCCCGAGCAGCCTCAACGTGGCGACAAACCTGATGCCTGATCTAGCCGGGGCCCTCTGCCAACGGCCGGCAGTCCCGCCAGCCGCCAGAGGCCGCTGGGGTGCCCGTCGGACGGCGCTCGGAAGATTTCCTAGATTTCACGGGCGAGCTCCGAGGACCGGTAGCCCGTACAGTTCGGCTACGCGGTGGAATTCAGGGTCCGGTCCGACATTTGCAGAGGTTAGTTGCAGCAGGCCGTTGCGGCTGGGGGAGAGGCCTTCGTCAGCCCGCCGGTCCCAGTAGGCCCAGCACCTGCCGGTCAGTGTTTTCGATGGGTAGCTGATCCCCAGTGGTTCTGAGCCGTCGTCCAGTACGGTGCCGCGGATGACGTGGGCGAGCAGGGTTGTCAGGTCACGGTCGTCTCCGGTGAGGGAGCCGGCCGTGAGGAGCTGCAGGCGTTCGGTCAGCCCCGCCGTGGTTGGTGTGAGGGCTTCGAGGGCGCGGAGGGTGGCCGGGTCGTCGATTTGGACCCACCACCCCTGGCCAGGGAGCCGGATTTCGTAGATCGAACGGTCCATTTGCCAGTCCACGGAGATGGCCCATGGGACGTCGATCCCGTTCTCCTCTGCCTGGGCCCGGACACTGGTGATGTAGTCCTCGACCGTCCACCCGATGGATTCAGCGGCCTTGGCCACGGACGCGCGTTGCTGCCGGAAGCCGAGCAATACCTCGGCATAGGCGCATTGACGCGAGTCGGCGAGATAGACCGTCGAGCCTATGCTGTCGTATCGGCCCCGGGAGTCGCTGCCTGCGGCTTTTCCGATAGGCATGGGGCCAACGGTGGAATTCTTCCTGACCGACAACGCGCCGTAGCGGTCCTTCGCCACCCTGAACGAGATCTCGGCGGCAGCGCTGACAAGAGTCAGCCCCGTCAAGTCGCACTGGCGCACCTTGGCGGTCGTGATCATGCGGCGAAAGTGTCATTCACGAACGCTTCGGCAGCTCCCAATACCTCACGGGAACGCAGCTGCTGGATGTAAAGGACGGGAAGTTCCTCGTCCAGGCGCGGGTTGGCGCCCATCAACCAGGCCAACGCCACATGCTTGCCTTCGGCAAGCTCAAGGGTCTTCCAGACTCGATGACCCAGGCGCAGGCGGGATTCGACCTCCGGGCGGGGCTCCGGACCGTCAGGCTTCGCCCAGCGGAACGGCGACGTGCGGTCCTTCACGCCGGCCATAGTCTGCACCACCGTCGTACCCAGGTTGTCATTGAGTTCGCGCACCAGGTCGTGAATATTCATCCGGGTCGTACCCAAATGAATGTCATGTCGGGTCGTTGCTTCCATGTCTCAATACTCGCAGGCCCGCAAACGAAAAGCAACCAAAATGCAACGTAGAAACCATTGGGCTGCCGCGCTCAAGAGCGGCGACTCCAGCCTTGGAGCTCTTATCCTGGGTTGCCGTTGCGCCGGAAGCGGGGGTTCGGATATTCTAGAAAGAGACATTTACTTGAAGATTAAAGCAAACAACTTTACATAATCTCCATTATCGGCGAACGAATTTGGTCGGGGGGAGTACCCGCAGAAGGGGCTGTTGTCCGTTGTTGTCCTGTCTCACGCGAGGTGAGGCATTCTCAAGTTAGTTGAGGCATTTGTCAGCGTGTCTCATCCAAGTTGGGGCATTCCCGATTTTTGTCTCACTACAGTTGGGGCATGGGACGCGCAATG
>NZ_JANCLV010000034.1:0-3392 GCF_024294965.1 Pseudarthrobacter humi
GATGGGTTATCCCGATAGCCGGATTATGCCGATGTTTTCCTAACGGTGCAGGTCAGGGCACGGTTCACCCGAAATAGCTCGGCATAATTCTTAGAGGTTTTCCAGGAAGTTCAGTAAGTTGTCCGGCGGTTTGTAGCGCCCTTGGGTTGTTTTCAGGGGCGAGGTGCGGTCCATGGCGCGTTGTTTGATGCTCATGTCCGCGTGGAGGTAGGCGCGGGTCGACTCCGTGCTGGCATGGCCAAGCCAGAGCGAGATGGTGGTGGTGTCGATGCCGGAGGCCAGCATTCGCATGGCCGTTGTGTGTCGCAGGATGTGTGGCGTGATCGTTTTACGGTTCAGCGTTGGGCAGGTCAGCGCCGCTGTGCGTCTGTGAAGGGAGAGGCGCTGACTGACGGCGTCGGTACTCATCGGCCGGTGGCTTCCCTGCGCGGTGAATACCGGATCTCCCTCACTTTGGGCAACGTTTTCCTGCTGCCAGGTCCTCAGGGCTTTGGCGAGCTTCGGGTTGATCGGCGTGCTGCGATCCTTGCGTCCCTTGCCTCGGCAGGAAACATGGGCTGGCGTGTGTAACTGGGTGTCTGCCCAGGTCATGTTGGTCAATTCTGAGACTCGCAGCCCGGTCTCCAGCAAGGTTTGGATCATCAGCAGGTCCCGGCGTCCGGTCCACGTGGTGATATCAGGAGCGCCCAACAAGGCCGTTGCTTCAGTGTCGTTGAGGTAGGTGATGTCCGGTTTTGCGGTGTTTTTCGGGGCGATCGCCAAAACGCGTGCAATCAGGTCCGCATGGTCGGGGTGGCGGTAGGCGGCGTAGTGGAAGACTGCATGGATGCCGGCTAGCCGGGCGTTGCGGCTGGTGGCAGTGTTCCCGCGCGTGGCTTCCAGATGGGCCAGGAAATCCGTAATCGCTTGGGCATCAAGGTCCTCGAAACTTATGGCGGCCGGGCTGAGGTGGTGGTGTTCGGCCAGGAAGGTCAGCAGTAGCCGCCACGTGTCTCGGTAGGCGGTGATGGTGTGCGGGCTGGCGGCTTTTTGTCCGACAAGGTGCGTGGTGAAGAATGCTTGCAGGGTGGGTGCCAATAGGCTCATGACAACAGTGCTCCGGTGCTTTGTGCGGAGCGGACTCGTTCGCTCGCGAGGGCAAGTAGTTCGGGTATGGCGGTGAAATACCAGTAGGTGCTCGCCGGGCTGACGTGGCCCAGGTAGGTTGCCAGGACCGCGATTCTGACATCGACGTCCACGCCGTCCCGGCAGGCCTGCAAGAGGGCGTTCGTGGCGAAGGTATGGCGGAAATCGTGCAGTCTCGGGGCTTTTCCGCCCGCTTGGGCGGCGAAACCTAGGTCATTGCGCAGGAGCCGGAAGGCCTGTTCCAGGCCGGTGGGGTGCGGCCTGCGCCGGTACATATTCAGGAAGAACGCGTCTTCATCGAGGCAGGTGCTCAAATCGCGGCTTGTCTTCAGGTACTGCCTCAAGGCTGCCGTCGTGCTGGGATGTATCGGTACCAGGCGCAGGTTACCGCGTTTGCCGTGCACTGTGAGCACGTTGCCGGTCCAGTTAATGTCCGAGATGTTCAGGCCTAGGCATTCACTGATCCGCATGCCGGTTGTCGCCATGAGCCCGATCACCGTCTGCAGGGTCAGTCCGCGCAACGGCGGTTGCAACGTCAGGGCTGTTTCCATCAGCGCCCGGGTATGGTCGGCGGAGTAGATATAGGGTTGTTGGCGTGTCACCCGGGTGGGGATGAGTCCGGCGGGGATGATCGAGGCCAGGGCGGGTTCACGGGTATGAACGTAGGCGGCGAATCCCCGAACGCTGCTCAACCTCGCGGCTTTCCATCGCGGGTCTGCCGTGGTCGGCAGGCAAGCCCACTCCACAGCAACCTCAACGGAAATTGTGCGATGGCCGTAGGCATCGAGGTAGGCGACGAAAGAGCGCAGCATCCCATCATGACGAGCCAGCTGATGGCCCAGGGTCCGGCGTAACTGCAAGTACTCTTTCGCATGGCTTTCCAGCATGCTCGTCATGATGAGTGCCGCAGCGCGTCCGGGCTCCCGGCTGCGCCCGGCCAGGGCACGGCCATGGGCCGCAACGCTTCAAGGTTGACCTTGGCATAAATCACGGTCGTTGACGCACTGGAATGACGCAGCAATTGCGCGGCCTCTTCCAGGGATCCTCCCCGGTCAAGGACTGCGGTGGCCACGCTGTGGCGCAACCGATGCGCACCCACTCTGAATCCGATTCCTGCCCCGGCGGCGCGGGCTGTCACCATCTGGCTGATGGCAACGCTGCGCAGCGGCCGGTGTGGTGCAGCTGCTTGAAGGAACAGGTGCCTATCTGAGGACGCGGGGCGTTCGTTTTGGAGGTACTTCACGATGGCCGCACCAGCGTCCACCGGTAGCGGCATGCCTTCGATCCGCCCACCCTTCCCTGTGACCTTAAGGGTGCCGGCACGCCAATCAATATCGTCCAAGGTCAGGTCCTGGACTTCACGTGAGCGCAACCCCATCCGTGAGAGCACCAGCAGCAGGGCCTGGTTGCGCAGCGGAGCCAGCTTCCGCGCCGTGCCATTGGCGATGGCCTGGACTTGGACTTGTGTGAGGAACTTCGGCAGGCCCGCGTAAGGGGAATACGCCACCGCTGGAATGCCTTCCGCCAACGATTGCGGGATGAGCCCGGCCAGAAACATCCACCGCAAGAATGCCCGCAACGCCGTCGCGGCCACTCGAACGGAACCAATCATTTCCTTGCGTCGGCGCCACAACAGGAAATCCGTGACCTCAGAGATCGACAAGGACGCCCAGTCCGGCCCTGAGCCCTCGGCCCTCCAGCCCAGGAACGGCCGGACCTGATTCAGATAGTTCACGATCGTCGTTGGGCGCAGTCCACGTTCACGCAGCAGATACTGTTCGAAATCGCCCAACAGCTCATCCAGCGGCGACGCCTCGGGTGGTGGATCCGCCACCCGATCAATACGGGCACGCTCCAAGAAGTCCAAGAACGGCGTCAGGGAACGTGGCGTGCGGAAGTTCCGGTATCCGTGACTGCGCACGGCGAAGAACTCTTCCACGACACCAGGCGACAACGACTGCACCGCAAGGCCCCGTTCAACCATCCACCGCGACAGGTGGGCGACCAGCTGCAGTTTCTGCGAGGCCGAGTCCGGAGAGTATCCCAAGCCAGTCAGGAAAACATGAAAATCGGATGCGAACGGCGCCAATGGCCCGACGACAACCACCTTGAATGGATCACTCATGACCCACGTCCTTCCAGAGAAAATTGGAAGAACAAGTATCCGCCTCAGCTCAGAATTATGCCGAGCTATTTCGGGTGAACCGTGCCCTGACCTGCACCGTTAGGAAAACATCGGCATAATCCGGCTATCGGGATAACCCATC
>NZ_JANCLV010000035.1:0-3374 GCF_024294965.1 Pseudarthrobacter humi
ACACCTGTTATGCCGATGTCGTGATTATGCCGATGTTGGTCTGCGGTCCCAGGTTCCAGGCGGCGGACGGGACAAAAAGGTCGGCATAATCACGCTGCAGTGATCGGCTTGTCTTCTCAACAATTGAGCAGACGAGGAGCACACAATGACAGCGTCAACGCGAGCGGGCCGGGTCCAGATCCACGGTCCGCTGCAGAACCACGCCGAGGGATTTGAGGCCGAACTATTGCGGCTGGGGTTCACTCCGGCAGCGAGAGTGAACCAGTTTTATCTGCTGGCACATCTAAGCCGCTGGATCGAGGCGGAAGGCATGCGCCTTGGCGATCTGACGGTGCTGCAGGTCGATGCATTCCTCGCCGAACGCAAAGCGACTCATTCTGCATTGTTCACCCGCAAGGCGCTGCGCCCGTTGCTGGGCTGGCTGGCCGAATCAGGGGTGATCACCGCGGAGGCAGCGAGTCCACCGCGGTCGCCGGAGGATCCGACGGTGCTGGTCCGGTTCGAGCGTTACCTTCTGACTGAGCGTCACATCGGGGCGCGCACCACGGAGGCCTACGTGGTGCGGGTGCGCCGGTTCCTGGAGACGTATCGTCCGCCCGATGGGTTTGCGAGCCTAAGTGGCGCCGATGTGACCCGGGCGTTGCTGGACGAGGGCGTGGGGCGGGCGCCGGCGTCGGTAAAGAAGCTCGGCTATGCGCTGCGGGCCTTTTTCCGGTTCTGTTACGTCACCGGAGAGCTCGATCATGATCTGACCGGCGCGACACTGGTGATCCGGGAACCCGTGCCGTCGTTGCTCCCGGTGGGCGCCAGCGCGGCACAGATCGAGACCCTGCTGCAATCCTGCGACCGGGATACGGCGGTGGGGCGCCGCGAGTATGCGGTGATCATGCTGCTGACGCGGCTCGGCCTGCGCGCAGGGGAAGTCGCCGGGATGCTGTTGGAGGACATTCACTGGCGCCACGGCGAGGTCCTCATTCGCGGCAAGGGCGCGAAACACGAGTGTCTTCCGCTGCCGGCCGAGGTGGGCGCGGCCGTGGTGGATTATTTGATGCATGCCCGCCCAACCGAGCCGAGCCTGCGGGAAGTTTTCTGCACCGTCCGCGCACCCCGACGCGGGCTGACCTCGCCGGCGGTCTGGCTAATCGCGACTCGCGCTTGCACCCGCGCGCATCTGGAGCCCTTTGGCCCTCACCGGTTGCGCCATGGACTGGCCGAGGCGATGGTCGCCGCCGAAGTGCCGTTGGCCGCGATCGGGCAGGTGCTGCGCCACGCCGATCCCGCGACGACGGCGAACTACGCCCGGGTGGACGTGGTCCGGCTGCGACAGCTGGCCCAACCCTGGCCGGGCGGGGGCGAGCAGTCATGACCTGGGATGAGAACGTCGCCGATTATCTGCGCCTGCGCCGCCAGCTGGGCGCCAGCCTCCTATGGCATGAGCACCTGCTGCGTCAGTTCGCCAATCATCTGGCGGAGGCGACCCTTGAGATTATTACCGTGACCGAGGCGATCGCCTGGTGCAGCGTCCTTCCCGCTGGGGTGACGACCGCGCCGGCGACCCGAGCATCGACGAGGATGAGCGCGGTCCGGGGGTTCGCTTCCTATATGCACGCGCTGAACCCGCGCCACGAGGTTCCACCGCGCGGGATCTTCGCCAGCCGGGTGCATCGTCTGACGCCCTATATCTATACCTCCGCTGAAATCACGGCAGTGATCCATGCAGCGACCACGCTTGAGCGCGGGAGTCGGGCCCAGACCTACCCGGTGCTGTTCGCGCTGCTGGCCGCTACCGGATTACGTGTCGGCGAGGCTCTCGCGCTGGACCGGGACACCGCAGACATGGAAGCCGGAGTACTGCTGATCAGCCGTGGCAAGGGGCGCGACCCTCGGCTGGTTCCGCTGCATCCGACCACCACTGCAGCCCTTGGCGGTTATGCGCGCTGGCGTGACGAGCAGAAGGGGCCCTATCGTGGGACGGCATTCTTCATCGACTCCGACGGTGACCGGCTGGATTATATGAATGTTCGCCACGCCTTCGCCCAGTCCACAACGATTGCGGGGCTGCGCACCGCATCACAGCGCCCACGGATGCACGATCTGCGCCATACCTTCGCGGTGAACACGCTCCTGGGCTGGTATCGCGACGGCGCCGATGTTGCCGCGAAGATGCCCGCGCTATCGATCTATCTGGGCCATAGCGACCCGGCCAACACCTACTGGTATCTGAGCGCGGTGCCCGAACTGCTCGCGCACGCCGCTACCCGACTCGGCAGGGTAAGTGCGCTTGGACAGGTGGGGTCATGACCAGTCTCGCCCCGCTGCTGCAGTCGTTCTTCACTGACCGGCTGGTTACCCAGCGCCAAGCCAGCGACAACACGATCGCTGCCTACCGTGACGCATTCACGTTGCTCCTCAGCTACGTCTGCGCCCAGACCGGCAAAAAGCCCTCGGCGGTGGAGATCGGCGATCTTGATGCGGACACCATCACCGGGTTCCTCCACCACCTTGAAGAGACGCGGGGCAACAGCATTCGCACCCGCAACGCGCGCCTTGCTGCGATCCACTCTTTGTTTGGCTATGCCGCGCTACGCCACCACGAGCACGCTGCGGTGATCCAACGCGTCCTGGCGATCCCGACCGCACGGATGCAACGCAACATCGTCACCTGGCTCGATCCCGCCGAAGCCGACGCACTCCTGGGCGCCTGCGATCAGGGCACCCGCACCGGCCGCCGTGATCACGCGATGTTCACTCTGGCAATTCAGACCGGGTTGCGCATCAGCGAGATCATCGGGCTCGCCATCGCAGACGTCCACACCGGTGTCGGCGCGCACGTTCACTGCCTCGGCAAGGGCCGCAAAGAACGCCGCACCCCGCTATTGCCCGCCGCCGTTGCCATCCTCGCCGCATGGATCGCCGAACACGGTGGTCCCGCCGATGCCGCCCTGTTCACCACCAGCACTGGCCGGCGTCTCAGCCGAGACGCGATCGAGCACCGCATCCGGCACACCATCAACGCGGCGGCATCATCTTGCCCGTCGTTAATCGGTAAGCGCGTGACCATTCACACGCTGCGGCACACCGCCGCGATGCGGCTGCTGCATGCCGGCGTCGACACCACCGTGATCGCCCTCTGGCTCGGCCACGAACAGATCGTCACGACAAACATCTACCTTCACGCCGACATGACGCTCAAAGAGAACGCAATCGCGAAAGTCTCCCCATCGGGTGTCGCCGCGACAGGGCGTTACCAACCCACCGACGCCGTCCTGGCCTTCCTCGCAGCGCTGTGATTATGCCGACCTTTTTGTCCCGTCCACCGCCTGGAACCTGGGACCGCAGACCAACATCGGCATAATCACGACATCGGCATAACA
>NZ_JANCLV010000036.1:0-2566 GCF_024294965.1 Pseudarthrobacter humi
TGAGTATTTGATGCCTTGAGAGCCACCCAATCTTGCGCTTCAGAGCCACCGATCGTGCGGAAGAGAGCCAGTGGTGGTGTGCTTGGGAGCCACTGGCCCTCGACCTCATCGTTAGGCGCTGGCCAGGGCGGTCTGCTCCCTCATGTTGTAGGTGCCGGTGTCGACCCAGGTGGTGTTGTGGATGATGCGGTCCATGATGGCGTCGGCGTGGACGCCGGCGCCGAGGCGGTGATGCCAGTCCTTCTGCTGATACTGGGTGCAGAATACCGTCGACGTCTCGCCGTAACGGCGCTCCATCAACTCCAGCAACATCGTCCGCATCGATTCCGTCGGCCGATCAAGTAACCACTCGTCGATGACGAGCAGGGTGAAGGCAGCGTATTTCCGGAGGAACTTGCCGGCGCCGCCGGGGGTGTCTTGAGCTGCGACCCAGGCCTCTTCGAGGTCGGGCATCCGAACATAATGGGCGCGGATCCGATGTTCGCAGGCGCGTTTCGCGATCGCGCAGCCCAGATACGACTTCCCCGACCCGGTGAACCCCTGGAAGACGACGTTCTGCTGCCGAGTGACGAACAAGCAGGTCCCGAGTTGGGTCAGGAGCTGCCGGTTGAGGCCGCGCTCGTCGAGCAGGTCGATGCGCCGCAGGTCCGCGTTGGGGTAACGAAGCCCCGCCCGTCGGATCAGCCCGTCCACTTTCGAGTGCATGAAGGTGGAGTAGGCGTCGTCGACGACCAGGCGGACCCGTTCCTCGAACGACAAGCTGATGCTGAGGGTGTCGTCTTGGAGGTCGATGGCCTCCACCAGCTCGCCGGCGTTCATCTCGCGGAGCTTGCGTTTGGTCTCCCCATCCAGGACGCTCATCGGGTGCCTCCGGCGTAGTAGGCGCCGCCGCGAACATAACCGCCATCATCCGGCTCGGGCTCGGGGGTGTGTCCGGTTTTGTCCTGTCCGGTGTCGAGGATCGGCCGCAGGTGCGCATAGCGGGGTGAGCGGATCGGGCCCCGCAGCGCCAGCGCGCAGGCCGCTTCGAGGCGTGCCGGGGAGAATCGGCGCGACAGTTTCAGCACCGCCAGCGCCGCGTCGAAGCCGGCCTCATCGATGAACACGGTCTCGAAGATCTTGGCTGTCACTGCCGCCGTCGCAGGTCCGACCCGCGCCGCCCACTCCTCGATCCGGCCCCGGTCCCAGGCCTGGAAGCTGCGTCCCTCGGGCAGGTCCGCCTCGTTCGTCCGATACTGGTTGCTGGCCGTGGCCGGCAGCAGCAAATGGCTGGTCAGGCGCTCGTCACGCCGGTAAACCTCCAGCATCGTCTCCGTCACGCGCAAGTCAACGAGGGCGCCGATATGGCTGAAAGGGACGGAATAGAAGTTCTTCGCCCAAACCACGTGAGCGTTGGCGTTCACCTTGCGTTTATAGACCCACGTGCTGATCTCGAATGGGGCCGCCGGCAGCGCCTGCAACAACGGCTTCTCCTCCGCGGTGAACACACTGAGGCGTGACCCGTCACGTTTCTGGAACGGCTCCCGGTTATAGGCATCGATCTGTTCCCGGATCCGCAGGCGCAGCTGCGCCAGCGACGTAAACTGCTCGTGCCGGAGGCCGGCGATGACCCAGGTCGCGACATGGGAGACTGTGTTCTCGGCACCACTCTTGTCTCGAGGGTGGCGAACTCTGCCCGGGAGGACCGCGGCCGAGTAGTGCGCCGCCATCTCCCGGTAAGCGTCGTTGAGCACGACCTCGCCCTCCTTCGGGTGGGAAATCACCCCGGTCTTCAAATTGTCCGGGACCAGGCGCGGGACGCTGCCACCGAAGAACGCGAACATCGCCGTGTGGGCGCGCAGCCACGACTCCTGCTTCATGTCCAGGCTCGCTTCCACGAAGGCATACCGGCTGAACGGCAGGCACGCGACGAACAAATACACCCTCGACAGCTCACCCGTCGTCGGATCCAACAGCTGCATCGTGGGTCCGGACCAGTCGACCTCGATACTGCGGCCGGCCTTGTGCCCGACCCTTGACGTCGCCCCCGAGACGGCGGCGTGTTCGCCATAGAGGCGGCAGAACCGGTCATAGCTCATCGTTGCCTGCGCCATGGACGCTGCGTCGACATACTCCTGGTGCAACAGCTTCAACGTCACCCCGACCCGGGCCAACTCAGCGTGAACCCGGGGCCAGTCCGGCTGCGCGAAGACGCTCTCATGAACGCCGCGGCCGGGGAACACGGCCGCATACACCTCGGCTTCCGACAGCTCCGCGACGTCATCCCAGACGACGCCGAGCCGGTCCGCTGCATCGAGCACCGCCTGGATGCTATTGCGCGCGATGCCCTGCGCCGAGGCGATCGACCTGCCTGATAAACCCTGATTTCGTAACTGCAAGACAAGTTTCGCCTTGATCTTCCGTACCATTACCGGTACTCCTCCCACCACGTGGCCATCACATGGTGGGAGGAGCTTTTCAGGTGGCTCTCAACCACGCCAATCGTGGCTCTGAACGACACGATCCGTGATCTGGCCAGGTGGCTCTGAAGCGCACGGCACGTGGCTCCCTTGGAAGCCAGTATTCA
>NZ_JANCLV010000037.1:0-2177 GCF_024294965.1 Pseudarthrobacter humi
TCGCCCAGGAACTCAACGCACGACCGCGCAAGACACTGGACTGGGACACCCCAGCCGAGCGTCTACGTGATTTACTGATGGCCAGCTAAGCACGGGTGTTGCAACGACTCCTGGAATTCAAGCAGCGGGCAAACCAACATGCCGCCACCGGTCATTTCTAAGTTGCCGTTGACACTCCCTCCCCGCGGAGGCGGGCATTGCAGGCGCCGGACCGCCAGATAATCCGGCCCTGGGTCCTCAACCAAGAGCGAGTAGACCGGGCTGAAAGACGGGTAGTACCGGCGAAAAGACGAGTACCGGGAAGCCCCTCGCTACGCTGGTTGGCCTCTTTTCCCGGGCATACACTGGCCGAGTCTTATTCCGCTTTGGCCTGCCAGGAGGTATCCGGTGTCTCAGTTCAGCTTTACCAGAACCAGTCCGAAGGTTCTCTGTCTAACCGCCGCGCTCGTTCGCGGCACCGGCGCAGCCATTTGCGTACGCGTCGATGACGACGTCCGCTGCTGGCGTGATCAGCGCCTGCTCTAATATGACCAGCGGCCAGCTCCGAGTCCTGGCCGCAGGCGCTGCCTGCGATACGAAGAAGGAGACGCCGATCTCCTGGAAGATCCAGGGGATCCAGGGCATTCAGGGCATTCAGGGCGAGAAGGGCGACACCGGAGCAGCAGCTTCAACAAGCGTTACGGCGAGACTTACACATCAGACCACGTTGACATCTTTGGCGGAGGTTGCGCTCCCGGCGAGGTCGCTGTTGGTGGCGGATACAAGATGGAAGGAGAACCCCTCACCCGCACGGTGCTTCAAAACCGGCCAGACACAGACAATAACGGATGGCTGGTGCAGCAATCCCCGGCCGGTCCGCTCAATATCTACGTCATCTGCATTAAGTAGCTCACCCCGGCGACGCGCAGCAGCTGCGCCACTTCGGGCTTCAGCGACCGCGAGATCGCCGATATCACCGGCAGCGCTCCGCGGCGAGCACAACAACAACAACCCTGTCCTACGGCATAAGACTGGACCTGCGGATCAAGTGGGCGACGCGAAAGAAGTACGAGTTCCTCGCTGAGGCCCAAAGGTGGCTACCGGGCTGGCGCTTCGGAATGGGCGGCGTTCGGGCCCCGGCGCGACGCACTATACGACTATCCGAATCCCCAACCAGAGAATTCAGTGGAGGCGCGATGACAAGCGAACGGACCGCGCTGGTTACGGGAGGAGCGCGAGGCATCGGCCGCTCCATTGCCGAAAAGCTAGCGGAGAGCGGTTGGAAGGTAGTTGCGACGTACAACACCGGTCTCGAGGACGCGAAGGAGCTTGCTCGGACGCACGGGGTTGAAATACGTCAGCTCGATTTAACAGACAGATCCAAAACGCTGGACTTTGCCCGCCGGATCCATGATGAGTTTTCCTTCGGCGCGCTGGTCAATAATGCCGGAATCCTCGAGAAGCAGTCATTCGAGGAATTCCGTCTTGATGTTTGGGACAGGACCCTCGCCGTCAATGTCACGGCCCCTCTGATTCTTGCCCAGTCCATCGGCCTTCGCATGTCCCCGGGCGGGAGCATCGTCAACATCGCCAGCACGGATGCGTACATCGGGTCCTTCCGGAGCATCGCCTACTCGGCCAGCAAGGCTGCTCTACTTTCTGTCACCCGAAGCCTCGCCAACGTGCTTGGCCCCCGTGGAGTGCGGGTCAACGCCGTGACTCCAGGCTGGGTAGATTCCGGCATATTGACTGAACCCTACGAGGCAGCAAGCCTCACACCGCTGGGCCGCAACGGGAGTCCTGATGACATAGCCAAGGTCGTCGCCTTTCTTCTTAGCGGCGAGGCATCCTTCATCACTGGAGCATCTATTGTCACTGACGGCGGATACACCGGTGTTGACTACTTCATGAAGAAGGAGAATGAATCCCTTGGCTGAACCCTTCGAGCCATAGCCCCGACGGCCAGGCAGCCAACATGGCTGCAGCCATTCCCAACGAAAAGTCACACTCGGGATACCCAATTTCACTGCACCAAGTGGGGGAGCGTGCCGGGGTGCCGTGAGGGGCCGTTAAAAGGGAGTGCCCCCCAACCTGGTGGTTGGGGGGCTCTCGACCTGTAATGATGTTCCGGCGGTGACCTACTCTCCCACACCCTCCCGGGTGCAGTACCATCGGCGCTGTGGGTCTTAGCTTCCGGG
>NZ_JANCLV010000038.1:0-1968 GCF_024294965.1 Pseudarthrobacter humi
GCTTGAATTCCAGGAGTCGTTGCAACACCCGTGCTTAGCTGGCCATCAGTAAATCACGTAGACGCTCGGCTGGGGTGTCCCAGTCCAGTGTCTTGCGCGGTCGTGCGTTGAGTTCCTGGGCGACGTGCTCGAGGTCCTCTGGCCCGTAGGCGTTCAGGTCAGTACCTTTGGGGAAATATTGGCGCAGCAGACCGTTCGTGTTCTCGTTGGATCCGCGTTGCCAGGGACTGGCGGGGTCGCAGAAGTAGACGTCCATGTCGGTGGCGATGCTGAAAGCCCTGTGTTTGGCCATTTCGGCGCCCTGATCCCAAGTCAGGGATCCCCGCAGGTGTGCCGGCAGAGTGGACATGGTCTTGATCAGCCCGTCGCGGACCGATTCGGCCGTATGGTCCACCGGCAGGTGCACCAACATCACGTAGCGGGTGGTACGTTCAACCAGCGTTGCGATCGCCGACTGGTTGTAGGCTCCGGTCACTAAATCCCCCTCCCAATGGCCCGGGACGGCGCGGTCTTCGACCTCGGCGGGACGTTCGGAAATGTTGATCATCGGGTCCCGGAAACGACTGGTGCGTTCCTCGGGATTCCTGTGCTGCTTGCGGCGGGTCCGGCCGCTGCGCAGGGCCTCTTTGACCTCGCGTTTGAGCCCGCCGCGGGCCTGGAAGTACAGGGCCTGGTAGATCGTTTCGGTGCTCACGCGCATCTGCTCGTCATCGGGAAATTCCTTGATCAGCAGCTTCGAAATCTGTTCCGGGGACCAGCGGGTGAGGAGCTTGATCTTCACGTAGTCGTGCAGTTCCCCGGGTTCTGCCAGCTTACTGTCCTTCGGCCGTGCCCGGGCGGCCGTGGCGGCACGGTGAGCACCGTAGGGCCGGTAGCCGAGCATGGGGTGGCTGTTGCGTTTGATCTCCCGGCTGATGGTGCCCACGGACCGGCCCAGTGCCCTGCCGATCGCCTGCATGGAGGTTCCGTGGGAGCGCAGGTCCGCGATCCTCTCCCGCTCGGGCAGGGACAGGTAGCGGGCGCTGATGGGCTGTTCCAGGGCTTCCAACGCCACCGCGGCGGGTACTGGCGCCGTCACTGAGGCTGGCAGCTCCGGCACCGCCGCTGCCGTCAGCTCTGGTGCCGCTGCAGGGGCCGAAGGTTCCGCGAATGTAGTTCTCACTTCCTGTTTATACGGCAGATCCCCGGCCTGGCCTTGGGCCGCGGACGTGTCCTTTGCAGCCTGTTGCCGGTCCCAGTTGTAGGAGCTCGGTTTGCTGGCGCCGACGGCGAGGGCAGCATCCCTCCGGCCGGCTCCTTCCTGGCGCAGGCGCAGGTAATGAATTTGCTTCGCCGATGGGCCTCGCGTACCGACTGAGACCAGACCGGCGGCCCTGGCCCAGTTGAAGCAGGTGGAGGGGTTCAGGCCCAGTTGCCGGGCTGCAGCGCTGACGTTGCCGATTTCGCGCAGCAGGCCCAGGAACTCCACAATCACCGCCGACGGGTGGCGCCGCGGAGGAGCAGCCCTCACAGTTCCTATGACCCGTGGTTTTCTCCTGGCAGGATTGACCTTGCCGGCCCATTTATGAGCCGTGCTGATGTTCAATCCCAGCTCCTGGGCCGCCGCGGTGATGGTGCCCGTCCTGTCCAGAACGGCATAGAAGTGGTCCTTGTCCGCTTGGCTGTACTGGCGCTGCGGCCTGATCCCGGCAGCGTTCGCCCACTTCTGGCACGTGCTCCGGTTAATGCCGAGTTCCTTGGCCGCGGCGGCAACACTTCCCAACCGCTCAACGGCGGAAAGGAAATCCTGTCTTTGCGCCCGGGTGTGGGACTGCTGGGAACGCTTCCCCGGCGCCCCGGCCGTCGACGCCGGTTCTTCCGGTAGAGGAGATTTTTTCTTTAAGGAAGGACTACTTTTCGATGGTGATTCCATGGGTGTTGCGACTCCCGATTATTCGGGGGTGTTGCAACGATCGCTAGAACTCAAGC
>NZ_JANCLV010000039.1:0-1849 GCF_024294965.1 Pseudarthrobacter humi
ACGCCGGTTCTTCCGGTAGAGGAGATTTTTTCTTTAAGGAAGGACTACTTTTCGATGGTGATTCCATGGGTGTTGCGACTCCCGATTATTCGGGGGTGTTGCAACGATCGCTAGAACTCAAGCTGCTGGAATTCAAGCCTGCGGGGTGCCGTCGGTCGAGATCCCCCCCTATGCGCTGGTGCACGCCTCTCACTATGGGCCCCTGACGCACGAACGGCTCTGGCTGACGTCGCCCTCGTCAGCTTGCCGGGTCATAGTGGAACTGCCGGACCTCTTGCGAGCAGCGGCAGGCGACGGCGATCATCCTAGCCCACTCGAGTGCAGCCTCCCGCGAGGGCAGCTCGAGAACGGTGTAGCCGCCGTTGGGTACCTTATGGCCTGGGTACGTGCCCTCGGTGACGGTGCCGTCACCGGCCACGAGCACTGGGTCTACGTCCTCATCGATCCCGCCGCCGAAGACGTACACGCCCGCCGCCTTGGCCTCTTCGATGACTGCATGCGAGGCATCGACCACCGCCTCGAAGTCCTCCTCGGGGACCACCATGGCCTCAGCAGGGAACGAGATCAGGTACTTCGTCATTCGAGGACTCCCCTGCTCCGGCGGCGCCGTCCTTCGGCTCTTCTCTGCGGCACCGCACTGGTGCCCAACCTGATTATGGATCCGACGCACCACATGTGGTCAAGGTTCTGCCCCTCGGCCGACCCGCAGAACCTGCTCCAGACCAGGAGTGGCGAGAAGTACGTTACCGTGATCGTCGACCTC
Source organism: Pseudarthrobacter humi (assembly GCF_024294965.1). NCBI lineage: Bacteria > Bacillati > Actinomycetota > Actinomycetes > Micrococcales > Micrococcaceae > Pseudarthrobacter > Pseudarthrobacter humi. The sequence continues at coordinate 764 of NZ_JANCLV010000039.1, forward strand.
ACCCCGATCCGAGTGGGTATCGGACCCGCACGCCTGGTGGGCGCTCGATGAGTGCCGGCGTCGAGTCCAGCAGGCCATCCGTGGCCGCACCGGTCTGTGGAGGGCACGTCAAACGAATAGGCAACCTCTGCCGGAAGCATCGATTACTGTGCCCACCATAAGGTGGCTGCATGACGGATGCAGAGGTCGAGACCGCGTACGCAAAGAGAGCTGCCGAGTACACAGCGAGATTTGGGTCGGTCGAGTCCACCCATCCAGCTGATCGGAAGCTCGTAGCTGACTGGGCCGCACCTCTGGTGGGGCCAGTTCTGGATGTGGGATGCGGGCCCGGCCATTGGACCAAGTTCCTCGCGGACCATGGGGCGGCGGTCGAAGGAATTGATTTTGTGCCGGCGTTCATCAAGCAGGCACAAGCATCCTTCCCCAGCATCCCATTCCGCGTCGCCTCCCTCACTAGTCTCGGAGTTCCCGAAGGATATGCATCCGGCATCCTGGCTTGGTACTCGCTAATCCACTTTGAACCCGACCAGGTTCCCTCCGTTCTGCGGGAACTGGCACGGCGCCTGACTCCTGGCGGGCTTCTCCTCATAGGTCTGTTTGAAGGAGACGAAATCGCGAGATTTCCACATGCGGTGACGCCTGCGTACTCCTGGCCTGTGGGAGACCTCAGCGGGATCCTTAGTGCAGCCGGCTTCGACACCATCTCCCATCAGCGACGGACTGATCCTGGTCATCGGCCGCACGCCGCCATCAGTGCACGCCTGAGCCGTTCGTAGTCGACATGGCAGGCAGGGATGCGCACTGAGGTTCCGACATGCCGCCGGAGAGTCCACAGCTTTGGTCGTCTCGGTTGCTGGCTGTTCCCTGCGTGATGTGATCCAGTCAACAGAAACCAGTTCTGGCCGAATAGTGCCCCGGGACTCCGGTGAGCGCCTCAGATTCCCCGCCACGACACGGATCCTGGGGGTTAGGTCCCGTTGTGGGGGTGGATTTGCGGTGGGGGTTGGGTGGGTGTATTGTTTTCTAAGTCGCCGCGAGGGGAACAGCGAAGAGCTGGTTACCGCGGGCGGCCAAACCCCCTAATTC